>PAHJ01000108.1 GCA_002705565.1 Geminicoccus sp. | reverse complement strand
CCCAAAAACGCCGGCGAGGACAGCTGAAACGAGGTCAGGTGAGGCGAGATGTTAGCGCGCCTCACACCGCCGTTGGTCAATCGAGGCCCTTAGCGGTGCCGCCGCGTGGGCAACAATCAGTCTACCGCTGACAATCCGTGCCGCTAGGAGCCGAGTTTGTGCTCTGCGGAACCGTTTTGCTCGGATCTCCAAAACTGCAGAAAATGGAACCCGAGCAAGGCCAGGCTTAGTGCGGATGCGGGCGCATAGATTTCGACAGGACGGAACAGAACCAAGGCGGCGAGCGATACTCGAAGCGCGACCTCCAGCCGTGAAAGCCTTTTCACATCGAATGCGGATAGCGCGCTGGATAGCAGGTAGAGCGCGAGCAGAATGCGGCCCAGCAAGATCCCGAGGGCGCCCCAGTCGGTGCTGCCATCATAGCCAGGGAGGTAGGCTAGCATGGCGCCCGAATTGGGATCTAGGACCGCTTTGTCGATCAATAGAATTTCTGGATAAATTGAGAAGACAAAGGGAATGACGAACAACACAATACCGGACTTAACCGCTGAAAAACCTGTGGCCATTGGATCGGCCTTGGTAATGGTTGAGGCTGCGAAGGCTGCAAGTGCCACGGGCGGTGTAATCGACGAGGCGATGGCGAAGTAAAAAATGAACATGTGCGAGGTAAACGTCGCCAAGCCCAGGCCAATCAAAAGAGGCCCCATCAGCAAAGCCACGTTAATGTAAGCAGGCACAGCCGGCATACCCATCCCGAGCAAGACGGCGAGCAGCATGGTGAGCAGCAGTGCAAACAGCTGGAATCCTATATCACCGCTGCTGGCATCAAAGGATTTCAGGAAGGAAAGAACGTCTACTGCGACGAACTTTGCGAGCGCTGTAAGGTTGAGGCTGACATCAATCACGGTAACGGCCAAGAACATCAGGTAGAGTGTGGCGATGGTCACGCCTGCCTCAGCCAGGGCATCGAACACTTTCTTGGGGTTTAGCCGGATTTCCCGATCGAGGAACATCAGAAAGAACAGCAACACGGTAGCCCACCACCCTGCTGCACTGGCATCGCCCGCAGAGTTCTGAAACAGCGCCATGATCCACGGTAAGGATGTAACACGGCAGCCTCGGTCGGTTTCGACGACGACGGCACCCAACATTTGCGAAATTGGATCACAGCCGATGCTGTCCTTTGGGGTCAGGATCAACAGCAACACCAGCAAAATCGGAAGAAAAATCTGCAGCAGAGACAAGAAATCTCGCCATTCCAGCTTCATTTCCGGTCCTACTTCACCGACGGCCTCAATGCGCTGTTTTCGGGCTTGGAAGATGACGGAGAGAAACAGGCAAAAGAAGTACAGAAGCGCCGGGATAATCGCGGCGATAACGATCTCCCGGTAGGGTACGCCAGTAAGAACGGCCATAACAAATGCGGCGACGCCCATGATGGGCGGCATGATCGAACCACCGGAAGACGCCGCTGCTTCGACACCTCCGGCGAACACACGCGAAAAACCCCGCTTCAGCATCATTGGTATGGTGAGAACACCGGTCGACAATACATTGACGACAGGGCCACCAGTAATAGTCCCAAACATGGCCGAAGACACGACCGCCGCGTGCGCCGGACCGCCGCGCAGGTTACGTGTCAGTAGAAATGCCAGCTTAATCAGAGATTGGCCGCCGGCGCATCGCCCAAAGAGCGCACCCAAAATGATGTAGGGAAAAACCAGCAACATCAGGACGTTAATAAAACGGCCAAGAATGCCGGAGCCCTGATTGACCACGGCATCGCGGACATGGAGACGCCCATCTGCCAGACTGCGCGCTTCGTCGCTGCCCAATATCGTGATCAGGTATTTGCTCTGCCCCTCAGCTCCCCAAATGTACCAATTGAGAACGGTGGCAAAAGTATAGGCGGCGATGATAATCGCAACCAACACCAGCGGCAGACCCCAGACCTTGATGTTGTAAACCAGGAAAACCACGACACAGAGCAGCAGGATCAGCGGCAGCCAAACCCCCGTTGTGTTCAGACAAGCAGGGTCATCCGCAGAGTCGGGTATAGGCAGTCCCAACAACTCCGCAAACTCAATTTCTGACTGAAGCACCTGCGCGACCAACCGGGCACGATCTCCGGTGATCTGATCAAAAAGGCAAATGGCTTCAATTTCTGTCAGGTAGGTCAGTGAAACGGTCAAGGCAGCCTGCACGAGGGCCACATCTAAAAGCAGGCCCAGCGCACGCCGCGTCGCACCATACTGCGCCCAACTGCGCCAGATGGAGTGCTTGAGAGCCACGATCAGCATCATCGCGAAGAAGACAAGCGGGTAGAACCATTCGGTCGGGAAGCGCCGAACCTTGAAGTTGGACCATCCAGTGATGTCTTTACCCAATTGATCCCAACCGGGTATTGCCGGGGTCACGTTGAGTAAACCAATAAGAACGAAGGACAAGGCGACGGTGTAGACAAGACCCCTAATGACACGATTTTCAATCGGACTGTCTGCGGCGAGCTCTTCGGTCTTTGTCATCGGGGCAACCTAGCTTCTCGAACCCTGATACCAGGGCAGTCGTTTGTGTCAGCACAACAAATATTAGAATTATCAGCAAAACCAAATAAGGCCGGGCAACCTTAACAGGTTACCCGGCTTGTCGTAGGTGTCACTCAAAACTAGAGCTTGGCGCATGCAGGAACTGTGTAACCCGCTTCCTCCCAAGCGCGGACAGCACCCGGGTGATACATGATGCCCGTCGTACAAACGCCGGTCACCGCATCGTCGAGGACATCGAAGTTCGCCAAGCGAGCAAACGGCGCCTTCGCCTTGGTGTTGTCGATGTTTTCGATGTGGGCTTTGACGAGTTCGTACACGACGCCCTCATCCAAACCGGCACGACCGACCAAACCGCCCAAAACCGCCATTCCGCGGAAAGTGTCGTCGTCGGATATAATCGTCCAGTTGTCACCCAGGCCTTGCGCTTCCGAAATAGGCAGACGGTAAGGCGCCGAGCCAGGCTTGCGCAGGACTTTTTGCACGGCGTCGGATTCAAAGGCATCCTTCGGCATCGAAAGCGCGGTCATGGCGCCTGCGGCCGAGGCTTGCGTCACGCGTCCACTTGGAAACAGTTCTGGCAGCATGGCAGCGTCAGCGGTTCCATCAACCACGGCCGAGGCGGCTTGGCCCCAGTTCACGGTTACGGACTCATAGTCCTCATCATGCTTCAGGCCCGTCAGCGCTTGGATGATAACCCGCGAATCAGTCGTCGCAGCACCCCGTGGTGGACCGTTCAAGATCTTGGTGCCCTTGATATCGTCCCAACTGGAAAAGCCTTTGGCATCGTAGGCATAGAGGTAATAAACGCCCAATGTGTAGGGTGCGAGCAACTGGACATTAGCGCCCAACCCGGCTGCATCCGCCTTGTCGATGCTAGAATAGGGACCAACGCCTTTGCCCAATAGGAAGGGCAAAATCAAGGGAACTGAACCAATATCGACTTTGTCTTCACCGATCGAAAGTACGTAGTTCGTCGAAGTTTGTCCGTCTTTGAGCTGAATGTTCGCAATGCCGCGCTCGGCTGCGTATTCAACCAAGGACGCGGGAGCCAGATGCACAACTGTGCCGGGCCCGCCCGTTTCAGCGGTTAAGTTGACTTGAGCTGTTGCCGAACCGGCGGCGAGCACGGCTAAGGCTGCCGCAGTGGCTGTCTTTAAGTGTTTGTACATGTTTTCCTCCACACACAGGTTGCTAGTTCAGAGACCCTCCCCGGCCTCTGCTTAATCACGCTTGATTGCTTTATCGAAGTAAGGAACCGGGGCAATTTTGGCCCGGATACCAACGAGATCATGGTCTTCGACGGTGCGTCTTTGAGAATCGGGCTCACCCCACAGCAGGGTCACTTCCCGACCCATCTCGATGTCGTCACGATCAATCAGCGCAGTCGAAAGAACGCTTCCAGCGTTCGAGGAGTACGTGCACCACTGTGAGATGCCGATCAGGCGATCCCCCAGAAGCACTTGGTCGTACTCAAAAGTTGCGTACATCGGGATTGGTAGTGCGATGAATTTGGTGCGCGGCCGGGCAGAGCCAACAGAACGTTTCATGACGTCAAAGACGTCATCATTGTTCCATTCCAGCGTAACTTTGACCCGATGTTCGTCGTCTTTACGCGCGAGCAACGCGTCTCGACCGACAAAGTCATGGTCGAAATGCACCATAGGCCCGTATCCCAACTCATTGGGCTCCACCAGATACTGGCTCATATCGTCGGTCACAAAACTGCCGCCCAGGGAACACGTCCCCTCAAATGACTTCGCCGGAAGCCATTCACGGAAAGCGCGCATGCCCTCACCATAGAAGATCGACGGGAATGGCCGAGGCATCCAGCCCGACTCTTGCGCCGCTGTCGGGTAGGTGACCGAACCAGCCTTGCGAAGGTCGAACTGCTTCCCGATGTCTTCAATCTTGCTGCGCACCTCTGCTTGGACTTCCCACGGCCCGTAAATCTCGAAACCCGGACGTCCCGCCATACCGTGCCGCAATGCCCGAACCGTGTGGCCAGCGATGTTGAATTCGCCAATGCGGAAAAACTTTATATCCGGCAGGTCGCCATCGACCACGGCCCGCATCAGATCCAGCGCCGAGGGACCTTGCAGCTGAAAGCGGAAAACGTCGCGGCTTGGACGCGGAACGATCATGTTGTCGTTTCGCGCGACTTCAATCGACAAATCTGTGTTCTCAGCATTGAACTGCAACCAGTTGCTGGCCGTCGGTGGACCGACAACACGGAGGAAGTCGTCAGACTCCCGGAAGATGATCGCATCAGAAATCAGGTGCCCACTGGGATCCACCATGATCAGTTGCTTGGCCCGCATGGGCGTCAGGTTGCTCAGGTCATTTGTCGCGAACTGGGAGACAAACTTGACAGCATCTCCGCCACGGATGTGCAGCTCGGTCATGTGGTAAGACTGCTCAAACAACACAACGCTATGGTGCCAAGCAGCTTGCTCATCCCGCCAATTGGTAAACTCTGGGGGAATACCCGGGAAGATTACAGTGCTGTCGTTGGACGCTCTGAGCATGGACAGAGCGCCACCGGAGGCCTGAATTTTGTCTTCTAAACTTTGCTGGACCTGCGTCATGCTTTACCTGATTTCTCTCGTAGCTTCGGCGTCTGCACGGCCAGTCCCTAGTGCTCAGTCAGGGGTAAAGATCCCCTGTTTCAAGCCGGCTGACCTTCGCATGAACCGGTGTAAGAATGTTTCTGAGAAGTAACCTGCCGCTGAACAAGCATGTTGTAAAATTCTGTTTTATGGCCTCAACATAGAATTTATCTATAGCCAGACGCCCCGCCTGCGGAATGTCTAATATGTTCAGCGTCATGGGTTAGATCTTGCGGGAGAGGCTGCAACCATGGATCCGAAATTCCTTACCCAGCTCGCCATCATTGTCGAATTGGGGTCTGTAACCAAAGCGGCTAAAAAATTAAACGTTACGCAGCCCACGCTTTCACGATCTGTGAAGGTGATTGAGGACCGCGTAGGTGGCGCGGTTTTGAGGCGTGGGCGATATGGGGTGACGCCAACTGAAATAGGTCGCCGACTTGCCGAAGAAGGACGCAGCATTCTCCGAAATACCGAGCAAGCTCAAACGGCCATCCAAGAGTGGAAGCATGGCATGGCCGGGGAGTTACGGGTCGGTGTTGGCCCCATGCTCGCCTCAACGATTATCGGCGATTTTTTCGCAACCTTGGTGGATCACCCACCGTCATACTCGCTGAAAATTCACTGTGAAGTCGCATCCCGGCTGGCAACGCGACTGAACACGGACATGCTCGACGTGGCCATTATCCCCTATGACCTGAACCGAGGCGATGATGGGTTGGTCAGGGAGTTGCTGTTTCAGGACCGCTTAGCGATCTTTGTTGGCGAAGATGACCCCCTTGCGACAAAGACCAATGTCTCGCCACAGGATCTCACCGATCACAACTGGATCGCCGTGGGGGAAATTTCCGGGCTGTTTGATGTAACGCGAGAGACGCTCGAACATCTTGGCTTGCCCGGCATTACACCAAGAATTGAAAACTCAGGCGACGTAACGATTACGTTTCGAATGCTGGAAAAAACCAAGTCTTGCAGCATGTTGCCGTTTCGTATGCTGCGGCAGTACTATGAGCGCTTCCGTATTGTTCCGCTGGACTTGAATGTGGAGTTGACCACTCGAAATGCTGGGTTTTGGACCTCCAGCGCAGGTCGTGACCGGCTGGAGGTTGTCGATTTCCACAAACGACTGGTGCAGTTTATCGAGGGTTCCGGCTTAGCTTAGCTGGTGATCGACGACACAATTTCGAGGAATTCGGCATCGCTGAGAATGTCTTTCTTGCTGATACCCTTCTCTTTCACTGCGCCCAAGATCTCGCCAATCTGATGGTCTTCCACACCACCGACATTGAGTTCTCCTAGCTTATATTGAATGGACGCTTTGCCACTTTTTTTGCCCAGCACCACTTGGCCGGCTCGCCCGGTCAGAGCGGGATGCGTGCCGAACATGACCAAGGGGTCGTTCATCACATACTGAATGCCAATGCCGCTTTCCCGAATGAAGTTTCCATGTCCTAAGACCGGTTTATTGCGGGCGATTGGAATGTTGGAAACTTGCGAGACCAAGTCTGCCAGCTCAGGCAGCTTATCAAGGCGATATCCCGTGTCGTAGCCGTAGAGCAAATCTAGACCCAGCATTAGCTCTTCCATTGCTGCGTTACCGGTACGCTCGCCAAGGCCGTTGGCACAGCTATGGACAACCTCTGCGCCGACGGTCACCGCTGCCAACTCTGTAGCCACGCCCATGCCGAAATCGTTGTGTGTGTGAATTTCAATGGGCAGGCCCGTCATCTCCTTCACCCAACGCACCATGTACTTGATCGCCTCAGGCGTGGCGCACCCCATCGTGTCAACGATACCGATGCTATCCGGGGGAGACTCGTTCATCACCGCACGGCATAGGTTTTCGAGGTCTTCCGCCCGGGCGCGTGTCGTGTCGTAGGGAAAGAATACGGCGTACAGGCCATTCTCTCGGGCGTAGTTGATGACATCTTTGCTCTTTTTGAACACGTCTTCCCATGTCCAGCCAAACTGTGTCACCAGCTTTGGATACCCAATTGGAACCTCGATCACCACACCGTCTGCGCCGCATTCCAGAGCCATGTCGATATCCTGGCGCATGGCCCGGGCGAAGGTAAATATCTTGGACGAAAGACCCAGTGAGGAAATCTCCCGGATCGCCTCGGCATCCGGCTGAGACACAGCCGGCATACCGGCTTCAATCCGCTCCACGCCAATTTCATTCAGCTTCGAGGCAATGGCGATTTTATCGTCCTTGGTAAACACGACGCCTGGCGTCTGCTCTCCATCGCGCAGCGTGGCGTCATGGATTTGAACACTGGGAGGCAACGCCAGTTTTTCACGAACCTCGTCGATGTAGTTATAGGGGCTGACCCACCACTTACCGTCCTGGTGATAATTCTTCGCCATGTTGTTGGTCCTAAACTGTCCGTTGTGTCTGCTAAGCGGATCGCTTTCGTGCGGTGGACGCGCGCTGCCGTCGCGCACGGCGTCAGCTGGCTTATTCTTTGGCCAATACAAAGTCGAAATCGACTTGCGCGAACCCTTCTCTGACCTTGCCACTGAGTGCGAGGTTGTCGGGGAAATCTGATGCCGGCCGTTCGACGTACTCCATCACCAAATCTTCCCGCACACCGAAGACCGTATCTTGGTCCAGATAGGGATCATCGGTAGGGAACACCTCCGTCACCAGTGGCTTACACCCCTCAGCCTTGACGATAAAATGGAGGTGAGAGGGACGCCATGGATGCCGGCCTGCGGCCCGTAGAATATCCCCGACGGGCCCGTCTGTTGGCACGGTGTAACTGACGGGTCGAACCGTGGTAAACCGGTAAAAACCGGCGTCATCCGAGGTCAGTAAACCGTGGAAAGAGAAGGTATCCTGTTCAGGATCCTGGCTGGAATACAGCCCATTGGGCGCGGTTTGCCAGATGTCGATCTGGGCACCGGGAATGCTCTTGCCCTCTGTGTCCGTCACCTTTCCTTGGACCAACACGAGCTGTCCTTCAAAGTCCCCGCGTAAATCGTCACCCATCTCCATGGCTGGCGGGTTCGAGACGTGAAAGGGTCCGAGGACCGAAGAGCTGGTTGCTTCTGGATTGGTGTTGATCATATCGACCAGGGACGACAGACCCAATACATCGGAGAGCAGCACAAATTCGTTCCGCTCCTCAGTCGTTATCTCGCCGGCCCATTGCAGGAACTTGATGCCGGTTTGCCATTCGGCATGCGTCAGTTTTACGTCGCGTGCGAAATCGTGAATGTGCTGAGCGAGCGCTGTCATTATCTCCCGAACGCGAGGGTCGGTTTCATCGCCAAAATACGCGGAAAAGACATGGGTCAGGTTATGTTGGTTTACCGTGCGCATACCACAAAAGGATCCTTGTTAGTCTCGATTACGAAGGGGTTTGTGTTGCAGGCCACTGCCGCCATGGTTGAAGGGGATCAGTGAAATGTTCTTGCCAATTTCAATGGTCATCAGGTCCTCAGCGACCAAGACGATCCCGCTATATTCTTCCGCCAGCTCAGACACGATTTCACTGATCGTCATTGGGTTAGGCGGCAGCATCACAAGATGCGTCAACATCGCAATCTTGGGCTGTGTCTGCGTGAACACGCGACCGACTTCGGTTGGACTGGCGTGATGGTCAATCGCAACCTGGATGCGCGGATAGTGTGCAAGCGTTTCGGCACGTGCGGCGGCGACTTCGTGAACGAACACATCCGCGCCTTGGGCCTGACGGATGAGGTTTTCGTTGTATCGCGTGTCATGACTGTGAACGAACACGCGACCCGCGTATTCCACCCGAAAGGCGTAAGCGGGCCTTATGAATTCGCCGTGATCCACTTCGATCGCAATGATCTTGAGCCCTCCACGGTTGTAGACCTCGCCTTCTGCGTATTCGTGGGGAATGACGCGCATATGATCAGGGTCAATTTCGCTGTCAGCCACTCTGATCTCACGATCCGGCTTAGTCGCCAGCCAAGCCCCTTCCGCGACATCCTGAACGCCCGGAGGGCCAAAGAGGTGCAGTGGCCCGCCTCTATTGGAATAGGGCTGCTGGATTGTCCCGGTCATCAGCAAATCGAACAGGCCGGCATAATGGTCGGAATGGTAGTGAGAGAGGATCACCGTGTCCGTAACGCCCAAAGGGTATCCGGCCTGTGACAAACGGATCGCTGTGCCTCGTCCACAGTCGATCAACACACATTGATCGCCCGCTTCAATCAGGGTCGATGTCCCGAAAGCATTAATATCTGGATTTGGGATACCCGTACCCAGCAATGTTATTCGAAGCGTATCCTGATCCAAAGTCACACACTCACCCCTTTCTATCCAGCCAATAGTGGGTGAAAACGAGGGGGCTGTAAAATTATTATATTGTCCTTTTCCATAGAGAATTTCTATAGTTAGCACGCCACGTATTGACAGCCGTTGCGGCCGGGTCGTGGCCCAGCGAACACGCCTTTCAGGTCCATTTTTGCCTGCGCAAAAACAGCGATATCGCGGAGGTTCTTCCGGGTGCAGGACGAGCCCGAGATGACGTTTTGCGGGACTGTGTCCATGCGCTGATTACCTGGCGAAAAGCGCCGCCCGACCGTGCTGACTTAAGCCCCAAACCTGTTCGCGAAACCGAGACACAGTCGTCCACGGACGTCCTTGGCACCACCCAAAGCTATGTGTCCGCGCTGATCGCCCCTAGCAATTCGGCGGTTTCCTGGATCGCCGCCTGGGCCGAAGGCACCAAGCCGGCCCAGGCCACGAAACCGTGGATCAGGTCTGGGAACTCGCGATACTCGGTCCGCACCCCGGCCGCCTTCAACCGCTCGGCAAAGGCCTCTCCTGCATCTCGCAGCGGGTCAAACCCGGCGGTGACAAGGACGGTTGGTGGAAACCCAGCAAGGCTTTCGGCTAGCAGCGGTGAAACGTAAGGGTTGGTGCGATCGACCCCTTTGGGCAAGTAATGGTCAGCAAACCAATCCATGACCGCAGCATCCAAACCAAAGCCCTTGCCGTAGGCCTTGTAGGATTCGGTCTCCCCTTCTGCTGTCACAGAGGGGTAAATCAGCATCTGGAATGCCCCAGGCTGCTCCCCTTGATCCCGCAACGCCAGCGCCGCCGCGGCGGCGATGTTGGCGCCGGCGGAGTCACCGCCCGCACCCATCAATGCCGGATCAAAGCCCAGAGAAGCGGCATGCTCACGAGCCCAGACCATCGCGTCACGTGCGTCGTGGAACGCTGCTGGAAAGGGATCTTCTGGCGCCCGTCGATAGTCGACTGACAGCAGAGATATGCCCGAATGCAAACAGAGAGCCCGACACAGGTTGTCATGGGAATCCAAGTCACCAATCACCCACCCGCCTCCATGGAAAAAGACCATGCAGGTGGAAGCCGTCGGGGAGGTTGTGTCAGCCCGATAAAGTCGCCAGGGCAATGTGCGCCCTTCCAGCGCCATCTCACCTTGTTCCACTTCACAGGCAAGATCGATCGAGGCCTCAAGCCGCCGGATCAGTTTTGAAAAAGCACTGCGCGCCTTGGCAAGAGGAAGAATATGCAAACTCGGTGCTTTTGCTGCTTCCGGAGAAGTCAGCGCGATTTTGAGCACAGGATTAAGGACGCGAATAACTTCATCCTCGCAAAGCGGGTTTAACCAAATGCGCAGCCAGAGTCTGGGCACTGCCAAAGGGCTGCAACTCATTACGGACCATGGCAGCATGACTCCAGCCATCAAAACGAAAAACCCTGATCGAGCCCAAGGTCATCATTTCGGCCACAAAAGCCCCTTTCTGGGAAGGAGCATCACTAACACCATGACTCAGGCGACCAATGAAGCTTAGACTGTTTGCCGCACGCCCAACCCTTCTTTGCGACATGATCATTGCTTTTGAAGGCCTTGGAAGAGTCCGGTCATTCATCAACGCTAGAGGTCAGCATGTTTTCAACCTTGTTTATTGTCCTACTCCTGGGACTGGTCTTTTTTGAAGCACTGAAGGGACTAAGCGCGAACGGAACACCGCCGATCCTTCAGAAGCTGCCCGGACAAATGCAGGTCGCTTATTACAGCTGGTCGAGCATCCGGGTATTACGGATCATTGGTGGCATCGCACTCGCAGCCTGTCTTGTCCTGGCCGCGCCAGAAATGCGCCTGATCCTGATTGCCGTTGCTGTACCTCTGGTTCTCATATGGTTTGGGATTTACTGGCTCTTCAACCGGATTTGGGTTGGCCGTATCAAGTTTCCTGCGATCTCGACGAAGGTGTTTGTGGGGCAGGAAGACAACGAATTAGATCCCAATCTACAAGTCATCGGCCTGGACTACAAAGGCGAGCAGAAGGCCTTCCCCGTGAATATGGTGATGTTCCACCACCAGATCGTAGACAGCATCGCCGACCTTCCCGTGTGGGTCACGTACTGCGGTCTGTGCCGCAGTGGCCGGGTTTATGACCTGAATGTCGATGGCATGACGCTTGATTTCACGTTGGTCGGAGCGATTGCCTTCAACGCCACATTTGAGGACAATCAGACCGGCACTTGGTGGCAGCAAGAAACCGGAGAAGCTGCGATGGGCAAGCTCAAAGGGCGGGTTTTGGAAGACGTTGGCTTTGAGCAAATGACCCTCGCCAACTGGTTGGAAAAGCACCCAAGCAGCCAGATCCTCCAATACGATCCAAACTTCACCCGACGCTACAATTTCGTCGCTAAGCTGCAAAACTTTGAAGCCACCAAACCTGCCTGGCACATGCAGGAAACCCCTTCGTTGGTGATGGGGCTGGAGATTAATGGGGTGGCCAGAGGTTATGATTGGGAACAGCTGAAAACCAGCCAGGTGGTCATGGATGACGTCAATGACGCGCCCATTGTGCTCGCAGTCTCACCAGATCAGTCGTCCGCGCTTGCTTACTCGCGAGAACACGACGGGGAAGTTCTGGCGTTCACCGCTACGGACGCGGGGATGACCGATTCTCAGACTGGCTCAACCTGGAACTGGTTCGGAACCTGCGTAAGCGGCGCGCTTGAAGGTCAGAAGCTGACGCCCCTGCAGAGTTACCAGCAGTATGTTCGCTCCTGGATCACCTTCCACCCGAACACGACTTTCTACGATTTCGGTTAGGGCGCGTCTGCAAGGATGAAATCGGCGCACCGATCGGCGATCATCATCGTCGGTGCGCCCGTGTTGCCCGATGTCAGGGTCGGCATCACTGAGCAATCCGCCACGCGAAGCCCGTCCACGCCCCTGACCCGCAGTTGCGGATCAAGCACCGCCTCATCCGAACCACCCATTTGGCATGTTCCCGATGGGTGGTAGATCGTCCGCGCCTGCGCGCGGATGGCGTCGTCGAGGTTGTTTGAGCCCTCTGCCACGCTAATGCCGGGTCCAGGCCACACCTCCTCAGACACTAACTCCCGCAGGCCCGCTTGATTGAGGATATCCCGCGCCAGACGAACCCCGCGCCGAAGCGTCGCAAGATCAGCATCGTGGCCCAGTGCCTCTGCTTGAAACCGCAGCGACTCCCGCGGATCGGCTGAACGCAGGCTGAGCCGACCCCTGCTCTTGGGTCGCATGGTCATGGGATGAATTTGCAGCGCGTGGAAGTCCAACGGCGGCATCCCCGGCGCGCCGGGGGCAAAGGGTGCGATGTTGTACTGGACATCAGGCCGTCCGCTTCCACTGGTATCCACGCAGGCACCGCCTTGTAGCAGGTTCGAGGTCAGCAATCCGCGCCGGAACAGCAGATAGTTCAAGCCATGCCCCACCGACTTCAGGCCCCTATCCGCCCCATGCAAACCGACCTTTTCGCTCAAACGAGCGGTCAGAGGCGCGCCGACGTGGTCCTGGTAGTTCGCGCCGACTTCTGGTGAATCATAGACAACGTCAATGCCATGACGCTGCAAATCCGCCTTGGGACCGACACCGGACAGCATAAGCAATTTGGGTGATTGGAAACTGCCTGCGCACAAAATGATTTCGCGAGCGGCTTTGATTAGGACCGGCTCCCCGTTGGCATCAAAGGCCTCAATGGCCTTAGCGCGTCGATGCTCGATCTGGAGCCGATTGACCTCGATTTCAGTTAACAGCGTAAGATTTTCGCGCTTGAGTGCGGGCTTGAGGAAGCACGTTGCGGCGGACTGTCGACGTCCACGATGGGCCGTGACCTGGTACCAACCAACCCCATCCTGCGAGGCGCCGTTAAAGTCGGGGTTGAAGGGCAAACCGCAGGCAACAGCCGCGTCAATGATCCTTTGCGTCACAGGGTGTTTCTCACTGGGATCGTCCACGATCAACCGACCGGACGTACCGTGATAGGGATCAGCCAGCCGGGTGTTTCGCTCCTGCCGCTTGTAGGCCGGCAGCACGTCAGAATACCCCCAGCCTTCGCACCCAAACTGGTCCGCCCAGGCGTCGTAGTCCTGCGCCTGACCGCGCATGTAAATCATGCCATTGACCGACGATCCGCCGCCCAGAACACGCCCCTGTGGCACCACAAAGGGTCGGCTTTCCAGCGATGGATCAGGCTCAGAAACCTGCATCTCAACGTCTGGGCTTTGGATGGCTTTAAAGAAGGTGGCGGGGATGTGGATCCACTGGTTGCTGTCAACCTTTCCGCGCTCCAGCAAGGCCACCCGCGCCGTCGTATCCTCCGCAAGACGCGCAGCGAGCACACAACCAGACGCCCCGCCGCCCACAACGATGTAGTCAAATTCCCATGTCTTCATGGTGTCGCTATCCTGAACCAGAGGTCGAAGGGTTCGTGCAGGGCCAGCCAGCGTTCAAACAACGCTTTGTCGCCCTCAACCCCAATGTCAGTCTCGCCCGCCTGCCCGCTCATGCGTGCTTCCAGCGCCTGCCGTGACGCGGTTACCGTGACATCCGCGGAAGCATCAGCATCGTTAATTCGCGCAAACTCGGTCTGCCGGGCAACTGAAACCAACGCGACCCCTTCCGGCGTCTGGATCCGTACCGTAAAGGCCTCTCCCCGCGCCTTGTCCGGGTTCAGTCGGATGGCGTAGGCGTCTAGCCAGTCTTGTATGGAGAGGGTCGCCGCCAGCTCGACGTTTCTGCCACCGGCGGCAGGCAGGACTTTCACCCCCTGCTCCAACTCCTGTGCTCCGGCCAGGCAAATGTTGCGCTCGATCCCGCTTTCTGCGCGATAGCCCATGTTGCGATAGACCAGCGCCAGCAAAGCCCGCGCTTCCGCGCTCGGGTCACCTGCGAAGACCACGTGGTTCAGCAAGGTCGCCGCCCACTGCAAGTCGTCGTGTTCAACAGCATCCTGCGCCAGCTGGATAACGCGTTCTTCGCCCCCCAAGGCCTGCAAGTAGCGCTTGCCTTCGGCTTCGGGCGGCAAGGGATTCAGATCCACAGGTCGCCCATCAAAAGCACCGTAGTATTTCTGATAAACCGCACGGGCGTTAAAATAGAGCATGCCGTAATTGCCACGCACGTGCAGAGCGTGACGGGCGAAATCAGGTTCCTGCAGCGCTGCGCCAACTTCCTTGATGGTCAAGCCATGATTGGCCAAACGCAGGGTCTGATCGTGGATGTACTTATAGATATCCCGCTGTTCCAGCATGAAGGCGTGGACGTCATCCGAGCCCCAAACCGGCCAATTGTGAGAGTTGATCAGGGTCTCGGTCCGAGCACAATACCGAACGATCGCCTCATCGATCACCCGAGCCCACAGACGCGCGTCGCGCACTTCGGCCCCACGAGGGGTCAGCAAGTTGTGCTGGGTTTGCGTACAGACCTCGGCCATGCACAACACGCCGTAATCAGGCAGGAAAAATGTAAATTCTGCAGGCGCCTCCGTGCCAGAGGCCATTAGGAATTCGAAGGTGACGCCATCGATTTCCTTCCTCCTGTCTTCCTCTCCGATTTCGTGCGTTGGTTCGCGAAACCCGCGATAGCCGCGCGCAACCGTCTTGCCGATGCCACCGTCGACCAGACCTTCAGGTCCAAACGGCAAGGCAAGGCCGAACTGATCGATGGCGCGGCGAGAGGTGTGATTGCCACCTAGAACCCCTTCGGCGGCGGCATAAATCATGAAGTCCTTGGGCACATAGATCGGGGTATCTGCCCCTTCTGCCACGACCCCGCCCAATCCGCCGAAATGGTCTGCATGGGTATGGGTCACCAACACAGCGCTGACAGGACGTGCGCCGAGGGTGTCGTTGACCAGAGCCAGCGCAGTCTGGGCAGTTTCACGGGTCAGCAGAGGATCAACGACAATCCACCCTGAATCCCCTGCGATCACGGTCATGTTGGCATAGTCCGCCGAACGCACCTGCCAAACGCCTTGGGTCACCTCGAACAGACCACTGACTGCATTCAGCTGCGCGTGACGCCACAGGGCCGGATTGACCGTTGCCGGACAGTCGGCTTCCAGAAACGCGAACCACGCCGGATCCCAGGCTTTACCGCCTTCAGGGCGGCTGATCCCGCCTTCGGGCAGGTCGGCGATCTTGCCTCGTTGCGCCGCCTCAGTGATCGTCGAACTATCCAACACCAGCCGGTCCCGAACAGCGGCGTTGAATTGAGCGGTTGATGGAAACACTGTTTCTGACATGCCTAGAGCCTTGCTTCGTTGCTGAAGAATCACCTCAAGCAACTATGACTAGGATCCCGAGATACCGCAATTCTTGAATGATACAGGCTAAATCCCCAGTAAAATATTCTTTGGGATCCCAAAAGGAGGATTGATTTGCTGTAGCAAAGAGGATTTTACTTTGGCATTCGTGAAAAATATATACCCCAAGGAGACCGAGAATGAGTGGCGATCAATATGAAAACCGGCAGAATCTGGAAATGGAACACTGGCCGGAGCTCAGACAGGGCTGGAACTCATTTCTCCAATTGATTTTCGCCCCGCGTGAAGTCAGCAAAGAAATCAAGCAGCTGGTGTTCCTCGCCTCGAGCATGGCCAGTGGGTGTCGTCACTGCCAGTCCCACGGCGCCTATCATCTGAACCACATTGGCGTGTCAGAAGAGAAAATTCTGGCGATATGGAACCTGGAGGAATCAGATCATTTCACCGATGCCGAAAGGGCGGCGCTGAACCTTGCCATAGCCGGCGGCTCCTCCCCCAACGCCACTGAAGCCCACCATTTCGCCGAAATGCGCAAGCACTTCACCGATGTTCAGATCATTGAGGTTGTGGCCGTAATTGCCGCCGGGGGGTTCCTGAACCGCTGGAACGACACGATCGCAACAGTGACTGATCAGGAGTCTCTGGACTTTGCGGAGAAAGTGCTGAGCCGGGTTGGATGGGATGCTGGCAAGCACAAGGGCGAAGTCCAAGAGCAAAGAAAGGCTCACCCTTTGAACCTAGGCTGGACCAAATAGGGGTTTAGCCCGCGAGCAACTCGGACCCGTTCCGCCCCGAATTCAGGGTCTGGCCGGGTCCGACTGCGCGGTTGCGTGTCCCGAAATTTCGGCAATGGACGTTTGACCAAGCCGTGCAATCAACACGCCCTCAATGTCAGTCAAAACCCCTGCAACCTTCTCATGCAGCGCGGTTTCCAGTGAGCACTTGGTGGGCTCTACCGGCTGCGACGCCGCAAACACACCCTCCTCCAGCGCCAGATAGATGTCAGCGAGTGATATGTCGTTGGGGTCACAGGCCAATCGCCATCCCCCCGAATGCCCCTTTTTGGCTAGCAGAAACCCAGCCTTGGCGAGTTTGCCCAAAGCGCGCCTGACCACAACCGGATTGGTCCCTGCGTGCTCAGCTATTTCGGCGGATGTCCAATACCTGTCCGACTCCCGCGCCATATGGCTGAGGGCGTGCAGCGCAAGGGAAAGACGACTGTTACTTTTCATGGACTTCTATCCTCCTCCCACACTCACGTAACTTTAAGAGTTGCACAAGTCTAGTAACTCTGCCCGTTTCATGACTCATCCACTAAACAACGAGTTTCTTGCCATGCTTGATACACGCTTACCGGTCACTGTGCTTTCCTGATTTTTGGGCGCAGGTAAAACCACCCGGCTGAACAGCGTGTTAAACAATAAAGACGGCCGCCGGGTTGCAGTGATTGTTAACGACATGTCAGAAGTCAATATCGACGCCGACCTGGTTCGCGCGGATACCGAGTTAAGCCGGACTGATGAGACGTTGGTTGAAATGTCCAACGGTTGCATTTGCTGCACCGATCCCCACCGATCGAGGGGACGGGCGAAACACGGCTCTTGCTGGTGCTCGATCCCGCCAGCGACAGTACTGAATCCGACGAGTGAAAACACAGGCAGTGGGGGCGGCGCGCCACCACTTGAAGTCCGCCTACCTGCCGTTTAGTCTCATAATCCAAAAGACATAAATTCATCCGTTAATTTCGGACGAATTCTATTCATGAGCGAAGAGTTGTCATTCAATTCTCTCTTCTCTCTGATATTTCGAGCTTTTTTTGACGAGACTTTTGATCAAAACTTTGGACGGCGCGCTGCTGTTTTGTAGTTGCGCGCTCTGTCATTTAGAGAATTTTTTTATCATTTTGACAAAATAAGAAAGTCATCTATATCTAATGAAGTTTCGTTATCTCACTCCTAAATTACTGAAAAACAATCCAAAATAGAGCTCACATGACATAAGACGTCACTGTGAGTTCGGATGTTCCTCCGATACAACTTGTCAATTTGACGAAAGCACTGCTCGCAGTGCTTTTTCTTTTTGGGGGTGCTTAAAGAGGGATTTGGAAGGACAGGCGGGGTTCAGCGAACAAGAAGGCAAATGGTTCCCAGAGAATCCCCAGACGGCACGTCCGGACCTCCCTACCAGAGCCCTTTCTGGCGACGCTCAGCCATAACGCACAGCCAGTCGTAAGCCACGTTAGCGCCCGCCAAGGCGGTGATCTCGGCATGATCGTAGGGTGGCGACACTTCGACCAGATCCATACCAACCATATTCAGACCACCCAATCCCCGCATCAGTTCCAGGGCCTGCCAGCTGGCAAGTCCTCCGCTCACCGGCGTTCCCGTTCCCGGCGCAAAGGCGGGGTCCAGGGCGTCGATGTCGAAGCTCAGATACACCGGCCGATCGCCAATTCTCGCATAGATGGCTTCGAGGACGGCATCCACACCGTGGCGATGCACCCAGGGAGCGGTCAGCACCTGAAAACCGACGTCGATGTCATTGTGCGTCCGAAGGCCCACCTGGATGGTATGGTCCACGTCGATCAGCCCTTCGTTGACGGCAGAGAGAAACATGGTGCCGTGATCCAGCGGCCCGGTGCTTTCCCACGTATCACAGTGCGCATCGAATTGCAGGAGGGCGACCGGGCCGTGTTTTTCGGCGTGTGCCTTGATCAAGGGGTAGGCGACAAAGTGGTCGCCGCCAAAGGTCAGCATAGCGGTATCAGTCGCCAGAATGTTGCGGGCGTGTTGGGCAATATCATGGGGCACGGACATAGGGTCATGGGCGTTCAACGCACAGTCCCCGTAATCGACCACGGCCAGCGTATCAAAGGGATCGAAACCAAAAGGGAAGGCGTTCAATTCAGCCAACTGGGTCGAAGCAGCCCGGACCGCCCGAGGACCAAAACGGGTACCGGGGCGGTTGGTGACGGCGCTGTCAAAGGGAATGCCGGAAACTGCGATATCCACACCGGCCAAATCCCGACTGTATCGCCGCCGAGCAAAGGACAGGGCGCCGGCATAGGTCAACTCATAGTCCGTGCCTTTGATTTCCTGCTTCCGCCATGCCTGATCCATGACTTCGGGTGCGCCTGTCGGGGTGTTGCTCATGATCGTTAAACCTTCTTGTCTTCTCTGATACCGGACCCAAAGCACTCTAGGCTGTGGGTTCCGCCTTAGCAATTAAGCTTGGCCTTGCACCTGCCCTAGGGACAGGAGTTACACCTGCGATGCAAGACAACGCGAACCCGACGCAGGGCCTTCTTTATGACGACGACAGATCCCGATTCACATCAAGGCGAACGGTCTCAAAACGCCATTCTTTACCGAATGGTGATGCCGACCCACGTGTGCCCCTCTGGCCTAAAAGCAAAAGCGCTGCTGGAACGTCGGGGGTACAGCGTCGATGACCGTTGGCTGCGCTCCCGCGATGACGTCGAGGCGATCAAGGCTGAGCTTGACGTCAAAACAACGCCGCAGGTGATCATCGATGGAATGCCGGTGGGCGGTTACACCGATACTCTCGATCACTTCGGTATTACCAGACGGGACCCGCAGGCCAAGACCTACACGCCCGTCTTCGCGCTGTTCGCCGTCGCTGCTCTGCTGGCTGTGTTGCTGAACCTCCCGGCGTTCACAGCCGATCCTGCAAAGGCGCTAATCAGGACTGTCGAGCAGTTTATTGCGGGTTCTATGATCCTTTTTGGCCTGCAAAAGCTCCGCGATCTGGAGGCCTTCAGCACGCAGTTCCTGGGCTACGATCTGCTGGCCCAGCGGCGGGTTCGATATGCCTACTTCTATCCGTTTGCCGAGACGGGCGCAGGCTTGCTGATGTTTGCTGGCTTGCTTCCCTGGCTGGCGGCGCCGGTAGGTTTGTTCATCAGTATCGTTGGCGCTGTATCGGTCTACAAAGCGGTCTATATCGATAAGCGCAGCCTCAAATGTGCCTGTGTCGGGGGGAACTCGAACGTGCCTTTGGGCTTTGTGTCTCTTACGGAAAACCTGATGATGATGGCCATGGCTGTTTGGATGCTGTTCAAGCTGTTCAATCCGTCGCTGGTGCCAACGTAAATCATGTGCCCAGCCTTGACACTTGCACTCCTTCCCTTAGGGGAGCTGTAATCTGCCCTTGCGCGCAAAAACCGGAGGAAGCCATGCAACTCGCCGACGTCATCCACCACTCGCAACTCACGGAAAAAGCCGTCAGGCTGTACGAAGCCGAAGGCCTGATCGCCCCGGTCAAGGGCAGCAACGGCCGTCGGGTTTATTCGGGCGAAGATCTGGCGCGGCTGAAGTTTCTGGCCCGCGCCCGGCGTTTGGGCTTCCCGCTCAAGGATTGCCGCCAGTTGCTGGACCTGAAAGCCTCCGAGACCTGGACCGCTGATGATGTGCACGAGGTCGCAGAGTCCCACCTGCGCGCACTGGAAAGCAAGATGGAAGACCTACAGCAGATGGCCGGGCATCTGCGCAGTCTGATCCAGACGTGCCCGGCGGGGCGCGGTCAGAAGTGCAAAGTCATGTTCGCGCTTTCTAACGACGAGCTGAAACTGTCTGCGCAAGCCAACGTAAACCAAGTTTAACCCACGACCCGGCAAAGCCCCCATCCTAAGCAAAACCCACAGATACCGGAAAGCCAAAAATGACAAGACTACTGATCGCGCTGATTGCGCTCCTGAGCATTAACACTGTGGCTTTTGGACATTCCAAAATGTCAGGCAGTACACCGGAAGACGGAGCAACCGTCGAGGCGGGACTGGCCGCTGTATCCCTGACCTTCGATCGCAAAGTCCGGCTGACACGCGTGATGCTGGCCGCCGCTCCGGCTGAGATGACATTGGCCGCTGTGATGTCCGACGTCGAAGCGTTGGAGAATCAAGCGGAGATTGGGGTGTTATCCGAGCTTCCCAAGGGCTTTGTCGAAGAGACAGAAATCGACTTCGACCCCCTGATCCCCGGGGTCTACAAGCTGCATTGGATCGCCGTGGCGCAAGACGGTCACACCATGGAAGGCAAAGTTCATTTTGCCGTCGAAAGCGCCGACTGATAACGGACCAGAGTTAAGGCAATGGACGTCTGGGCGCTGATCCTCAGAACGGGACTGTACGGCGGTGTGGTCCTGACCGCCGGTTCGGCCATGCTACGGCTGACCTTGTCAATCGCGCAAAGCAGTGGTTTCAGCCGGGCTCTGACCCGACAAACGGCAGCCGGAGCGGTGCTGGTTGTTCTTAGCTCTGCCGGACTGGTTTGGCTGTTTTTGCTCGCCATCGCCGGCGGTGATGCCGTGCTGGCGCTCTCGCCAGAATTTTTCGCCATCGCCCTGCAGACCCCTGTTGGCCAAGCTGCACTGTTCCGGGTCGTCGGGGTGGTGCTGATCGGTCTGGCAGCCTTTGCCGGTTCGCGTTGGTTGATGTTGATCCCGGCTGCCATCCTGCTTCTGAGCTTTGGCTGGGAAGGACACAGCCTCAGTTTTGGGCCTCGTCTTGTTTCGATGGGTTTGGTCATGGTCCACGTGGGAATCATGGCCTGGTGGCTGGCCGTGATCCCACCCCTGATCGCTGCACCGCGGAGCGAACGCAACCGCATGGGACATGCATTTGGCAGGCAGGCCCTGTTCGCGGTGCCGCTATTGCTGCTTGCGGGCGTGGTGCTGCTGGGGCTGTTTACCGGCTGGCGTTTGGATCTGACGCAGGCTTATCAGCAGCGCATGGTAATCAAGCTGATCGCCGTAAGCGGTATTCTGGCACTGGCAGCCGCCAACAAACTGCTGCTCACTGGTCGCCCGGGTTTCCTATGGGCCCTGCGCGTGGAAGCAGCATTGGCGGTCAGTATCCTGGCTCTGACCGCCTGGCTTACGGCAACAGGCCCCGATATGTAGGGTTCTGCCTGCCAAAGATCCGCCAGCATGCTATAGCCCTGTCATAGGCATGCGGCGAGACAATACGACCCAGCACGCATCAATGATATGGACGAGGACTAGTCTGATGACGACACCCATGCAAACACCCGGCCGCCGATCCCTGTGGTCTTGGGCTTTGTACGATTTCGCCAACTCCGCGTTCACGACCATCGTCATCACCTTTATCTTCGCCATCTATTTCGCTGATACGCTGGCCTGCACTGCCGAATGGACCGGCTGTCTGAGTGATGAGGAACAAGCCAAACTGAGCCTGTCAGAACGGATGAATGACCCGCGCGGTCAGGCACTGTGGGGCTATTCGCAGACCTTTATCACGCTGCTGGTTGCCGTGCTGGCGCCCATATTCGGGGCCATTTCCGACCTTGGCGGGCGGCGCAAACCGTGGATTTTCACCTTCTCGATGATCTGTATCGTCTGCACCATGGGTTTGTTCTTCATGCGGCCAGACCCGATGTTTATCGTGCCGGCGATCCTGTTGGTTGCGGTGGCCAATGCGGGTTTTGAGCTGGGCATTGTCTTTAACAACGCGATGCTGCCGGATCTGGTCAGCCGAGACCGGGTGGGCCGCTGGTCCGGGTGGGCCTGGGGGCTTGGAT
Source organism: Geminicoccus sp. (assembly GCA_002705565.1). Lineage (GTDB taxonomy): Bacteria > Pseudomonadota > Alphaproteobacteria > UBA7985 > UBA7985 > UBA7985. The sequence goes on along the minus strand of PAHJ01000108.1, from coordinate 1,930 downwards.
ACTACGGCGGGCTGATCAGTCTGGTGATCTGCCTCGTGCTGGTTTTAGGGTCACAAGGCGAAGCCCGGCTCAACGCCACGCTGTCCACTAACCTGATTGTGGCTGGTTGGTTCTTTGTCTTTATGCTGCCCCTGTTTCTGTTCACCCCCGACAGACCTGGTAAAGGCTTGCCATTGGGCCAAGCCATTTCCAAAGGCATGGGTTCGGCGGTGCAGACCGGACGCAAGATCCTGGCCCAGCCAAATCTTCGCATGTTCCTGTTTGCCCGCATGATCTTCACCGATGGTATCATCACGCTGTTTTCCATGGGCGTGACCTATGCTGCCATTCGTCACAATATGGCGCTGGAACAGATCATTATGTTCGGCATCCTGACCAACGTAACTGCAGGCACCGGTGCCATCCTGTTTGGGTTCATTGACGACCGCATTGGGTCCAAGCGCGTGATCGTGATTTCGCTCGTGTGTTTGCTCGTCTTGGGCATTCCGGGGCTGACCACGCCTTACTGGTTACCCGAATCAATCGCGACATGGGCGTTTCTGGGTTTTGGCGCAGCATTGGGTGTGTTTGTGGGTCCGCTGCAGTCTGCGGGACGTTCGTTCATGGCCCGCCTGGCGCCAGCCGATCAACGCACCGAGTACTTCGGCTTCCTCGCCCTTTCAGGCAAGGCGACCACCTTTCTCGGACCGTTTACCGTAGCGACTGTAACCATCATGACCGGCAATATGGATATTGGCATGATGCCGATCCTCGTCTTCTGGTTCGTGGGCCTGCTGGTTATGCTGCGCGTCAAGGATGAAGCCGCTCCTGCATGACCTTGAGAGACTTCAGCTACCGCGCGACAGAGCTTCACCCCAGCAAAATACGTGACGTTGCAGAGCTGGGGATGGGCGACCCGGCGGTTATCCCCCTGTGGTTCGGAGAGGCCGCGTGGCGATCGCCGGCGCTGGCGATTGAAGCCGCCAAGACCTCGCTCGACGTAGACCCGACACACTATCAACCCAACAGCGGCCACCCTGCCCTGCGGGAAAGCATTGCCGGCTACCTGAGCCATCTGCACCGCATCAGCGTGCCCGCCGCGCGGATCACGGTCACCGCCTCGGGTATGCAAGGGCTGGTGCTGGCCGCACAAACGCTGGTTGAACCAGGTGACCGTGTCGTGATGATCACCCCCGACTGGCCCAACATCGGTGCTGCATTCGCCATTGCTGGCGCAGAAGTTGCCAAAGTGAGCCTTCAGGTCGATCAGGGCCGATGGTCCCTGGATCTTGGTCACCTGATCGAAGCTCTGACGCCTCAAACGCGCTGTTTAATGATCAACTCCCCCAACAATCCAACCGGTTGGACGCTCAGCGCCGATGACCGGAATAAGGTGGTGGAGCACTGTCGCCGACACGGCATCTGGATCGTGGCGGATGAGGTTTATAACCGCCTCTATCGCCATGGCGAGGCCGCTCCGTCGTTCATCGAGATTGCCGAACCCGGTGACCGCATCATCGGTATCAACAGCTTTTCCAAGACGTTCGCGATGACCGGATGGCGGCTTGGCTGGATGGTGACACCGCCCGAGCTGGAAGCACCTCTGGCCATGCTGACCGAGTTCAACATCGCCGGCGCGCCGCCTTTTGTTCAGGCCGCAGGGGTTTCGGTTCTGGACCAGGGCAGGTCCTTTATCGACGAACAACGTCAGAAACTAGCCGATGGCTACGCACTCGTCGCCGCGCGGCTGAGCGCAATGCACCGGGTTGAGTTCATCGAGCCTGACGGCGCGTTCTATGCCTTTTTCCGGATTGACGGCCTGAGTGACAGCCTCAGCACCGCCAAGGATATTCTGGCAAAAACCAAGGTCGGGCTGGCCCCCGGTATCGCCTTTGGCAATCAGGGGGAGGGCTATCTGCGGCTTTGCTTCGCGCAACCCGTGGACGCACTG
>PAHJ01000107.1 GCA_002705565.1 Geminicoccus sp. | reverse complement strand
TCCATCCGGTCCCAGGTTCGATACATCTGCGCCATCCTTGGGTTGGTTGCCAGCTTCTCCCGGTTACGCTCTAGAAAATGCCAATAGAGGGCATTGAACGGGCACGCCGCTTCGCCTGTCTTTAGCTTGACCTGGTAGGCGCAGGATTTGCAGTAATCCGACATCCGGTTGATGTAGTTGCCGCTCGCCGCATAGGGCTTTGAGCCCAGCACTCCGCCATCAGCAAACAGGGTCATGCCAATAGTATTTGGCACCTCCACCCACTCAAAAGCATCTGCATAAACGGCGAGGTACCACCGGTGCACCGCTTGCGGGTCAAGCCCCGCAAGCAGGGCGAAGTTTCCCGTGACCATCAGGCGTTGGATATGGTGGGCGTAGGCGTCTTCGCGCGTCTGTGTGATCGCAGCGCGCATGCACGCCATATCGGTCTCACCAGTCCAGTAGAAGTCGGGCAGGGGGCGGTGGGTGTCGAAGTGGTTTGAGTCCACGTAGTCCGGCATCTTCAGCCAGTAAATGCCGCGGACAAACTCGCGCCAACCGATGATCTGCCGGATGAAGCCTTCTACGGCGTTTAGGGGCGCATGCTCTCGGTGATAGGCTTCTTCTACCCGGCGACACACGGTCAGCGGGTCCAGCAGGCCAATGTTGAGGTACAGTCCGATCAGCGAATGATAGAGAAACTTCTCCCCCCGAACCATTGCATCCTGGAAATCACCAAACAGCGGCAAGGCATGCTCGATAAAGCGGTCTAATGCTGCGTTTGCGTCTTCGTGAGTGGTGCCGAACCAAAAGGGATGTAGGTCGCCAAAATGCTGACCAAATCGGTCTTCGACGAGATCCAGAACCGCCCGTGTGGTTTCATCTGGCTCGACACGGTGAGGCGGCGGCATAAACAGATCTGCACCCGCAGGCTTGCGGTTCTCAGCGTCGTAATTCCACTTTCCGCCCTCGGGTTCTTCACCGCGCATCAGCAGCCCGGTTTTCCGGCGCATGTCTCGGTAAAAATACTCCATTCGCATCTGCTTGCGCCCGTCAGCCCACGCGCTGAAGGTGTCAGCATCGCAGATAAAACGGTCATCGGGTAGGATGTGAACTGAGCAATCCAGGGTGGTTGACCATGTCTGAACAGCCTCAAGCACGCGCCATTCGCTGGGATGGGTCACCAGCACACCGCCCGAACCATGGCGCGCCACGGCACGCGCGACCTCTCCACTGAACGAGCCTGTGTTTGCGGGATCATCGAGTGTCACGTAATCGACCTGCCATCCTTCCCGTTCAAGGCGCTGGGAAAAGTGGCGCATGCTGGCCAGGATGAAGGCGATTTTCTTCTTGTGGTGGGGGACGTAGGTCGTTTCCTCCATCACTTCCACCATCAGAACCCGGTCTCGCGACGGATCCCCTGCGCGCAAAGAAGACAGCGCAGGCGATAACTGGTCCCCCATCACCAAAATCAGTCGGGGGTCGTCAGACGCGGTGTTCATGCGGGTATTTCCTTGCCCTGCCAGTCAAAAACTTTGCCGCTGTCGTCCGGACGCAGGCCTTCAACCACGTCGAGCAGACAGGTTGCGGCGTGGTGGGGCGTGAACAGCTTGCCCTTTGGCACGTTCCGTTGGAAGGGGAGTGATAGAGCCGTGTCAACGGTGCCTGGATGCAGGCCTACCGCAATAAATTCCGCCGCCCGCCGGGCTTGTTCAATGGCGTAATTCCGGATCAACATGTTCAGCGCTGCTTTTGAGGCACGGTAGGCGTGCCATCCACCCAACCTGTTATCACTGATCGAGCCCACGCGCGCAGAAAGCGCCGCAAACACGGCGCGTTCCGTCCGCGGCATCAGGGGGATCATGTGCTTGGCGATCAGGGCAGGCAGGATGGCGTTGGTGTGAAACAGGGTCTCAAACGCCGCCTGGCTTTGGGACTGTAGCGATCGCTCGGGCGTCAGGTCGCTGTCAGCATCCGAAAGTTTCCCGATGGCGCAAAGGCACAGCGTGAGCGGCCCGGCCGCTTCGACGCGCGCGGCAACGGATCGCAGGCTGGCTTCATCCGTCAGGTCACACACCAGCGTCTGCAGCGTACTGGTCGCCCCTTCGCTGCGTGGCGTCGTACTCGCCTGTGAGATTGACAGATCCCGCTGCCGTGACACGGCAAAGATGGTCTCATACCCGCCTCGCGACAGCAGCGCCTCACACATGGCCCTGCCAATCCCGCCGCTGGCACCAAAAACAATTGCATTCATTCCACAGACATAGGGCGATCCAGCCGGTGGCAATCACGACAAGGTGTCGCGATTGTTGGGTTGAAGTGAAAGACTTCCTTCTGTCTGCCCACGATTAAGTTCCTGAGTTTTTTGGCGGCAAAACGTCAAATTTCCGAATTGCGAAGCCCTGAGGTTTGTTGCACGGTCAAGGCGTAACACTAACTGACGACGGGATTTGATTGTGATGGCAACCAACGTTCTCAAGTTCGATGCATCCGACGCACCTTTTCGTGCCGATCCTGCGCATTCCTTCACGATGCCTGCGCGATTCTACACCAGTGCCGAGGTCTATGAGCTGGAAAAGGATACGATTTTCTACAAGACCTGGCACTATGCCTGTCATGTATCGCAGGTGAGCCAGCCGGGCGCGTTTTTCTCGACAAAAATCCATGAGCAAAACCTGTTCATCACGCGCGGCCGCGACAATGAATTGCGCGCCTTTTACAATGTATGTGCGCACCGGGGACACGAGTTGGTTTCGGGAAGCGGCCGCAAGAGCCTGATTACCTGTCCCTATCACGCCTGGTCCTTCGATCTGGAAGGCAACCTCGTTTCCGCTCGCAACTCGGAGAACGTGGCCAATTTCGACCGGTGTGAGTTCTCGCTCAAACCGGTTAGGCTCGAAGTGTTCTGCGGGATGGTGATGATCAACCTCGACCTCGACGCCAAGCCCTTTACTGAACAGTTTGACGGTCTGGAGGATGAAATCAGGCAGTATATGCCCTCGGTCGACGAGCTGTCGTTTGCGCAGCGAGATACCTTTGAAGTGGCGTCGAATTGGAAGGTGCTGATTGATAACTTCCTCGAATGCTACCACTGCGCACCGGCGCATCTGGACTTTGTCGATCTGGTGGACATGAATTCCTACAGGACCATCACCCATAAGCGCTACTCCTCGCAGTGCGCAGCGGCGCCGCGAACAACCAGCAGCAAGGCCTTTAGTTTTGAACCCGGCGAGGTAGATTTTGGCTATGCCGGCTTCTTCGTCTGGCCGAATATGACGATCTGGATCTACCCTGGTGAAGCCAACCTGTCGATCCTGCAAATGACCCCCGCCGAGCCCGCGCGCACGGTAGAGTATCAAGACTGGTTCACCCCGGGAGGCGCCCTGACCCCGCAGCTCAAGGAAGCCGCCGACTATCAGAAAGACGTCCTACAACCCGAAGATATTGGTCTGTGCGAAAGCGTGCAGAGGGGCCTGTATTCCAAGGGGTACAATCAGGGCCGTTTCATCGTGGACAAGGGCAAGACTGAGTTGAGCGAGCACGCTGTGCATCACTTCCAGACCATGGTGATGGAAGCGCTGGGGTTTGAGCTGGACTAGGCCCAAGGAAGGCGTCTTTCTAGCGGTTTAGAACCGGGCGAGACGGAAGGGAAACAGGTCGATTGCTGGCGTGGCTCTGGCGATCAGATCGGCAACGATTTCAGCCGTCGCCGCTGCCTGTGTCAGCCCGCTGTGCCCGTGGCCAAAGGCATAGATCACGCGGCTTGCCCGTGCGGACCGGTCGATCAGCGGCATGCTATCGGGCAGCGAGGGCCGAAAGCCCATCCATCGCTGTCCGCCCTCGGTTTTTAGCCCCGGCATGAACTGCGCCGCCTTGTTCAACAGGATGTCTGAGCGGCGATAGTCCGGCGGCAAATCCAGCCCCCCCAACTCCACCGCACCGCCTACCCGGACGCCGCCCTTGTTGCTGGTGACCACAAAGCCATGGCCGCTAAAGGTCAAATGCAGGCGCAGATCAAAAGCACCGGCGGGCAGGGTCGTGTTGTATCCGCGCTCGGTTTCCAGCGGGACAGGCTCACCCAGCGTGCGCGAGAGATGGTGCGAGAAGGCTCCGGCCGCGACGACGGCATAGTCTGCGCGGCGCAGCCCCTGATCGGTATGAAGCACCGCTGAGCCGTCACCGCCTTCCTGCGCCAGTGCCTGCACCGATAGCCTCTCAACAGTGCCGCCGCGTTCAAGGAAGGTCTGAGCGAGGTGCTGGGTCCAGGCCTGCGGGTCAACCACGTTGATCCAGGTCGGCGTGTAACCACCATGGGTGAAGCGCGGGTTCAGGCCGGGTTGCAGGGCGGCGATGTCGTCAGGGCTGTGGAGCAGGTCAAAGGGGATACCGTGATCGCGACGCAGATCCCATTCGGGCACGCTGGCCCGAAACTCAGCCTCACCTTCGTAGAGCTGTAATTGGCCCTGCCGGAGCAGTAGGTTTTCAGCTGAAACATCTGTCACCACGCGCTCCAGAGCTTCGCGGCTCAGCGCCATCAGCCGGCTTTGTGCCGCAACCCCAGCAGCATAGCGATCCCGTTGGCTGGCCCGCCAGAAGCGCAGCATCCAGGGCGCAATCTTGAGGGCATAGCGCGGCGGAATGGACAGGGGCCCCAGCGGATCGATCAACCATTTCGGCGCTCGACGCATGATGCCCGGCGTGGCCAGAGGCATAACATCAGTGAAGGCAAAGGCACCCGCGTTTCCGGCACTGGCGCGCGCGTCAGAGGCCAGCGGCTCCCGATCGTAGAGGCAGACGGAATAGCCCCGCTGCTGCAAGCGCAGCCCAATGCTGATCCCAATAATGCCTGAGCCGACGACAGCCACGCTTTCTGACCCGCGATCTGCCCTCTGTTCCACCTTGGTCTGGCTCACAGAACGATCCCGTGGCGGAAGGGGTCGGCGGGGTCAAAGAGCAAAGTGGCTTCGGCCATAACGTGCGCCTGACCGCGCAGCGTTGGGATCACGCCACCGACCACGCCGGGCTGGTAGGACACGTCAAACCGGCTGCCGATGACGCTTTCATGGGTGATCACGACACCAGGCTCCAGTAGGCCTTTGGCGGCCAAACAGGCTAGGCGGCCGGAACTGCCCGTGCCGCAGGGGGAACGGTCGTAGGTATCGTCAGGGCAGAGTACGAACGAGCGGCTGTGTACCGCAGGATCGGGTACGTTCTGCTGAAAAATGACGTGGTCGATCATATCGCCACCGGGGCCGACCGGCCCTTGGGCATTGATTGTTTCGCGGATGATAACCGCCAGATCAGTCATTTTACGAATGTTGCTCGAGTCCACCGCTACGGGGCTGGGTTCGATAATGAAGAACCAGTTGCCGCCATAGGCAACATCACCGCTCAGGGTACCAAAGCCGGGCACCTCGACGTTCAGACCTTGTTTGACCAGACGGCTTTCGACATTGCGGACGGTGACGCTATTTGCGTCATGCAGAGTGATGCCGACTTGACCGGCGCGAGTGTCGATGCGGTGCTCGCCGGCGCTGATACGACCCAAGCGCGCGAGCGTAACTGCTAGTCCGATGGTGCCATGCCCGCACATGCCAATCACCGCAGCAATGTCGAAGTAGATCACGCCTGTTGCGCTGTCGTGGTTCTTGGGCGGTACCAGCAGCGCGGCGACCATGGCGGGTTGGCCGCGCGGTTCTGCGAGCACGGCGGTGAGAAAGTCTCGATGGTCGCGTGCCAGCCGTTGTGCCTGCTCCTCGATGCTGCCCTCACCCAGATCGGGGCCACCGCTTAGGATCACGCGGGTAGGCTCACCGCCCGTGTGACTGTCGATCACATGCATTCAGCAATGACCCCGCCCTGCGCGCTCCAGTCTGCAAACCACGCCTTGAACAGCCGGTATTGATCCTCACAGAACTGCTGTTGTGATGCTGACAATGCGTCGGTCTCGTTGAATTGCAGGCGGTACGCTTCGTCCCCGGCGACCACGGCAAGGTGCTTGTAGTACAGCACCAAATCCGGGCCTTCATCGTAGCTGGAGAGCACGTGGATCGCCTCCGTCAGCTCTTGCGCGCGAACGCGCGCTTCGGCGTTGCCCTGAGCTGCCATCTTGCTCAAAGCCTCAAGCAACAGCACTTCGCGGGGCAGGACGTTCCCGATGCCGGTAATCGCGCCGGTTGCGCCGCAATTGACGATGCCGTGGAAAACCTGAGTATCAACACCGATCATCAGCGCTACTTGATCGTCCTGGGACGTGATGTGTTCGGCGGCATAGGTCAGGTCATCCGCGCCGCCAAATTCCTTGAAACCAACCAGGTTCGGGTGCTCTGCGCGCAAGGCAAAGAACAATTCTGCCCGGACGGTGAACCCATAGTACGGGCTGTTGTAGATGACGGCAGGCACATCCGGCGCCGCGCTGAGAATGGATTTGAAGTGGTGCCACTGCGCGCTGTTCGATGGACCGCGTGAGAGCACTCGGGGGATGACCATCAAGCCCGCTGCGCCGACCGACTGGGCGTGCGCGGAAAGGGCTGTTGCAGACTGGGAGTTGATCGCGCCAGTGCCGACGACGACCGGTACCCCCGCCTGAACCAGCCGCTCAACGCCTTCCATGCGCTGGGCATCTGTGAGCAGGGGCCAGTCGCCCATGGACCCGGCATAGATCACGGCGCTCATCCCTGCGTCCATCATCTCCTTACCCTTGCGGACCAGAGAGTTGAAATCTGGCGAGCGGTCGGGCAGGCAGGGGGTCATCAATGCGGGCATTATGCCCTGGAAAACAGAAGCGGACATCGGGAAGGGGCTCCGGCGGTTTGTTACGGTCAGCCGGAGCCTAACAAGCCTTTAACGACTTGCAAACGCTTGTCCGGCTTCAGCGATCCTCGCACAGCATGCTTACCGCCCGACGATCCAGGCCGCGCAGTTCACCGTGACCGCCAAAGCGGTATTCAAAGTAGTCGCTGACGCGCATATCCGTGCGCTGGTCCAGAGCCGAATGCAAAGTACGGGCGTTTTCCACGGGTACGATGGTGTCGCGCGCGCCGTGGTGGCTTTGCACGCGCTCTGGCAGCCGGTTGGCAAAGTGCAGGGCTGAGCCGGATAACAGCTTGTGACGCAGCGCCCGGCGGCTTGTTTCACCGTCTAAAAGTTCGCCCATCCAGCTGGCTGGAAAACCATAGAACGGCCCCAAATCTTCGCCGTAATAGCTCTCGCGCACGCGATCCGCCATGGCGTCTGTTGTGAGAACATCTGTGGGACCAAAGACATTGACCACGCGATCGACACGCTGGTCACGGATCCCCAGCATCAAAGACGTGCCACCGCCGCGGGAATAGCCCCAGGCGCTCACGTCATCGCCCTGTGCGCCAGGGTAGTTTTCGATAACGCCGCTGATCAGCGCCATCGTGTCGTCCACGTCTCGGTCAATTAGGCTCTGTTCGCCCGTGCTTTGATAGTTTTGACGACCCAGCCGCAGCGGTTCTCCGCGAAAACTTGGTACAAGGACATAGAAGTCGGCGAGGCAGTCATCGGCGACGTGCCAAGCCCAATCGGCATCAGCACCTTCCCAGCCACCGTGATTCAGCACCAGAATCGGCGCTGACTGACCCGGCCTGTGATTTTCAGGCAGGCGCACGGCTGCGTAATGACGATTGCCGTCCAGTTGATGACTGACGATGTCCAGCCTGTAGCCGTCTTCGCGCACACTCTTTTCCACGCGCCAACGTTGGACCGGCTGTGTCCGGCGAGCCCAGTCGTTGAGAACGGCGCGTTTTTCGGCCGTTGTTGGCTCAGAAAACACCTCATCGAAGATATCCCCGTGGGCGGGGGTTGCGATGACGCCGACGAGACAGAAAAGCGCTGTTCCCAGACCCAGAGCAGTGCACCGGGCAGCGTTAACGCCGGTGCTCAGACGAGTGCGGGGCATAAAGGGCAAAAGGGCGGCAAGGGAAAAGGCAGGGTTGGACGGGGTTTGGTGCACGATGGCTCTCCGGTTCTAAGGTTCCTTTAACCTCATTACAGCCCTGCCATCGCCCATCGTTTACAGGGCTGTCAAAAATTTTTGTTTTCTGCCGTCTATCGTCCGTGATCCTGCCGTAACGCTGGGGGGGTGCGCTAGGACCTGCGCCGGTTGTTAACGGGCGCTATTCAGGACCGCAGTGGTCCAGCACCTAGGCCTGCGAGAAGCCAGCATGGGCTGACACCCAGAACCCCGGCCAGCATGGCCAGACGGTTGGCGCGCGGCTGAGCGGTGTTGTTTTGCCAAGCCCAGATCGTGCCTGTCTTGACGCCTAGTCGGCGGGAAAGTTGTGCTTTGGTAAGTTGGCTACAGGCTCGTGCATCAGCGATGCGTTCGCCCATCGAAGTCGTGTTGCTTTCATCATTCATGCGTCGCAGTTTAGCGAAATGTCGCAAAAAAAGCAAGTTGGTCGTTTTTGGTAAATTCGTGGCGATCCCTTGGTTGCGCCGCATTATAGGGGATGGACGTGGACCGCTGGCGCGCCACTTTGGGGATATGCGCAAGAAATCCGACCTGCCGTCCAAGACCTGCCCCGTGTGCCGGCGACCTTTTTCATGGCGCAAAAAGTGGGCGCGTCATTGGGACGAGGTGGTCTATTGTTCGGAGCGTTGCCGCCGCGAACGGGGCAAGGCGCAGACGCGCTGATCAGTCAGCCGCTTGTGACGCTGGCTTCAGCGTCACGTAGGGCTTGATCGAGCGACGCGAGGGCTAGAGACAAGGCGTCATCACTGGATGTCGGTTGGAGAGCAGTTTCCAGCGCCTGGGCTGCCTGAGCCACGCTTTCAAACCCCAGCGACGCGGCGGAACCCTTTATGCTGTGCGCCTGTTCGCTGATCAAAGTTGCGTCGAGCGCGTCGGCGGCATTGTGAGCTCGTTTCAGCCGATGCGTCGTATCCTCAAAGAAAGCGGCGATAATCTCGCCCACGGTCGTTTCACCCAGCTGGTCTCGCAGTTGGCCAATGATGCTTTGATCGACGGTCTGCGGCTCGGCCTTGGATGGCAGCGCCGATGTTACATCCGCACTCGTGCCCTCAGTTTCGCTGACCTTCGCAGAGGGTGGCGGGGCTTGTGAGGGGGTCTGGAGTAGGTCCTCGATAACACGGTAGAGCCGTTTCCCTTCGATGGGTTTTGACAAGTAACCGTCCATTCCTGCTTCAAGGCAGTGCTCCCGATCCCCAAGCATGGCATTGGCAGTCATGGCGATGATTGGAATGGTGCTTGTCGGATGGGGCAGGGCACGAATGGCGCGTGTTGCCTCCAGACCGTCCATTTCCGGCATCTGCACGTCCATGAAAACCATGTCATAGGGTAGATCCTGGACGGCTTTTACCGCTTCAATCCCATTGCCCGCCACGTCCACGTGATGGCCGAAGTTTTTCAGGTAACCGGTTGCCACCTGCTGGTTGATGGGGTTGTCCTCGGCCAAGAGAATGCGGAGGCGACGTTGTTTCCTCGTCGGCGGGATCCATTCAGCATCGAAGCTGTGGTCGGGATCGATGCTGGTTTCAGGTGTGTTGGTAAACAGGCGATGCAGCGTTCCCAGAAGCGAGCGCTGCATCAGAGGTTTGGCGAGGCGCGCATCAACATTGTTCCAGTCCATCAGCGGCACGCTGTTTTCGCTCTCGTCCGGGGCGCAAACGATCAGCTTGCGCAGCGGCTCCTGCGTATTCTGCTTTTTCATCACCTTCGCGAACGTGGCTTCGAGGTTGGTGATGCGGGCGCAGTTCAGCAGGACGACATCGTGATCCTGCGCTGACATCCGGCGCACCCCGGCCTCCAACGTTGGAGTAAGCTCGACCTCCATCCCCCAATCCTGGGTCATATCGCGCAGCAAATCACCACTCAGGGGCGCTTCATCGATAATCAGCAGGGATCGTCCGACCAGGCTCGTGGCCTGTGACAGCAAGTGGTGGGCTAAAATTGGCTTGAGGGTAGACCCAGTGTTGTTAGGCGTTGTTTCTGCCCGTACCAGCGGGACTTCCAACCAGAACGTGCTGCCCTCTCCCAGAACGCTGGCAACACCGATTTCACCGCCCATCAGCTCGATCAGCTTGCGCGAAATCGCCAATCCCAGTCCTGTTCCCTCGTACCGGCGGGAGGAGGAGGAGTCCAATTGGCGGAAGCTCTGAAAAACCTTGTTCTGTTCCGCCTCGGAGATCCCCACGCCGGTATCACTGATCTCAAAGCGCAAGCGCGTTTCATCAGCGTGTGTCGCGTCTGAAACCCGCAGGGTCACGGTGCCCGTGTCTGTAAACTTCACCGCGTTCCCAATCAGGTTCAGCAGTACCTGCCGCAACCGGCCTGGATCGCCAACGAAGGGGCGGTGCAGGGTGAGAGGTAGACTGCTCAGCAGACTGATCCCCTTGGCATTGGCGCGGGGCCAGAGGATTTCGATGGTTCCCTGCATCAGGGGAGCAAGCTCAAAAGTGGTGACTTCCGGGGCCAGCTGACCGGCATCCACTTTAGAGAAGTCCAGAATGTCATTGATGATTTGGAGCAGCGCTTCGCTGGACTCTCGGATGGTCCGGGCAAACCGGCGCTGCTCATCGCCCAGCGGCTTGTCCAACAATAGCCCCGTCATTCCGATAACCCCATTCATTGGCGTACGGATTTCGTGGCTCATGGTGGCGAGAAACTCAGACTTGGCCTTGTTGGCATCCTCAGCCGCCTGCCGGGCGGCTTCCAGTTCGGTTTCGCGGTTTTTGATGTCGGTGATGTCGCGTTCGATTGCGATGAAATTCGTCAGCCCGCCGGTCTCGTCAAAAATCGGTTGGGAGTCTACAGACACCCAATAGGGCACTCCAGCCTTGGTGTAGTTGACGATGGTTTCCGAGAAGGCATCACTGTTGGCGACAGCGTGGCGGATCCGCTCGACCACAGCCGGGTCAGTCTCTTCCCCCTGCAACAGCGCGCCGGGTTTTCGCCCCTGAATGTCACTCAAGGTGAAGCCCGTAATCCGTGTGAAGCCATCGTTCACCCATTCAGTTTTACCAGCAGGGTCAGTGATGATGACGGCGTTATCGGTGCGCGAAGCCACCATCGACAGTAGCCGTGCTTCGGCGTTTCGCGCTCGAATTTCGTTCTCATAGGCGTGCCGCTGGGTGATGTCGCGGACAACGCCTGAGAACACCCGCTTATCCCCGAGCTGGACTTCGCTGATTGACAGCTCGATCGGAAAATCGCTGCCATCCGAGCGCCGTCCCAGCAGCTCCCGCGTGGTGCCGATGATGTCGCTGGTCCCACGCTGCTCATAGCGTCGCAGGTACTCGTTGTGCCGCTCGGCTTCAGTGGGCGGCATGATAATGGAGACGTTCTTGCCGATGAACTGATCCTGAGTATAGCCAAACAGCTTGAGCGCTTCGCGGTTGGCGGACTCGATCCGGCCATCGGTTCCGATCGTGACGATGCCGTCGTTGATGTTCTGCATCACCGCATCGAGCCGAGTGGCGACTTCGTCGATTGCGGATCGTGAGAGTTCCAGCTCCTCCGACCGGCTGCGCTCGGCCTGAACGAGCGCATGGATGGTGCTAAAATTCTGAGCGATCCGTCGTTGCCCGTAAACAGCCAGGATGAAGGCAAAGATAAAGAACGCAGCCACGAACAAGATGATGTCTTGGAACGTATTGGAAAGCCCAAAAAACTGGCTTCCTGAGGCAACGCCTGCCGCTGTTATCGGCAAAGTGACCAACTGCACCCCCCGAATATCGCCAACCGCCCAATCTGCGCGCGGGGTGTCAGGATGGCTGTTGTGACAGTCCACGCAACTCCTCGACATTGGCACCGGCGCGGCGTAGCGGAAATAGGGAGTACCTTCGACGGTGAAGACTTCTGAAAAATCGGCAAAGTTGCCGTTCCGGAAGTTGCGGAGCGCCTCGGCCTCAAACCCACCAAGTGGCGCGCGCTCTTCGGCTCGCCAGGGAAAGGGGTAATCGCTCAGCAGCTGCAGCTGCATTTCGCGACCCTGATCGGCGACAAATTCGGAAAAGTCGATGGTCAGCGTAGCGGGCAGGGGAACCGACTTGTCCCGATCTTTGTAGAGATGGGTGACTTCCACCTCTGTGCCTGAAAGACGGGAGATGACTTCGGTCGAATAGAAACTGCGAAAATCACCTATGGTCTGCGAGTGCGTTTTCGCGGCTCGTAGCAGGTTTGACTCTAGCTCTGTGGCTTCGTGCCGTTGGATCAGCGCATAGAGGCCAGCCACAAAGCCAACGCCAACGCCTAACGCGGCCAAAGGGATCAGAGAGCGACGCACAACTATCCTAACAACCGACATACCATCGTGCGGTTACACGCGACGGAGGCACGACAAGCGGTGCCATACAAAATCAGAATCCTACCAGATATCCCGAACGCAGATAAGGGCCTGCCATCGAAATGGGTGTCTTCAAACAGAGTGTTCTCGTATTCTGACGACTTGTTGGCTCGGTCAGCAAAAAAATTGTCCTTGCGTCCCTCGACTTGTGCAGGTTTCAACCGACTTCTTGGTGAAACCTCACATTCGGCCTGTAACAGAGATTGACATGACCCAACCAGACGACTTTGGCTTCGGCACCCAAATCCGCAAATCGCCCTACTTCGACGCGACCGTGCGATGGGGAGCTGCGGGCTTTTCGGTTTACAACCACATGTATATTCCCCGTGATTTTGGAGACCCTGAGCAGAACTTCTGGAACTTGGTAAACGACGCCATCCTGTGTGACGTCGCCGTTGAGCGGCAGGTCGAGATAACCGGTCCTGACGCGGCACGCTTTGTCCAAATGTTGACCCCGCGCGATCTTTCTAAGTTGGCGGTGGGGCAGTGCCGATACATTCTGATTACCAACGCGAAAGGCGGGATCATCAATGATCCCGTGCTGCTCCGGCTTGAGGAAAACCGCTTCTGGATATCGCTGGCTGACAGCGACGTTTTGCTGTGGGCCCAAGGTGTTGCGGTGCATGCCGGAATGGACGTGAGCATACACGAGCCGGACGTATCCCCGCTGCAATTGCAGGGGCCGCGCTCCATGGACATCATGAAAGCGCTGTTCGGTGAGGATATCGCCGACCTGAAGTACTATTGGCTGCGTCATGTTGAGCTGAACGGCATTCCGCTGGTGGTTTCCCGTACGGGCTGGTCCAGCGAGCTGGGTTACGAGCTTTATTTGCAAGACGGTAGCCGGGGAAGTGAGCTGTGGGAGGCGATCATGGCAGCGGGCCAGCCCTTTGGCCTCAAGCCCGGGCACACGTCTTCAATCCGACGGATCGAAGGCGGCATGCTGTCGTATCACGCGGACGCGGACATCGACACCAACCCGTTTGAGCTGGGTCTAGACCGGCTGTTGAACATTGACATGGACGCTGAGTTCATCGGTAAAGCGGCGCTGCGAGCCATTCGGGATGAGGGTGTGTCTCGGAAGCAAGTAGGCTTGGTCATCGACACCGACCCCCTTAAAGGGCCAAACACAACCTTCTGGCCCATCCACGCACCAGGTTCAGCAGCACCGCTAGGAAAAGTTACCTCTGCGGTCTACACCCCGCGCTCGAAACGCAATATCGCGCTGGCAATGGTCTCTTCCGCGCATGCTGATGTCGGGACGAAGCTTGAAGTTGCCATGCCGCAGGGTAAGGTGCCTGCTACGGTAGTCGAGCGACCGTTCTTTGACCCAAAGAAGAAGATCGCCGCCGGCTGACCCTAGACGCAAACTGACCAGACCGAGGGGGGTAGACCCATGGTGACAAACGACGTCTTGCTTCAGGACTTGGATGAACGCGGCGTGCTGCGTTTAACGCTGAACGATCCGAACCGTCGAAACCCGCTGTCTGAAGCCATGCTTGCAGCTCTGCATCAGGCCTTTACCGGTGCCGGTGAGAACCCGTCGGTCCGCGCCATTATTCTGGGTTCCAACGGTCCCGCGTTTTCAGCCGGACATGATTTGCGCGAAATGACCGCTGCTCGCCAGGACGCCGACAAGGGCAAGGCCTACTTTGCTAAAATGATGGGGATCTGCTCAACCGTGATGCAGTCCGTGGTCCATTGCCCGAAGCCTGTCATCGCCGAAGTGGGCGGGGTCGCGGCGGCAGCGGGCTGCCAGCTGGTTGCCAGTTGCGATATGGCGATCGCCAGTGAGGAGGCACTGTTCAACACGCCGGGGGTCAACATCGGCCTGTTTTGCTCGACACCGATGGTCGCCATCTCCCGGAACATGTCGCCCAAGCACGCCATGGAAATGCTGCTAACCGGCGATCTGATCCCTGCGGCGCGGGCGGAGGAAATGGGGTTGGTTAACCGCGTGGTTGCCAAGGCGGATCTGCGCGACGCCACCGACGCTCTTGCCGCCCAGATTGCCTCGAAGTCTAGCTACACCCTTGCGGTGGGTAAGCGCGCCTTTTATGATCAGGCTGAAATGAGCCTTACGGACGCCTATGAATACGCCTCCGACGTGATGGTTCAAAACATGCTGGCCCGCGATGCAGAAGAGGGTATTGGGGCGTTTCTGGAAAAGCGTGCGCCTGACTGGAAGGATTCCTGATCACCATGGCAGAGAATTTCTTTGACCTTGGCCTCGATCGGAATCCGGCCAACTACCAGCCTCTGACACCCCTGACCTTTCTCGAACGTGCAGCCACAGTCTTTCCGCAACATCCAGCGATCGTTCACGGCGCTGTTCGTATGAACTATGCGGATTTTTACCGCCGAGCTCGGCAACTCGGCTCGGCGCTTTCAACCCGTTTTGGGATCGGGCGTGGCGATACAGTATCGGTCATTCTCGCCAACACCCCGGCCATGCTCGAATGTCACTATGGCATTCCGATGTGCGCGGGTGTGCTGCATTCCATCAACACTCGGTTGGATGCGGCTGTGGTGGCGTTTCAGCTCGATCATGCACAATCCAAAGTGCTGATTGTTGACCGCGAATTCATGCCCATGGCGCAGCAGGCGCTGGCGCTGGCGACGGTCAAGCCCGTGCTGATCCAATACGATGACCCTGAATTCACCGACCCACCAGCACAAGCCCCAACCGTCGTTCCGCTCAGCGCTTTGGATTACGACGATGTTCTGACCAGCGGTGATCCCGATTACGCCTGGATCATGCCACAAGACGAATGGGACGCGATCACCATCAACTACACCTCAGGCACGACAGGCGACCCCAAGGGCGTCGTCTATCACCACCGCGGGGCGTATTTGCTGGCGCAGGGTAACGCCCTGACGACCTCTATGGCCAAGCATTCGGTCTACCTGTGGACCTTGCCGATGTTCCATTGCAATGGCTGGTGCTTTCCCTGGACGCTCTCGGCGATCATCGGTACGCACGTGTGCTTGCGACACGTCCGGGCTGAGCCGATTTGGGCGGCTTTGGCGGAGGAACGGGTGACCCATCTGTGTGGCGCGCCAGTGGTGATGTCGATGCTGGTTTCCGCCCCTGACGCGGTTAAGCGAACGCTGGTTCAGACCGTGCAGTTCTTCACCGCCGCCGCCCCACCGCCGGAAACGGTATTGGCCGACATGAAGGCTGCGGGCTTCGACGTGACCCATTTGTACGGTCTTACGGAAACCTACGGTCCCGCTGTGGTCAATGACTGGCAGGAGCCTTGGTCTGAGCTACCCGCCTCCGAGCAAGCCGCGCTGAAATCGCGGCAGGGCGTGCGCTACCTGCCCTTGGAGCAGCTAGACGTGCTTGATCCGGACACCATGGTGCCGGTGCCGCGCGATGGCGAAACGATGGGTGAAGTCATGTTCCGTGGGAACGTGGTGATGAAGGGCTATTTCCGCAATTCACAGGCTACGGACAAGGCCTTTGCCGGCGGTTGGTTCCATTCTGGCGACCTCGGGGTCGTGCATCCTGACGGCTACATTCAGCTCAAAGATCGGTCCAAGGATATCATCATTTCCGGCGGTGAGAATATCTCCTCGATCGAGATTGAGGACGCCCTGTATCAGCATCCGGGTATCGAGGCTGCTGCCGTTGTCGCCATGCCGCATGAAAAGTGGGGCGAGACGCCTTGCGCGTTTATCGAATTGAGCCAGGGGCAGGATAGCGTGGCGCCCGAGGCCTTGCGTGAATGGTGTCGTGAGCGATTGGCTGGTTACAAAATTCCAGGCCGCTTCGTCTTTACCACCATTGCCCGGACCTCAACCGGCAAGGTCCAGAAATTCAAGCTGCGTGAGCAGGCCAAAGCACTGGTGGGGCAAGCAGGGGACAAGGAATGATTTCCGATATTCGAGCTGTGGTCTTCGACTGGGCAGGCACTATGGTCGATTTTGGCAGCTTTGCCCCCATGCAGTCCTTTGTCGCAGCCTTTGAGGCCTTCGGCGTCTCGGTCACGCTCCAAGAGGCACGCGGCCCGATGGGGCTTCCCAAGCGCGACCATATCGATGTCATGATCAACCAGCCGCGTATCGCCGCCGCGTGGGAGCAGTCCAACGGCAACGCGCCGACAGACAAGGACATAGACACCATTCTCGCCCGGTTCGAGCCCATCAACGCAGAGGTCGCTGCGCGCCATGCTGATCTGATCCCTGGCGCGTTGGACATGCTCCATGACCTGGATCGGCGCGGCATCAAGGTGGGCTCAACAACCGGTTACACGCGCCTGATCATGCGCAGCGTATTACCGGTTGCAGCGTCACAGGGGTACAGCCCGCTCAATTGTGTGTGTTCGGACGATTTGCTGGTGGGGCGGCCTGGGCCGCTGGGCATGTATCAGTCCATGGTCGATTTGGGCGTGTTCCCACCCAGTGCTGTGATCAAAGTCGATGATACGGCGCCCGGCATCGCCGAAGGCGTGGCCGCAGGCTGCCCGACGGTCGGTATTGCGCTGAGCGGCAATCATGTCGGCTTAACGGTTGCCGAGCTGGCAGCGCTGTCCGAAGACCAGGTTGAACAACACCGTGCCTCAGCCACGGCGATGCTGGAAGCAGCAGGTGCGGATTTCGTCATCGATACGGTCGCCGACCTGCCCAAGCTGCTCAGCTGATCCCTACCAGCCGCCGCCACCGCCCCCGCCACCGCCGCCGCCACTAAACGAACTTCCGCCCGAGCCGGACGAGCTGGGCGAGCTGTAGCTCATGGTGCTGCTGAAACGGTCTTCGAACTGATCGAGGGTGTCTTCAAAACCGAAATAGTTGCTGGTGTACCAGAGGTCGTTACGGAACTGCTCATCAGCGGCCCACATCTCCAATTCCTGCGAGAACTTGTTCGCCCAGACGGTGTGCAGGCCCAGTGCGAATGCAAAGGGATAGATGGCCGAAAAATGGTCGAAGTTGGGGGTCGGCTCGTCTTTCAGCGTCCCGCGCTCAGCGGCTTTGATGTACATTTCCAGCCCCCGCAACTGCGCCACGATTTCCCCGCCGACTTGAGAGAAGTTGCTGATGTGCACCCGCACGAAATAGACCAGCGTGGCGCTGACGACAAAGCAAAGATGGAGCGGTAGATAGAACGGATGATCCGCCAAAGGCACCCAGTTCACGCTCATATAAACAATGCCGATGTTGGCCAGTGTAAATAACAGCGTGCGCATGCTCAGCAGGTTCTGACCTGCGCGCAGGAACAACAGGCCTGAGACAATCGACAGAACGCTCAGAAGCCACTGGAACGCGATAACGTAGCTTGCCGTTAAAAGCGCGGCCCCGAGCCAGGTTAGATTGATCAGGATCAACAGCACCACAAGCCAAAGCCAGTTGGTTCGATACGTGTTGCGGTATTCGTCCTTGAGGCGTTTGACGAGGTTCTTGCCCGCGGTTTTAAGCCGCTTAGCCTTGCTCTCGCTACGGACCTTCATATCGAAGGTTTTTTTGGTCAGAGATAGGTTCAGGTCGTTGAGAATACCGATCTCAGCGGCGGTGAGATTGGTCTCCTTGGCGCTGATCCGTTCGATGATCTTGTTTTCAAGGCGCACACTGCCCTTAACGGCGAGGCTCACGATCCCGGTGACAAGCAGCTTTGTGGGATTGATGTTGCCCATTCGATTGATGTAGCGCGATGCAGCGGGGCCGATGAAGCTGGGAGCATAGAACTGAGGCACGACCACGGGCATGGCCGTCTTCTGGCGACCAATGCGCGACCAGAGCGCGACCACCAACAACCAAAGCACCAAAAAGATCAGCAAGACGACCAGCGATACGGGCAGCATGCGCTGTGCTTCTGCTGTCCGGGCCGCTTGTTCTTCAGCGCGGCGTTGCGCCTCTTGTTCCTGACGAATACGTTCAGCTTCCTGGGCTGCCAGCCGTTTGCGCTCCAGCTCGTCGAAGTACGCCTGATTAATCACCGGGTAACCATCGCGAGGGCTGATCAACGCCGGATCAAAATGCAACACGTACGTGACCCCTTCGAACGGCAGCAAGCGGGTTCCGCTGAGGACAACCTGTCCCGGCGAATGCGTGACCTGATCAAGTTTCGTCGCGGTCTCTGTGCCCCGGACACCAGTGAACGCCGAGTCATCGATCATGATGGCGTCAGCGGGGTAGGTCACGGTGACCTCCCACGTGCGGATGGCGAATTCCCAATCGTGACCAATGACGTTCCAATCAAAGTTATCGGAGTCTTCGAACTGATAAACGGCCTTGGGGACGGTATAATTCAGGGTGTAGGTGTGAAACTGGTTGGTGGGCAGGCGGCGGTCACTTTGCCCGAAATAGGCAGTGTAAAAGCGGGTTGTCAGCTCGTCCTTGCCAATCGATTCAGGGGCGCCGTTGCGCTGAACCCGCAGATTGGCGATGGGCAGCGTGCTGGTTTGATAGGCTTCCCGGCGGTCATTGGGGAAGGCGCGGTAGATGCCGCGCTTTATCGCTTCGCCTTTGACATAGACACGAATGGTCTCTTCGACCTCGAGCGTGCCATCAGGGCGGATGTCGAAGTGGGCGCGAAAGCTGTCGATATATTCGCCGTTGTAGCCGGGCGCGGGTTCATTTTGCTGAGCTTGCGCCGCACAAGACCACCCCGTCGCGCACGCTACGATAAAGACCAATCCCGTACTGAGGCGACGCACGCAGCCCCACACACTTGCTCGCAGTCCCGCAGAAACCAATCGTGGCAAGGTCGGGATTGTCATGAGAAATCGACCTTGGGGACTTGGCGCTCTTCCGTGCTCTCCAGCTCGAAGAATGAAGCGGGACTGAAGCCCGTGGACTGTGCAATCAGGACCGAAGGAAAGGTCTCGCACGCAATGTTATAGTCCCGAACCGCACCATTGTAGTAGCGCCGGGACTTCTGGATGTGGTCTTCGAGGTCGCTGAGTTCGGTTTGCAGCTGGAGGAAGTTTTGATCGGCCTTCAGCTCTGGATACCCTTCTGCCACCGCAAACACATTGGCCAAAGCCCCGCTCACTTGCGCCTCAGCTTTGCTACGGATCGTCGGGTCATCGCTGCGCATCTGCCCACGCAGACCGGTGATCTTTTCCAGTAGCTCGTTTTCGTGACTGGCGTAGCTTTTTACCGTTGTAACGAGGTTTTCGACCAGATTGAACCGTCGGCGGAGCTGCACTTCGATCCCGCTCCAGCCTTCGCTGACCAGACTACGTTTGCTGACGAGACCGTTGTACATCAGGATGGTGGCGACAATGGCGATCAGTGCAATCACAACAATGATGCCTAACAGAACAACTATTCCAGTGAGCATTATCTTATTCCCTCCCGCTACTTGTAGGTTATTATCGACAAACTGCTTCCATCCTTCAACCGAAATGAGTCTAATCTTCTAATACAGGCAAACTCGATTTTTGTGCTTAGCGGGATTTTGGTAAGTCGAAGGAATTAGTGTCGGTGAGCCTTCAGAAATTTGTTGATTTCAGTCCTCTGGCGCAACACCGTCATAGTAGAACACCACGCGTAGGTTTGACCATGAACAGCATGCCCTCTCACACCC
This sequence comes from Geminicoccus sp., assembly GCA_002705565.1. Taxonomy (GTDB): domain Bacteria; phylum Pseudomonadota; class Alphaproteobacteria; order UBA7985; family UBA7985; genus UBA7985. Next base: position 8,796 of record PAHJ01000107.1, on the reverse strand, counting down.
TGAGTGACCTTGACCGCTATCTCTTTGACCTCAACGGGTTCATTGTGCTTCGGCAAGCGTTGTCGGAGGACGAAGTTTTGGCCTGTAATTCGGTGATGGACAGCATGCAGGACTGTCAGCCCGGTGAGTGGCGGGGACATGTGCACGGACACAACTTCACTGGCAGCCACGAAGGACTTAACCTGCAACAGATTTACGAGTCCGGACCAGCCTTTGAGCGGCTTATTGATCACCCGGCTTGGATCAACAAGGTGATCCATTTCATCGGTACCGACGAGCCCAATTTCGACGGCAATCATGGGCCGATCTTCATCGACGAGAACTTTGCCAATATCCGGGAACAGGGGCAGGCGATTGGGCTGCACTCAGGCGGTGATAAGCGTGTCACGCGGTGCCAGTTCCGCTACCACGATGGCCGCTTTCACTGTGGTCAGGTGAACGTGTTGATGGCTTTCCGCGACATTGGCCCCGGTGATGGTGCCACCATGGTGATTCCCGGCAGCCACAAGTCCAACATTCCCCATCCTGAGTATGCCCAGGCCGCCATGGCAGACACAGCGACCTCGGTGGATGGCATTACCGGTGCGATTGAAGTGCACATGCAGGCCGGTGACGCTTTGGTCTTCGTGGATTCCATCATGCATGGCTCTGCAGCCCGGGTGAATGCTGGTCAGCGTCGGATTGCAGTCTATCGCTACGGGCCAAGCTGGGGCTTTTTCCGGCACCCTTATCGGCCCTCGCAACCCCTTTTGAACCGGCTTACGCCCATGCAGCAGCAAATCGTCATGCCGCACAAAGCCGGGCAGGTCCCTCCAGGGCTCTAAAACGCGGTTAGGCGCGTGCGGCGCGCGGGACGATCAATCCTGCGCCTTGATCACCCCGTCGCCCTCGGTTTCCCGCTGTTCGAGCAGGTTATTCAGCCAGTCAGGGTCCATCTCCGGCACCGAAGATAGCAGTAGTTGGGAATAGGCCGGGTGCGGAGGTGAGAGGATTTCGTTCTTCATGCCTTGCTCCACCACCTTTCCCTGCCACATGACGACGATCTCATCAGAGATTGCCCGAACAGTAGCGATGTCGTGGGTGATGAACAGGTAGGCGATGCCGAACTCGTTTTGCAGGCGCTGTAGCAGGTTCAGAATGCCTTCTTGCACGATCTGATCCAGCGCAGATGTCACCTCATCGCAAATGATCATATCCGGCTCAGCCGCGAGCGCGCGCGCGATGCATATGCGCTGTTTTTGCCCGCCAGAGAGCTCGTCGGGCAGGCGGTCGTAGAAGCTGGCGTCCAGTTCAATCATCTCCAGCAGCTCAATGACCCGGCGCTCCTGGTCTTTGCCGCGCAGACCTAGATAGAACTCCAGCGGGCGACCGATGATCTGCCCGACAGTCTGGCGCGGGTTCATGGCGGTGTCGGCCATCTGGTAGATCATCTGGATGCGGCGGAGTTGTTCCTTTGAACGGCTGGACAGCTTGGGTGGCAGTTTCTTGCCGTTAAAGGTGACCGTACCGTTGGACTGCGGTAGCAGGCCGGTGATCACCCGCGCCGTGGTCGATTTTCCTGAACCAGACTCACCCACCACCGCCACCGTGCGACCGCGCGGCAGCTTAATTGAGACGTCATGCAGAACCTTTGCCGTGCCGTAAGCGGCATCGATGTTGTCAATCGACAGCAGCACATCGTCGCTAGCATCTTCAGGCTTTTCCAGCGAGCGCACAGACCAGAGGGACTTGGTGTAGTCCTCCTGGGGGTCTGACAGCATGGTCCGGGTATCGGCTTGCTCGACCTCTTCCCCATAGCGCAGCACTTTGATCCGATCCGCCATTTGTGCCACCACGGCGAGGTCGTGGGTAATGTAGATCGCAGCCGTGTTGAACTGGCTGACGATATTGCGGATTGAGGCGAGGACTTCGACCTGTGTGGTCACGTCCAGCGCCGTGGTTGGTTCGTCAAAGATAATCAGATCTGGGCGCGATGACATAGCCATGGCCGTCATCACACGCTGCAACTGACCGCCTGACACCTGATGCGGGTAGCGCTGGCCGATGGTCTCCGGCTCGGGCAGGTTCAGGGCGTCAAACAGCTCAATGGCATCCCGGCGCAGCTCGGCGTCATTGCGCTCACCCTGTCGCTTCGATGCGCGAATGGTCTGCTCCAACAAGCGGTGCGCAGGGTTAAAGGAGGCGGCAGCAGACTGCGCCACATAGGAAATTCGCGTGCCCCAGATGTCGCGCTTTTCCCGCGTTTTAGCCTGTGCCAGATCCTGACCGTCGAACCAGATTTCGCCTGCCGTGATTCGGCAGCCTGGCTGAGTGTAGCCCATGGCGGCCTTGCCCAGCGTGGACTTGCCCGCGCCACTCTCGCCGATCAGTCCCAGCACTTCGCCGCGATTGAGTTGCAGGTCCACACCCTTGATGATCGGATGCCAGCGCTCATCAGCGAAGCCCTCGATACAGATGTTCTTCATATCGAGCAGCAGGGGTGAATGTGTTTTGGCAGCTTCAGACATCGCGCAAACCACTGGTTTCGTGCAGGAACCAATCGACGATGAAGTTCACTGCAATTGTTAACAGGGCAATGCATCCGGCCGGCAACAGCGGCTTGAGCGCATAGAACATTGCCTCCTGGAAGGGGAAGTACGGCACGTAGGTGATCCAGCGTGCGTTCTCCCGGACCATCGACCCCCAGTCTGCCGTTGGCGGTTGCACGCCCATGCCAAGGAAGCTGAGCGCAGCGATGGTCAGGAACACAAAGATGAACCGCAGTCCAAACTCAGCAATCAAGGGCGGCAGAATGTTGGGCAGGATCTCGCGGGTCATGATCCAGCCCATGTTCTCCCCACGCAGGCGTGCCGCTTCTACGTAATCCATCACCACAATGTTCAGCGAGACGGAGCGGGTCAGTCGGAACACACGGGTTGCATCCAACACGCCGATGATCAGGATCAGGCCGATGATCGACGAGTCAAATATCGCCAGCAGCATCAGGGCAAAGATCAGGCTCGGAATGGCCATCAAAACGTCGATCCCGCGGCTGAAAACTTGGTCAATCCAGCCCCGGTCAATCGCTGCAATCAGCCCCAGCCCGCCGCCGATCAGGAACGAGAGCAAGGTCGTCCCTAGCGCGATCCCAACGGTGTTGCGCGCGCCGAACAGCAGACGCGTGAGTACGTCGCGGCCAATTTGATCCGTGCCCAGCCAGTGTTCTTTGCTGTAAACATCATCCGCCTTGGCGAAGATTTCCGCCTCGCCGTAGGGCGCGAGCCAAGGGGCAAAGACGGCTGCAATCATATAAATAGTGACAACGATCATACCGAACCACGCCGTCAGCGGGGCGCGACTAAGCAGGATGCGCAAGCGGTCAAACCGGCTGCGCCGTATGCGCATTGCACTGGTTTCGTTGATGGCAGACGGTGCTGCTTGTTGGTTGGTCTCGGTCATCTTGGGTGCAGCAGTCTGGGGTTGGTGAGAATGCCGATCAGGTCGGCCAGCAGGTTGAGCAAAATGTACGTCGCCGCGAAAATCAGCGCGCAGGCCTGAACCACCGGGATGTCCCGGCTGCCCACAGAATCAACCATCAGCTTGCCGATCCCCTCGTACGTAAAGACCACCTCGACCACCACCACACCCACAACCAGATAGGCGAGGTTGAAGGCGATGACGGTTGCAATCGGTGCCCAGGCGTTGGGCAGGGCATGGCGAAAGATGATTTCGGCCTGGCTGGCTCCGGACAAGCGCGCCATCTCGATATAGGGGCTGGCCAGCAGGTTGATGATTGCCGCGCGGGTCATGCGCATCATGTGAGCGACAATTACGAGCGTCAGCGTAATCGTCGGCAGCGCCACCAGGCGCAGGCGCTCAAACACGCCCATGTCCGGCTTGACGTTGGCGATGGTCGGCAGGAGACCGCCGAAGCCGATGATCAGGATATAGGCGAGGAAAAACTCTGGCGCTGAAATCGTTGTTAGGGTCAGGCCGTTCGCACCGCGATCAAAGATCGAATTGCGGAACAGGGCTGTCAGCAAGCCCAGGATCAGGGCCAATGGCACCGCGACAGCGGCCGTAACAAGCGCGAGAAACACCGTGTTGCGTAGCTTGGGCGCCATGATTTCCAGAACCGGCCGCGACAGATCAAAACCTGAAGAATTTCGCCCTGAGAACGAGCTGCCAAAATCGCCGCGCATCACGTTAACGATCCAGTCAAAATATCGCTGTATCAGTGGCTTATCCAACCCCAGACCCGAGCGGAACGCGGCCAGTGTGTCCTCGGTTGCAGATTGCCCGAGAACCGCTTGGGCGAAGTCGCCAGGCAGAAGTGATATCGCGCTGAAGATCAGCAGCGAGACAATAAACAATGTCACGAACCCCAAAAGGAGCCGTTTACCAATGACTTCGAAGAGCCGTAACAAAAGAGGGTTCTCCTTCTAGGGGAGAAAGGCTTGAAGGTTCAGGCGAGAGAAATACGGGCCTCATCAGAGGCCCGTATTGTTGCTACACCCTGAAACGGACAGGGAGGGTTCTTAAGCGAACCACCAACGCTCGCCCATGCGCGCGCCGTCGTTCTCCCAGTTACCACCGATGGTTTCTTCATGCCCCAACACGTTGGAAGACGCATGAATGTTGTTGGTGAAGATCGGAATGATGGCACCACCGTCGTCAGCAATAATCTGCTGTGCTTCGTAGTACATTTCACGACGCTTGGCGTCATCCAGCTCGGAGCGTGCTGCAACCACCACTTCGTTGAAGCGATCTGCTGCTGCGCCGGTGGTCCAAGCGGTTTCGTTCCACTCAGTGTCCGCGGTGTATGCGGCTGAGAACATCCAGTCTTCCGTCGGACGACCGCTCCACGCGGAAACAGAGAAAGCCTTCTTGTTCCAAACGTTGGACCAGTAACCGTCCTCAGGCTCTTTGATCACCTTGACATCGATACCAGCCTGCGCTGCGGAAGCGGCGAACAGGTTGGCCATATCGGTGGAACCCGGACCTGGCGTCTCGGAGGTGGACAGCTCAATCGTGCCACTGTGGCCGGACTTCTTGTAGTGGAAGGCCGCCAGCTCAGGGTCGAACTCGCGCTGTGGCAGGTCACCGTTGTGGTAACGGTGTGCCGGGGAAATCGGGTGGTCGTTGCCCAGGGTACCGTGACCCAGCAGCAGCTTGTCCATGATTTCCTGACGGTTGATCGACAGCTTGAGCGCCATCCGCAGATCGTTGTTGCCATAGGGATCGGCGTTGACCCGCATCGGGATCGTCGTGTGTGCGAAACCTGCAGCCTCGACAACATCCAGATTTGGAATGCGGTCAATCAGCGGAATGTTCGACGGAGCCAGACCGTTCATGTGGTCAATGTCACCATTGATCAGCGCCGTCTGACGCGCCACGTCGTCGTTCAGGCCAATCATCTCGACTTCGTCGAAGTGCGCGCGACCTTCTTTCCAGTAGTTCGGGTTGCGGGTGGCAAAGGTCCGAACGCCCGGTACGAATTCCTGCAGCACATAGCCGCCGGTTCCCAGACCGCTGGCCATGTTCAAGCTGCCATCAGCTTCGGACGGACGAATCACCAAGTGGTAATCGGACAGAACGAAGGGGAAGTCAGCATTGGCGCCGGCAAGCTCAAACACCACGTTCATGTCGCCATCCTTGCGGATATCAGCGATCCCGCTCAGCAGGCCTTTAGCCGCCGAGGTGCTGTCTTCAGCCATGTGGTAGGCAAAGTTTGCCAGAATGTCTTCTGGGGTCAGAGACTTGCCGTTGTGGAACTCGACACCCTTGCGCAGACGGAACACCCAGGTCTGTGCGTCATCAGACTCGATGGATTCAGCCAGTTCCGGGATCAGCTGACCGTCCGGGCCAACTTCCGTCAGGCCGTTTGCGCTCAGCCAACCGGTCGCCATCATGAAGGAGCTCAGCCATGTCGCCGGATCAAGAGAGTCGTTCGAGTCCGCTGCTGAGTTACCCCAGCGCAGGCGACCGCCCTTTTTCGGCGTTGCAGCCATAGCGGTTTGTGCCATGCCCAGTGCGGTCGGTAGAGCGATGCCTGCGGCAAGAGCACCCATCACAAACTTACGGCGATCGATCAAACCATTGGTCAGCAGCTTCGCTTGCTGCTGCAGGTACTGTTGTTTTTTCACGGTTTCCTCCTTGTTTACCGTCATCGAAAGTCCGCAAGGCCTCCCAACCTGTATGCCGCGTACTTCCGGAAACTTAAACGGAATAGCACTTCAAAAAAGTTCAAATCGGCTTCTACCTAGAATGGCGTGCTCAGGGTCTCTTTGGACCTGCTCAAAACTTCAGAAACGCAACTCGTCTAACAAGTATAACATAAACGCAATCCAGCTATCTAAACAAGCGGACATTGTGCGTTTCTCCGAAACAACACAGTTGAGCTCGCTAACTGGTTCATAAATGGCGGAGTTTAAGGCGTTCGCCCACTTCCAACATTGGGAATAAACGGGTCTTCGCAGGTTATACATCGCCCTGGTCGGTCGAGTTTGAGGTCGTTTTCCACACCTTCTTAGAAGCAGGATGCAATTGCGGTTGTCTGCGCATCGGTTTCGATGTTTCCTGCGCAAACTTTAGGAGTACGCCTCCAAGCTGGCTGGCACAGGAGTACGACATGATCACGATAAAAGAGCCGCCACGAGAGACCCCTGTGGTTCAGCAGACAGACGTTTTGGTTGTGGGGTCGGGCCCGGGTGGCTTGGCCGCAGCACTGGCAGCTGCGCGCACAGGCGTCAGCGTCATCTTGCTCGAACGTTTTGGATGCTTCGGCGGGAATATCACAGTCGTCGGTGTCGAGGGATTTGCCTGGTATCGGCACGAGCAAACCGTCGAAGCTGGCGGGATTGGTTGGGAGTTCGAAGAACGTGCCAAGGCCGCTGGTGCCGCCGTCCCGGAAAGCCAGTCTCTATCTTACGAGTTGGATTCAGAAGGGTTCAAGCTCGTGGCTGACAACCTGGTCCTGGAGGCCGGCATCCACCCCATGTTGCACCGGCAGTTCGTTGCGCCGATCATGGAAGGGCGGACGATCGCCGGGGTAATTGTCGAGAGTAAAGCCGGTCGGGAAGCCATTCTGGCCAAGCGAGTCATTGATGCTACCGGCGACGCCGATGTTGCCCTTCGTGCCGGGGCGCCCATGAATTCAACGCCGCGCGAAGAGCTGCAGGCCGCTTCGGTCATGTTCCACATGGCTGGCGTGGACAAGCAGAAGTTCATGGACGGTATCCGCGAAAACCCTTCGACCTACGGCAGTTGGTCCAGTGGGGAATGGCAGATTGAAACGTCAGGTAAGGAAGACGACATGTTCTCTCCCTACCTGGGCAAACCCTTCGAACAAGCCATCAAGGACGGCCTGATTCCGCCGCACTTGAACACCATCGCCGGGACCTGGGGCGCGGTGCACGACAGTGGCGAGATGACCTACATGAACCTGATTCACCTCGCTGGGGTCGATGGGACTGATCCGGATAGCCTGACGGAGTTTGAGATCGAAGGCCGGCGGCAGGCCATGCTGGCGATAGAGGCGCTGAAGCGCTACACGCCGGGTTGCGAAGATGCGCGCCTGCGGAACTTTGGCATGAGCATCGGTATCCGGGACACGCGCAAGATCGATGCAGTCTATAACATGACCGAAGACGATGTTCGCCACGAAGGCCGGTTTGAAGACAGCATAGGCATCTATCCGGAATTCATCGATGGCTACGGTATTCTGATCCTGCCCACGACCGGCCGTTACATGCACGTTCCCTTCCGCTCTATGGTGCCAAGGGGCGTGCACAACCTGCTTGTGGCCGGGCGTGCCACCGGCGGCGATAAAGTCGCCCATTCTGCGACGCGAAACATGGCCTGCTGTGCCGTGTCCGGGCAGGGGGCTGGCATCGCAGCGGCGCTGTCCATCAAGCATAGTTGGTCTTTCGATGTGCCCGATATTGGTGCGATCCAAAAAGAGCTGACACGTCAGAACGTGCGCTGGCAGTAGTCCGCAGTCCAAGCGCCCCGACTCCTAAGGCCGTTTTGTTAAGCAGTACTGAGACACATGTACAAACTGCGGAGCCATTATTAGACCGCATCACCGCCAAATGGATATTGGCGAACACGTAATGTATTGAATAATTGCAAAATACTAAAAATGCCGCACATCAAGTTCGTTTAACCTACGGATTTGATGCGTACCATGACTCAGAACAAGTGGACCTATTCTTCGTCCTACGATGATAAGACCCCGCGGTGTACTCACACCAACAGCTATTCCTTCAGTTACGACATTGAGGGCGAACGCAGCGCTTCATCGCGCATTGGCGCGGTTTTGGGTTTTGCAACGACGATCCTCTGTATCGTCGTCATTGGGTTGATCTACGCAATTTACTTCTAGATCCTCACTAAGATCCTGTTTTTCCAAGCGGCAATTTATGCCGTTTGGATCCCTGATTATGCGCCCGCTCGAGGCAGTCAAAACGCCGGAAATGAGCGGTCTTTTCGCCGTGTATAATTCGTCACTTATTAAAGCAGTGTCTAATGCGCACATTCTTGAATATCTCAAAAGCATTCAAATTTTGGCATATTGCTCGCGGTACACAAACTTCATAAAATCACCTCATAATGAGGCTCTAGGGTTACAATTGGCCAACAATTTCGATGATTCCCAAATTATTTGTCATCAATGTATTGCCAAAGGTTTGGAATACTTCAATTTCACACGCGCATGTTTTTACTGAAGGAGGTCCAGTGATGGAGAAAACAGGCTTAGATCCCAGCGATCCAGTTGGCGTATCTTTTTGGATTATTTCCGCTGCGATGCTCGCG
>PAHJ01000106.1 GCA_002705565.1 Geminicoccus sp. | reverse complement strand
TGCACCTCGGTAAACGTCAGGATGAAGGAGAAAAAGAAGTCGGTCCAACCGAAGATCAGACAGAACATGGTCGCCACAACCAACCCCGGAATGGAGTTCGGCAGCACGACCTGGAAGAACGCTTGGAACGGGTTGCAGCCGTCAATCAGCGCAGTTTCGTCCAGCTCGCGTGGCACCTTGTTAAAGAAGTCCACCATGATCCAAACCGCAATCGGCATCAGCAGGACGATGTAGACCGTCACCAGCCCGGCAATCGTATCCAGCAGGCCGAACTTGCTCAGCATGATGAAAAACGGGATCGACAGCACCACCGGCGGCATGATCCGCTGGGAGATAAAGAAGAACGTAATGTCATTGTTCTTCACGAACCCAAATTTGAAGGTGTAGCGCGACAAAGCGTAGGCCGCGAGCGTGCCCAGGGCGATCGAGATAGCACTTGCCAGCGTGGTCACCATCAGGCTGTTCATAAACGGCTCTGCAATATCGACCCCACCGCGCGCCGGGGTCCGCCACAGGACGTTCCAGCCCTCTAGCGTTGGTTTGAACTGCAGCCACGGGATGTACTTTGCCCCAGAAGTGACCGAGGAAAAGTCCTTGAACGACGTACTCAGCGCCCACAAAAACGGACCGACAACAAAGGCTGTCCAGAGCGCAATCGCGAGATACTTCAGAGTGATATAGAAAGATCGCATCAGTCGTTTCTCCCAATAAACACGCGGATCAGAATGTTAACGATGACCGTCAGGCTGAGGATCATCACGATCAGATAGGTGAAGGACATGGCGGCGGAGTAGCCCATCTGGAACTCCCGCAGGCCTTTGATAAAGATGTAGAAACTGGTCGTTTCCGTGGATGTCCCCGGCCCGCCCGAGGTGAGAACGTAAATCGTATCCATGATCTTCGAGGCTTCGATCAATCGGATGATAATCGCGCCAATCGAAATCGGTGCCATGAGCGGGAAAGTCACGTAGATGAACTTGCGCAGCGGTCCCGCGCCATCGATTGAGGCGGCGAGGAAGGCTTCCTTGGGCAAGGAAAGCAGGCCTGCGAGCAGCAGCAAGAACATGAACGGCGTCCACTGCCAGACCTCAACAATGATCACTGTGACCTTGGAGAGCATCGGATCGCTCAGCCATAGCGGTGTGAGGCCAAACATGGACAGGAAATCGTTAACTGGCCCCAGTGACTCGTGAAAAACGGTCTTCCAGATCACCGTCATGATGACGGGTGTGGTCATCATGGGAATGAGAAACAGGACGCGGAAGAAACGCTTAAACAGCACATCGCGCCATACCAGCAGCGCCAATCCAAAACCGAGGATGTACTGCAGGAAAACGGTCGTTAAAGAGAAAAAGGCCAAGCGGGAAAAGGCTTCCCAGAACCGGGGGTCGCTGGTGAACAGACGGACGTAGTTCTTGATGCCAACAAAATCCAAGCCCGGATTGTAGCTGTTCCAACCGGACAAACTCAGCCGGACCGTAAAGATCACCGGGAAAATCAGAATGGCGATCAGGACCAAGAGACCAGGCAGAAGAAACACATATTTATGGCCGTAGCGCATACTTTGTCTCCGAAAGTAAAAGAGTGATGGCCACCCCTTGGGAAGGTGGCCATCATCAGAGGTCAGGAAATCAACGGAGGTTGTCTTCCAGGGCTACGCCAACGGCGTATGCTTCGCGAACGTTGTCGACACCGACACGCTCGATAATCGCTTCCCACTCAGCCGCAACTTCATCGAGTGCTTCCTGTGGAGAGAGCTGGCCAGCCAGAGCTTTGGAGGTTCCGGTTGCAACTGCGCTTGTGAACTCAAAGACGCCTGGTACACGTAGTGGGAACACACGGTTTGTGCTCTTTTCTTCCATGTCCATGAGGGTCTCTGTGTACTCTTCTGCGATCTGCTGATCCCAACCCTGACGCTCAACGTAGATGTCTGGCACAAAGTCAGACTTCTTGAACGGGTTCACACCGAAACGACCAATGGCAATGTCTGCCTGGTGGTTTGCATCGTTGGAGAAGAAGCAAAGGTAGTCAAAGGCCAACTCGTGGTTCTTGGACTTCTTCGCAACAGCCGCTGCCCAGCCCCATACGATGTACGGTGCCTGGTTGTAGGTCTCGTCCCATGCGCCGGTTTCCCGGTTCCAGACACGATCTGCGCCCGGCAGAGGAGCAACACCAACCTTGTTCTTAATGGCGCTGCCGTCTTCCATGGCAGCAACGAAAGCATCATCCCAAGAGAAGCTGAACAGTGCTTGTCCGCCGCCGAAGGAGTTAATTTCGTCACCAAGGCTAAAGTTGATGCCACCCGGTGGCACGTAGTTTACGGCCTCAACCCAATCGGTCAGCGCCTCAACAAAACCAGGGCTGTTGATCAGCGGGGTCATGGTATCGAGGTCGAAGAAGAAGCCACCCGGCGTTGCTGGGTTCTTGGCGTAGGCAACCGAACGGCTAAAGAATGCCGCGTACATCAGGTCGTCTTTCTTCATGACTTCTGCAGAGCCGTATTCCAGCTCGCCATCGCCATCCCAGTCCCAGCCATTAAAGTACGCTGCGATTTCGGCGTACTCTTTCCACGTCTGTGGAACGCGCAACTCATTGCCTGTTTCAGCCAAGTACTTGGCCTGAAGCTCGGGGTTGTCGATCACGTCTTTGCGGTACTTGAGGTAATGACGGTCGCCATCGATCGGGAACTGCATCATCGTACCGTCCCAAGACGCCACATCGATGTGTGACTTGGTCACGTCCTGCATCTGACGCATGTTGACGTAGTACTCGGGCACGGGCTCGAGGTAGGCCATCCAGTCGCGGATAAAGTTCGAGAAACCGAAGACGATGTCGTACGGCGCTTGACCGGCTTGGAAAGGGATCATCGCCTTGGAGTACAAGTCACCCGCCGGGGTGTGAATGACGTTAACCTCTGCGCCCGTCAGCGCTGAAAATTGCTCAGCGTGCAGTGCCGTTGGCTCACCCATTACTGGAACAGCGTGGGTGTTGATCGTCAGAGTTTGGCCACTGTAGTCCTTTTGGGACATGGACTCATAGGAACACTCACCAGCAATATCGCCAGTGTTCTTAATGTGCGGGAACTGATCGCTCCACTTGTCACCAGCCGCGATACCAGCGGCGGTGACGCCAACCAACATGCTTGTGACTGCTAAGGTAATTCTCTTCATTTTTACCTCCCAATAAAAAGAGAAAGTGTTTCAGTGCTTAAGGCACCAAAACGGCTCGACCCTTGACGTTGCCGTCGTTGAGGTCGTGCAGGGCTTTATTCGCTTCAGAGAGTTTGTATTCGGACATGGAGAGCTTCACGCGCCCTCTATTGGCCAACTCCATTAACTCATAGAGCTCTGCCCAAGTTCCCACCAAGTTGCCGACGATGTTCTTTTCAGAAATCACCATATCAACTGCGAGAATCTTGATCTCTTCACCGTATCCAACGATGTAATAATATCCGGCGGCGGCGGTCATTTGTAGACCCATGTTGGTGGAGCCATGCTCCCCCACAAAGTCGATGACGGCCTCTGCGCCTTTACCGCCTGTCAGCGATTGAATGGCTTCCAATTCATTTCCGTCGATCAGAACACCGTGGTCCGCACCCAGATCCATCGCGTGGGTCAGAGCGTTGATCGACTTTTCCACCACGATGATGTCTGCGGCACACATGGCCTTGAGACACTGGATGGCGATATGACCCAGCCCGCCCGCACCGATGATGACACAAGCCTGTCCGGGCAGCAGATGGCGGGTGGCTTTCTTCACAACGCGGTAGGCGGTTAAGCCGGCGTCGGAGAACGGGGCCACGTCTTTGGGCGCAAGGATCGACGGCAGTTTGATCAGGTTTCTTACACTGGTCTTTAGATACTCAGCGTAACCGCCTTCTTTGATGTTCAAGCCTGGAAAGGCGCCGTCTTCAGCCTGCATGTCATGGCCGCGGCGGCAGGATAGACAGGTGCCATCGGTGCCGGAAATCAGCGGATGCAGGATCACAGGGTCACCAACTTTGAAGTTAGTCACGTCCGGGCCGACTTCTTCGATCCAGCCTGCGTTCTCGTGTCCCATAACACAGGGGAGAAGAGTATCGTCAGGATCCTGGATGTGACGCCACACACCCTCAATGATGTGCAAGTCAGTGCGGCAGACGCCTGCGGCTCCTATTTTTACGATCACGTCCGACGATTTTTCAATTTTTGGTTCGGCTAAATCCGCTTCCTGAACCCAGACGTCATTTTTCATCTCTGGATCGTATTGGTATAGAACCTGCGCTTTCACGGCATTCCTCCTCGAACAGTTCTTGAGCGCTAAACTCAAGCAGGAGGGCGCAGAACAACAGTGCGTTAGTTGTTCAGTTTTCAGGCATTGCACGCATCTTTGTGTCCAATAATTGGACAATAAGCTGTATTTAGGCCCTGAAGCGTCTAGTTTAAGCTTTGGTAACGTTTGTACAGCAGGGGATAGAGGACATGGAAGACGCGTTGTCCGGGCCTCAGTCCGATGGCATCTTTGAGGTCCCTTCGCTTAGGTCATTGGTGGTGAAAAGTTGGGAGCGTTGCCACACTGCCGGCTTGCGCCGCGAGGATCCTTTGCGATCGGTTGTGCTGCACGATGCCGAGCTGCGTGAGAAACGAGAGCAAAATCATCAACTGTGGCAGCTTGCCCAGACCGAGCTGAAAGAGCTGTTCTCCCAAGTCGCCGGGTCAAACTATGTTGTCGCCTTTGCTGACCGGACCGGCACTATTCTCGAAGCCATCCACGATCAGGAATTCGCGCAAAGCAGTGCTAGCCGCATGGTCATTCCTGGATCGGTCTGGCAGGAGGACATTAGGGGGACCAACGCCCTTGGTCTGTCACTGGCGACCCGGCGACCTTCCGTGGTCGATGGGCATGAGCACTTCCTGAACCGCCTGGAGCAAATTTCATGCTTTGCCTGCCCGGTGCGTGACTCACAGAACAAGGTCGTGGGGGTTATCGATGCCTCTACCGACGCCCGCTCGCGCCAGCGACACACGTTGGCGCTGGTTAAGCTGGCGGCGGTAAACGTGGAAAACCGTCTGTTCCGGTCTGAGCACGCCGGTGCGCTGATCCTTGGCTTTCACCCTCGTCAGGAGTATCTGAACACCACCAGCGCCGCGCTGTTGGCCCTAAACGAGGACGGCTTTGTCATCGGCGCCAACGGCAGTGCACAGGAGATGCTGCAAGGCTCGGATCTGAGCCGTCCCATTGCCTTTGAGAGCCTTTTCGATGCCCGGTTCTCCACGTTGCTGCAGGAGGTTCTGACGCGCGGGTCGGCCATGGTGAAGGATCACATGCACTCGGCGGTGTACTTTACCATCAAAGAAATTGGTCACTTGATGCGGTACATCAACAAGATCCACTTTTCGACAAATAAATCGGCGGCCTTTTCCACCGCAGAGAGGAAGACTGACGCGAAGCGGAAAACGTCTGCCGCTCGCGCATCAACCGATTGTCGCGACGCCCAGGTTCTTGCCCAGCTGGAACGGCTGGAGAGCAACCTCGCACAAGGCGGTACGTTGCTTGGATGGGGACCGAAGGGGGCAGGGAAGTCGGTCATCAGCCGCCAATTGTTCAGCCGCATCGCACCCGAAGCGCCCGTGCTGGAGCTGGATTGCGCCCTAATCAATGAGGATAATTACGAGGGCCTTCTGTTTGGCAACGGCGGACGGCTGGGTTTCTTCGAACCAGAATATGTGTCCACGCCGCTAACCAGCGATCCGACCGCGGAACCCAATGAAATGGCGCGCGTGTTTTCCGGCAAGGTCCAGAAGTCGGCCAAAGGCATGCTGTATCTGCGCAACTTCGAAAAGATGCCTGAATTGATGGCTGAGGACTTGCGCCGCGTGGCGTCCGCCATCGAAGCTCCCGATCCTGACATGTATAAATTTCACCTGTTGCTGCCCGAGCTGATGGTGTTCGCGACCTCGAGAGACAGAACTGAGGTGCTTGCTGAGGCAGGCTCGGCATTGAGCGAATTGATAGCCGAAACACCAAACGAGTTGGTGGTTCCACATCTTAACGAGCGGTTGGACATCGACTATGTCATTCGCAGCGCGGCTTCGAGCATTGATGAGACCAAGATTTTGACGGTCGAGACGGTGCGCCTGCTCAACCAGTATTACTGGCCGACCTCGATACGGGCCCTGCAGAGAGCCCTTCGCCAGATCCTCCGAGTGAGCACGGATCAATACGTGCGTCCGGTTGTCGTCGAGCCGTTTTTGGCCTTGCACGCTGACGATGTCCAGCCATGCCCGTCCTGTTCGGACAGTGTGATTAAGCGTGACAAATGCCTGACCATCCGCCGGACGTGGCACATAAACGACGGCAATGTCTCTCTGGTTTCACGCAAACTCGGTCTGTCGCGAACTACGATCTACGCGCATCTTCCATCCGACGATTGAGCTCTTAGCTGTCAAAATCAATCTTGGGCGCGGAAGAGAGGAGCATTTTCGTGTAGTCTTCGCGCGGGGTGGTGAACAGGTCTTCTGTATCCTGCTCCTCAACCAGAACACCCTGATTGAGAACCCCGATTTTGTTTGCCATGGTGGAGACAACCGCCAAATCGTGGGTGATAAACAGATAGGTCAACCCAAACTCTTTCTGCAATGATTTCAGCAGGTTGAGCACCTGAGCCTGAACCGATACGTCCAGCGCAGAGGTTGGTTCGTCACATATGATGACTTCTGGCTGGCTGGCCAGGGCGCGGGCAATAGAGATGCGCTGACGCTGTCCGCCTGAGAACTCATGCGGGAACTTACTAGCGTCGCTGTCGCTCAGCCCGACTTGCTCCAGTAACTGCGCCACGCGCTTGCGCTGCGCCGTTGCGCCGTCGATCAGCTTGAAGGCGCGCATAGGCTCGCTCAGGATGTCACCGACTCTCCAGCGCGGGTTAAGGCTGGCGTAGGGGCTCTGGAACACCATTTGGATGCGCCGCCGCAAACGCTGCTGCTCTTGCCGACTCATGGATGCATCGCCCAGATTCTGGCCGTCGATGGTGATAGAGCCTGCGGAGGGTGCGAGCAGACCGACAACCATGTTGGCAATTGTGGATTTTCCCGATCCGGACTCGCCCACAAGAGCGTAGGTGGTTCCTCGCTCAATCTCGAAGTTCACAGCATCAACGGCTTTAAGCAGCCGCTTGGGTCGCATGGTCAACTTGCGGACGATCCAAGGGTCCGACAGGTTGAAAGTGCGGCTGAGGTCTCTGGCAACAACAAAACTCACGATGCATTCTCCATCAACCAGCAGGCGGCCCGGTCTGCTAATATCGGCGGTCTGTCCGTCTGGCACCGCGCGTGCGCCTGGCTACAGCGCGGGTTGAACGCGCAGCCGCTGGGCAGAGCATCAAGCTTGGGCATGGCGCCAGGGATTTGGAATAGCTCCTGCCCAAAGGACTTGGCGTCTACGCTCGGCGTGGATGCCATCAGGCCTTGCGTATAGGGATGCTGGGGGTTGGTCAGAACCTCCCGCGTCTCGCCGATTTCCGCAAGTCGGCCGGCGTACATGACGGCAATCCGGTCGCTGGTCTGGGCAATCACACCCATGTCGTGCGTGATCAGGATCACCGACGTACCGCGTTCCCGGCAGAGCTTTTTGAGCAGATCCAGCACCTGGGCCTGAACCGATACGTCCAAAGCCGTGGTTGGCTCGTCGGCGATGACCAGCTGTGGCTCAGTGGCAAGGGCCAGTGCAATCACTACCCGCTGCCGCATTCCGCCGGAGAAGGCATGGGGATAGGCGTTGATCCGGTCCGGGTCAATGCCGACCTCGGTCAAGCCATCGCGCGCCCTTTGCAGGGCCTCTGCCTTGGTGACGTCCATGTGGGCGAGGATGGTCTCAACCAACTGATCGCCGACGGTCCGCAGGGGGTTGAGACTGGTCAACGGGTCTTGGAACACCATGGAGACTTGGCGCCCACGCATGCTTTCCGGGTTCTTGTCCACGCGCTGTTGTTCAAACCAGATTTCACCGTTGGAGACGCGGCCCGGTGGGTCGATCAGGCCAATGATCGCTGCCCCCGTCATCGATTTTCCTGCGCCGGACTCGCCAACGATACCAAGGATTTCGCCGCGCTTGACGGTCAGGGACAGGTCATCGACCGCCTTGAGCGTACCGCGGCGGGTCGTGAAGGTAACTTCCAGACCTTTGAGTTCAAGCAAAGTCTCAGTCATCAGCGCAGCCTCGGGTTAAGGGTATCGCGCAGCCAGTCACCGAACAGATTGACCGACAAAGCCAGCGCCAGCAGCGTCAGGGCGGGGAAGAGCAAGATCCACCACTCGCCAGAGAACAGGAAGTCCTGCCCAACGCGGATGAGGGTTCCCAGCGACGGCTCGGTGCGCGGCGCACCAACGCCCAGGAAGGACAGTGTTGCCTCTGCGATAATCGCCAGCGCGAGCGTGATGGTGGCAATCACCAGCACCGGACCCAGTACATTGGGCAAGATGTGGCGCAGCATGATCTGCCAGGGGTTCAAGCCGATCAGACGGGCAGCGGAGACGTATTCCTTTTCCTTCTCCACCATGGTCGACCCGCGCACGGTTCGTGCGAAAGTCACCCACTCGGACAGGCCAATCGACAGAATGAGCACGGTGATTGCCATTTCCTCCCGCAACTCCGCGGGGAGCAGCCCGCGGGCAACACCGAAAATCAGCATGGCGATGAGGATGGACGGGAAGGTCATCTGGATGTCGGCCAGGCGCATGATCAACGTATCCAACCATCCGCCCAGGTAACCTGCGATCAGCCCGAGCAGTACGCCCAATACCATCGCCAGGCCCACGGCCATGACACCAACGAACAGCGACACCCGTAATCCGAAGAGAATGGCGGAGAACAGGTCTCGGCCCTGATCATCGGTCCCAAGCAGGAAGGTTTCACCCGTGAACATGTTTGGTTCCATCGGTGCGGTGAAACCGTTCATCAGGTTGAGACTGGCTGCGTCAAAGGGGTTGGTCGGCGCGATGAAGTTCGCAAGTATCGCGCTCAAGACCATCAGGACCACCACCAGCAGCGATACAATCGCCAGTGGTGAGCGGGTGAAGGCGTAGAAGAAGTCTGAATTCAGAAAGCGTCTCATGGTGCGCTTATCCTCCCGTCCGCTTGAGCTGACCGTCGCGCAGGCGCGGGTCAATCACCAAATAGAGCAGGTCAACAATCAGGTTGATCAGCACGAACAGCGTTCCCACCAGCAGCAGATAGGCGCTCATTACCGGGATATCCACGAAGTATACGGCATTGATGAACATCAGCCCCACGCCTGGCCATTGGAAGACAGTCTCGGTGATGATGGCAAAGGCAACAATCGAGCCCAGTTGCAGCCCTGCGATGGTGATTACGGGAACCAGCGTGTTTTTCAGGGCGTGGCCGAAGTAAACGGTGCGGTCCTGCAAACCGCGCGCGCGCGCGAATTTGATGTAGTCCTGCCGCAGCACTTCGAGCATCTCCGCGCGCGTCAGGCGCATGATCAGAGTCATCTGATAGAGCCCCAGCGTGATACCCGGTAGAATGAGCGACTTCAGCCCCGACACCGTCAGGAAGCCTGTGGTCCAGAACCCCAGATCCACCACGTCGCCACGTCCAAACGACGGCAGCCATTTCAGTTCAACCGAAAACACCCAGATCAGCAGTACCCCGATCAGGAAGGTCGGCAATGAGACGCCGATCAGGGACGACGACAAAATGGAATTGGCAATGAACCCGCGCCGGTTGATCGCCGTATAGACCCCCGCAACGACACCAACAAACATCGCAAAAATGGCTGAGACCAGAGCGAGTTCGAGGGTTGCGGGCAGGCGTTGGATAATCATGTCTGCGACAGGCTGGGCGGTTCGATACGAAATGCCGAAATCAAACTGCAAGGCCCGGCCAACAAAGCTGAGGTATTGCACGTGCAGAGGGTCGTTCAGACCCAGCGCCTCAATGAGCGCATCGCGCCTGTCGTTAGTTGCCTCCTGCCCAAGCAGGTTGTCCACGGGATTGCCGACGTAGCGGAAAATCATGAACGAAACAAATGCAACCAGGAAAAGAACCAAAAAAGACTGTCCCAGCCGCCGTAAAATGATCAAGAGCATAGCGCTAAAAGTCAATTGAGCCCGGGCGTTTGCGCGCCTGGGCTCAATCTTTCCTTGCAGACCGGGGTGGTCTGATCAGCCTCGTTTTTCCAGAGGTCGATCAGACACACCGCGTGTCCCTAGTTGAAGGTCAGGAACTGGAAGTGTGGCTGGTCTTCAGGCTGAACATCAAAGTTGATGCCACCCTTCATGCCCCAGTTCAGAACCTGGTTGTGGATCGGCAGGTGAACTTGCTCAGCCTGTACGATTTCCCAGATTTTCGCGATCGTTGCGTCACGGGCTGCGAGGTCGGTCTCGGATTCCAAGCTCACGATCATGTCGTCAACGTCCGCATTGCTGAAGCCAGTAGGGTTCCAGGAACCACGGCTGCCGCCGTTGGTGTGCAGCAGGTAGTTGAAGATGTAGTGCGAATCAAAGGTCGGTACGCCCCAACCCAGCATCCAGAAGTCAGAGTTGCCTTCTTTGATGTACGGGAAGTGCTGAGCCTTTGGCTTGGCGTCCAGGGTGACGTCGATGCCGATCTGACCCATCATACCAACAGCCGCCTGACAGATGGCTTCGTCGTTGATGTAGCGATCGTTCGGGCAGTTGAGCGTGAGGTCAAAGCCGTCAGCGTAACCAGCATCCGCCATCAGTGCCTTAGCGGCATCAAGGTCGTAAGCGGGGAACTCGTTCAGCGCACTGGTCCAGCCGTTCACGAAAGGAGGCATGATAACGCCGGTTGGGTCGGACTGGTCGCGCATTACGATCTGCTTGATGGCATCACGGTTGATGGCGATGTTCATCGCGCGGCGAACGCGGACGTCAGAGGTTGGGCCTTCAGCGTTATCAACACCGAAGAAGATCACCCGGTTCTGAGCTGCAGTTACAACCTTCAGACCGTCGGTTGCTGCAACCCGGCCCAGATCCTGTACCGGCACGTCCTGGATGATATCAACTTCGCCAGACAGCAGCGCCGCAACGCGGGTCGCGGAGGACTGAATCGGGGTGTAGATGATTTCGCTCACTTCGGTGGGGTAGAGATCCTTGCCCCAGTAGTTCGGGTTCGCCTTCAGGACGGTCTTTTCGTCCACAGAGCGGCTCACCAGCATGAATGCACCGGTACCGTTGGTGTTCATGGTAGCGTAGTTGGTTTCGCCAGCAGTCACGTTTTGCGGCATGACCACGTCGTTGGCCTCAGCCCAGCCCTTGTCCATCATGAACATGTTGGTCAGGTTGTTGATCATCAGCGGGTTAGCGCCGGCAGTTTCCATATCCACGGTGTACGCGTCTACCGCACGAACATCGACCACGGATGCAAGCAGTTCCTGCATCTCGGAGCCTTCCTGCTTAGCGCGGTTCAATGAAAACACAACGTCTTCAGAATCAAACGCCGCGCCATCGTGGAAGGTCACGCCTTCACGCAGCTTAAAGCGCCACACATTTGGGTTTTCAGCCAGCGCAGCCCACTCGGTGGCAAGCGATGCAATGATCGCACCGGACATGTCCCGCTGCAGCAGGCCGTCATACATTTGGTGAGCCAGAGCGTGCGTTGGGCCTTCGTTTTGCGCATGGGGGTCGAGGGTGATCGAATCACCGGCCCGCGCCCAGCGGATAGTTTCAGCCGAAGCGGCTGATGCTGTCACGCTCAGCGCGGCAGCGGATAAAAGAATTAAACGTAGCATGTGTAAGCCTCCTGTTTTCCAGAATTGGACTGTGTTCTGGTTTGTCCAAAATTGCAAGAAAGGGCGTTTCGTCCGTACGATAATGAATAGTGACTTAAAGCGAGCAGCCAAATTCCATTCATCAATCAGTCGTTACGTCGATTTCTTTCGTCAAAGACGGGTGCTTTTTTGGCCAATTGAAGGCCGCAACTTACGCATGAGGCAAATGTATCGCAACCTTAATCGAAACTTCGTTTTTTAGTTGATTTATACTGCCCGAGCTCCCTCGCTCAAAGCGCTCAGCTTGGCGTAAGCGATATCCGGATCTACCGCTCCGAACCCGGCAAAGGTGCCAAAACCGCAGTCTGAACCTGCAATGACCCGCTCGTGCCCAACCAAATCGACGAAGCGCTCCAGCCGCTGAGACACCAAATTGGGATGCTCAACGAAATTGGTGGTCGTATCGACCACACCGGGGACTAGAATTTTGTCGTCGGGAATGTCGCTGCGGCGATCCTTGAACACCGCCCATTCGTGACCGTGGCGTGGGTTCGAGGTTTCGAACAGGACATAGCGCGCCTTGGTGCTCATCAGGGTATCGAACATTTTGGACATGGGAATGTCACAGACGTGCGGGCCTTCGTAATTGCCCCAGCAAATGTGCACCCGAACCTTTTCTGCTGGAACATCGGACAGAGCATAGTTCAGCGCCTCGACATGCGACGCGGCAACCTTGAGAAACTCGTCGTCGCTCAAATCCGTGAACAGCATGTGGCGGGACAGGGCGAGGTCTGGGCAGTCGAGTTGAAGGTCTAGGCCTGAAGCAACGATGGTTTCGTATTCTTCCTTCATGGCTTCAGCCAGCGCTTGAAGATAGTCTTCGCGCGTTGGGTAGAAATCGTTCTGAAGGAACAGCGAAATGACCCCAGGTGAAGCTGCATTCATGAAGCCGCGCTCAACGTCGTGATCGGCCATTGCGGCTTTGAGGTTGGCGATGTCTTTGTTCAGCTCGTCCTGACCTTTTGATTTGACCGCGCCCACACACATGGGCCGGGCGTAGGTTGGGGTTCCGCCATCGTCGGACAGTCGCTGCAAAAAGCTGGGAAAAAGCTTCAAGTCCGCCGGTGCGTTCCGCGGGCTATCGCCGGCAAAGCCCGTGTAGCGGTCCTTGACGTAGGTGGCATAGGAGATCTTGCTGGTTTCGCCATCCGATACAATGTCCACCCCAGCTGCTTTTTGCCGCGCAACCGTTTCTGAAACCGCCGCCGTCATTGCCGCGTCAAACGCAGACTGATCATAGGGTTGCTCTTTCTCCCGCGCGAAAATGAAATCCACAATCTCTTGCGTACGGGGCAGGGAACCAACGTGGGTGGTCAGAACAGACATTTGACCGTCTCCTGATTGAGTTTGAATTTGGGTTTAGGGGCGCCACGTGGGGCCAGCAGGATCATCCGTGGCAATTACCCGATATATTCCCGCCTCACCTGTCATCGCAGGTTCGAGGGTGTAGGCGATATCGGCCGGGATGCTGGCCGTGTCACCGGGGTTAAGGGTCACGGAGCCATCAGCCCAACTCACCCGCCAATGACCCGTTGCGGGCATCAGGACCGTATCTTTGTCGCTGGCTGCGGCCTGCGTTTGCGCAGAGGGGCGGCTGAGGAAGTCGACCTCAAAGCCCGGGCGATCAGCCAACAGCGCATCGGCACCAATAACTTTCGCCGGCGCGCGGTCGGAAAACGCCATCAGATCAAGATAGCGGGCAACGGCGTTTGGAACGACTTCTGCGGTGGTTGGTTCTGGGAATAATTTAAGCTGCTGTTCGGTCAGCAAAGACATGGGCGCTACACCGTCGGGCAGCTGCTCGCCCTTATGGCTGTCATAGAGCCGACCGGTTTCGGCGAGGATCAGGCCGTGATCGCGCGCGTCCTCAATCACTTGCGGCGCCCAGATCACGCCGCCGCCGGCGTCATCACCACCGAGGATGGCCATGATCATCCCATAGTCGGTTCCAATGTTCTCGAACCCGCGAAACATGCCCGTTGGAATGTTTATGATGTCGCCGGGGTCGAGCGTGACTTCGCCAGCCGTGCCCCAACGCCCCCAAAAGAAGCGCCACCGGCCTGAAAGCACAAAGAAGACTTCGGCGGTGCGATGGGAATGCAGGGAGTTTCGGCATTTCGGCGGTTGGCCCGCTGCCCCAATGTTAAAGCCGTGGGGTAGGGGAATGTGCACATGCTGATCGGGGCTTTCCGAGACACCGCCACCGATGATCGTGAAGTTTTCCTTCTGATCCGATCCGGGGGTATGCGCATCGATAAAGGCCGTTTTACAGGGGCGCAGGTCCGCGTAACGGACGATCCGCGCTTCCATTTCTTGCCGGTTCATTGCCACAACCTTTTCCCTCTTTTACCCAGTCTGTAGCAGGATCTGCTTCCAGATTGCAGTTTCATCGTAAAGCGTAAATTCGCGCCGCAGCCCCCAGGGGCCAAACTCGGCGTGACTGATTCCCAAAACATAGACCTCAGCGTTAGTTGGCTGGCCAAAAGCCCCCCAACCGCTATGTTTACCCCACAGGCTCCACCGCACCGCCGCGCGTGGGGGCATCATCGGGCCTTGGTTGCCAATCACGTGCTCGATCCGCAGTTCGGCATCAGGAAAGGCGGCGCGAAGGCCCATCCAGAAGCGATCAACCGCGTCATGGCTCAAGCCCGTTTCACCGCCAGGGTAAGCCGTTTGGACCGCGCGATCGTACTCCGCTGGAACCGCTGCGAGGTCTGCGCCCATGATGCGTGTGATGATCTCAGCGTACTTTTGGCCCCACGGGCTGTCATTGCCGCAGCCCTTGTAGGGGCCGGGCTTGTCGGTTTTGGGGGTCAAGGGGCGGACGGCAGCTTCTGGACCACCTTCGCGTGCGATTAGTTCAGCGGCGTAAGTCTTTGGATCCCACGCCAACTGCCGAACAATTGCGCCCTGGTCCCGGATCAACCATTCGTCGTTGATCTGATTGTTGATGGCGTGGCAGTCCGCAATGATGCGGTATTTCAGCTTCTTACCCGTCGCCGCGCCATACACACCATCGTGGGCGTGGGTGGCGGTTGAGTAAATGCGGTGGGAGCTGAGCATGCCTTCTTCCGGCGTACCGGACCAAATCACGTCTTCGCCCAGCAAGCGCCGATCAGGGAACTCAGCCAGCGTCGCCATTGTCGCGGCAATCACGCCCTGATTGCCCACAACCACGGAACCGGGGGAGCGCACCACAATGTCATCGCTGTAATACTGGTGCAGCTTAGAAATGCCTCGGCTTTCCCAAATTTCGTTGGTGATTCCAATGATGTAATCGGGGAAATCTTTGAATTTGGAATCAAATCCCTGCATTGGTTTGAGCCTTTCCCTTGGATGGTAAACTGTGCGACGAGCCGCGTATAATCAAAGGCCCGTCGATCGCGACTTGACGCGGGCGAAAGTCTTCGGGTTCTTCGATCTGCCGAATGAAGGTATCCACGGTTTCCTGCACCATTGTGTTGGATCGCTGACGCACGGTGGTTAGGTCATAGGCTGGCCACGCCGCAGGCGGCACGTCATCATAACCGACAACAGCCACGTCGTCGGGAACCTTTAAACCCAGCTCATGCCGCAGCGTATCGAGCACAAAGAACGCCATGTGATCGTTGGCGACAAAGACGGCATCAGGGCGCTGGTTCGCAGGAACGTCGAACATGGCGCGCGTGGCTTCGATGGCGCCTTCTTTGCGGAAATTGCCGACTTCACGGGCAAACAGCGGAATATCATGTGCCGTCAAAGCGGCCATCAAACCGGCTTCGCGGTCGCGCTGAGTGGATGCGCCTTCCCAGCCAGCAATATAGCCAATGCGCCTGTGGCCGCAGGTGATGAGATACTCGCCCACTTTGCGTCCCCCGGCGAAGTTGTCGGACGTGATCGAGCTTACACCCTCCATATCCTGTCGCCGGTTAAACAGGATCATCGGCACGCCAGCGGCCTGACAGCGCGCAACGATGGTGGAAGACATGGCGACGGAGGCGAAAATCAGACCATCAATCTGGTAGTCGAGAATTTCATCCACCACGTCGTCGATATTGCCCGTGGTCTGCGAGGCCATGAACATCAGGACGTGATAGCCCTCGGCCTGCATGGCGTTCGAGAGCTTTTCAATCGCTTCGGGATAGAAGTAGTTGTCCAAATAGGCGACAACAAAGCCCACGATGCGGCTGCGGCCAGAGACCATGGCGCGGGCCAGAATATTGGGGCGGTAACCCAATTCTTCAGCGGCATCTCGCACTTTGGTCGCCATCTTCTGCGACACCGAGGCACCGGGCGTAAAAACGCGGCTCACGGCGGACTGTGAAACACCGGCGCGCTGGGCAACTTGCAGGGCGGTGACCTTTTCCGACATCGGTTCAGCCCTCCATACCATCAGGCAGGTCAACGCGGCTTAGATTCCGGGCCTTGTTGAATTCCCGTAGCCGCGCGAACACATCGACACCCAACTGGTGAAAGGCTTCAAGCACGTCCACCATGACCCAATTTTCGCGGATCAAGCCGTTTTCGATCCGCCAGAAATCGAGCGACTTCATGGTGATCTTTCGCCCCGCCGGCGCAATGCCCATCCAGCCATCGTCTGAGACGGTCTGGATCATGTTGGGCCAACCGGTGACAGCGGCGTAATTCTGCTCGCCAAAGAAGTGATAGGTCAGGGATGCGCGCTCTTTACCGCGATCGGGCATCGCGTTGAGGAAGGGGATTTGGTGCCAGTGCCGAAAACCCGCGATGCCCCGGCCAGAGCCAATCGCGCTTGGGCCATACCAGCTCATTTTTGGATGCCAGTAGCGGTCCATTTCCATCACAGCCGGTCCGCCCGTGCTGGGGTGACGCTTCATCTTTTCGAGCATTTCGATGATGGTGCGCTTGGTCTGTTCGCCTGCGGCTTCGTCGCTGGGTTTGGTGATGATGCCGTCTTGGGTCGCCGGGCCGGGGATGTGCCATTCACGGCCCAGCGACGGCGCCATGGGCCAAGCGTTCGCTTGCATCATCACCTCTGGAATATCCCAGAGCGACTGCATCTCTACCACCTTGCCATCGACAAAACGGTAAAACTCGTGGAAGCGCATGTGAGTGATGTGGCCGGTGGGTGGAATATCCAGCCACGGACCCAACGCAACGCCCAGATAATAGCCGCCGCAACCAACCCAGTCGTGGCCGTGGTCATCGGTTCCGGCAACAACGATATGATCCCGCCGCTCCAAATCTGGCCATGCGTCCACCAAGGGGGCAAAAGTCTGCTCAAAAAAGGCATCCGTGCCGTGGATCTCGCCCAACGGATGGGCCAAGCGAAACACAGCGTTGTCTGCGCAAACGTCAGACAGTGCCGCACGGACGCCATGCTCCGAAAAGTCGTAGAGCGCCGCTCGCAAGGGGGCGAGCAGGGCTTTATGGTGAGCGTGGCGGTCCATTACTGCATTTCTATCTTTGGCTCTCTATTGGTCCTGTCGGTTCCGATAGGGCGCAGCTTCGCCATAGGGGACGTTTACCCCGCCGTAGCGCCGAACGCGCACGTTGCACTGCTCGGCATGGCCGACAAAGCCTTCGAGGATACACAGCCGTGATCCATACTCGCCGATCATGGTTGCGGCTTCGTCGGTCAGGATTCTCTGGTAGCTGTGAGTCTTGAGGAATTTCCCAACCCATAGGCCGCCGGTATAGCGGCCTGCTTTCTTGGTTGGCAGGGTGTGGTTTGTACCGATGATTTTGTCACCATTGGACACGTTGGTGCGCGCGCCGAGGAACAGGGCGCCATAGCAGGTCATGTGCTCAAGGAACCAGTCATCGCGGTCCGTCATCACCTGCACGTGCTCGGAGGCAATGTCATTGGCGACCGCCAACATCTCATCATAGGTATCGCAGACGATGACCTCGCCATAGTCGGCCCAGCTGACTGACGCGGTGTCACGTGTGGGCAGGATTTCAAGCAAGCGGTCGATCTCAACCAGTGTTTCCCGCGCCAGCTTCTCAGAGTTGGTCAGCAGTACAGCAGGGGAGTTATAGCCGTGTTCGGCTTGGCCCAACAGGTCAGTCGCGCAGATTTCGGCATCAACCGTATCATCCGCGATAACCATTGTTTCAGTGGGACCGGCAAACAGGTCGATCCCGACGCGTCCAAACAACTGGCGCTTGGCTTCGGCGACAAAGGCATTGCCGGGGCCAACCAACATGTGCACCGGCTCAATGGTTTCTGTTCCAATCGCCATCGCACCAACCGCTTGAATGCCGCCCAAAACGTAAATCTCATGCGCGCCGCCCAAGTGCATGGCCGCGATCACGCCGGGGTTTGGCTTGCCATTGAAGGGCGGGGTACAGGCGATGATCCGAGGCACGCCAGCGACGCTCGCCGTTGCCACCGACATGTGGGCTGACGCGACCATCGGGAACTTGCCGCCGGGGACGTAGCAGCCCACAGACTGCACAGGGATGTTCTTGTGACCCAGAATAACGCCGGGCATGGTCTCGACTTCAATATCCGTCATGCTCGCGCGCTGAGCTTGGGCAAAGGTGCGCACCTGCTCCTGCGCGAATTTGATGTCGTGCAGCTCCTGCGGGGTCAATTGCGCGATCAATTCGTCGATTTGCGCCTGCGTCAGGCGAAAGGCGTCGGGCGTATAGCCGTCGAACTTCTCGGACAACGCGCGAACAGCCGTATCACCGCGAGCCTGAATGTCGGCCAGTGTTGCTTCAACAATATGGCGGGTTTTGGCGTCGTCTTCAGCGCGCTCTACGTCGGGTTTGCCGTGCTTGAGATATTTCACTGTCATGGTGTTTCTTCGTTTTGTTGTGGGCGAGGGGCCGTTCGGTCCCCGCGATCATAGGCTTCCCAGCCTTCCCCTTTGAACAGATCGACGCCGAGCTGTGCGGCGACGTGGGCAAAATCGACGTTGACCCAATTGTCTACGATTTTGCCTTCTTGGACTTTCCAGAAATCCATGTAGCGGATTTCAACGCGCTTGCCGGTGGGGGCGATGCCGAGGAATTCCCCGCTGTGCGTCGCTTCCTGCCGGCCAAAGGCTGCAGCCCATTCACCCATGAACAGGCGCGCTTCGTCGATGCAGGTTTTGTCGCTGAACGCCGCTTGGAACGGGCGCTGCCAGTTGTCTTGGAACTCCTGCAAACCGGCCTTGGTGCCGCATCCTTGGTTTCCCATCCAGCGGAAGCCTTGGGAGAAAAACTCGCCGATGTCGTCGATGCGGTGGTCGTTCAGACCGTCAACCATGCCCTCAATCACCGCGCGGGTTTCTTCGGTTTTGGACAGATCCGTGTCTTTGCTCAAATAGGCTTGCTCGGGTCTTGAACCTTTCATGGCCGGCTTATCCTTTTACCGCGCCAGCGGTCAGGCCGCTGACCAACTGGCGTTGGAAAATCATAATCAGGACGAACAGCGGGGCTGTCGCGGTTACAACTGCCGCAACCGCCGCCATTTGATCCCCGTCGTTCTGTGCCGAGCCAAGGAAGCCCGCAATCCGGGGGATCATGGTTGTATTCTGCTGGCTGAGCAGGGCGCTGGTCACTGTGAAATCGTTGTAGGCAAGCAGGAAGGAGAACAGGCCCGTGGTGATTACCCCCGGCCACATCACCGGCATGATCACGTGCCAAAACCCTTGCAGGCGGTTACAGCCATCGATCATCGCGCTTTCGTCCAGCTCGCGCGGGACGTTCATAAAGAAGCTGCGCATCATCCAGATGGTAAACGGCTGGTTGATGGCGACCAGCACAATCACGGCCACCCACGTCTCGCCCCAAATGCCCCAACTGAACAGCGGCTCCATATACCCGCTGACCAGTGTGATGTGCGGCATGGCGCGGAAGATCAGGGCGATAATCAGCAGCACAAACGCATAGCGCGCCGTCGATCGAGCCAGCGCGTAGCCGCCCAAGGTGCCAAACGTCAGGCTGATCACGACCGTAAAGATGGTGATGATCATCGTGTTACCGACCGCTTGGCCGAACTGCTTTTTCTCGGAAAACGCTGAATCATAGCCCAGCGAGGTGAAATAGGCGCCGAACTCGCGCAAGGTATCGACACCGCTGAGGTTCTTGGTCCAATGGCCAAAGAAGTCGGTTTCGACCTTCAGGCTGCCCCATGTCGTCCAGATAAACGGAAAGGCCGCGACCACCACCCATAGGGCCGCAAAGCCGTAAATGAGGATGAGGAGGGCGAGTGGATGTTTGCGTGTCATTGTCTCTGCTCCCCCTCTATCGTGCTGCAACGCGGAAGTCGCGCCATGTGCGGATCAGCACGGGCAGCAACAGGATAAAGACCATCAGGATGGTCAGAACACTGGTCGCCGCCGCCGAGCCATAGCGCTTGTCGGCTTGCAGGACGAGGTGCTCGTAAATCAGATAGGACACGCTCTGCGCATTCGCGGCGGCTTGGAAACCAAAGATCGGCTCCAAAACGCGGAAGGCGTCCATGATGTGGATCAGCAGCACAAAGGTGATCAGCGGCATCAAATGCGGCAGGATGACATAGCGCAGGCGGTCAATCCGGGGCGCGCCATCGATCATGGCCGCCTCAATCTGGTCCTGGCTGACCGTCTGAAGTCCTGCATAGAAGACCACAAACGCAAACGGCGTCACGTGCCAAACGCCATAGACGGCAATCACCGCCCACGTTGCTTGCGGACTGGCTCGCAGTGAAAAATCATCGGCCCAAAAGGCCAAACCATTGGTGATCGCGTACAGCAGACCGCCCGTGTTGTCCGTCATCCAAAACAGCACCAGCGACCCCACCAGCGGTGTCACGATAAAGGGCAGCAGGCTGGCAAAGATCGTCACACCCCGCAGCGGACGCCACAGATTATCGACAACCAGTGCCACGATCAGCCCGAGCAACAGAATGAACGGCGTCGTGATGATGGTGTAAAACAGGGTAAAGCCAATCGCTTTATAAAGGGGCAGGTTTAGAACCGTTTTGGACCAAAAATGCCCGAAGCCTTGGGTGTTTTCCGCCCACC
>PAHJ01000105.1 GCA_002705565.1 Geminicoccus sp. | reverse complement strand
TCAAAGTTCAGCGGGGACCCCCGGCCTGCGGATGAAGGTTTGCGGCGGCCTTGTTTGGGCGAATATTAAGGCTGCGTGGGTGGTTAATACGGCGCTTGAACCGGCATTGACATTCGTCTCCCGCGCCTGCCGCGGACTGAGTCTGGAGCCGGCTTTACGCCTCTCCCAAAGGGTGTGAGCCCTGCCGCTGATCGTGGACCGATCCTGCGACGATCTGGAAACTTGCAGCCTTGCTTCACCATCCGATGGTCCTCAACGAGAACGCCAATAATCGTGCGCGAATTGGCTGATTGGTCGGAAGCGGTCTTGTGGTTGGCTTTGGGATGACGATTACTGGATTGGGTGCCGGCGACCTTTGATGGTTTTTGGAGACCTCTGGGCAGCCGAAAAAGGGCCTGCACGTGCGATGATTCCCGGCGGAGGTGACGTCAAAGCGGTGGCATAATTCCAAGTCGCTGAAACCCGTACGGCAGAGGAATTTGGCGACGTTTGGGATGGTCAATCTTCCATCGAAATCCACGACGATTCAGCCTAGGGGCCCACGATTGAAAAGGGACGATTTGCGGTCTTCCATTCACCTTAATTGGGACTGTCAATCGACCCTAAACTATCTGGATCGCCCGCCGTTGCTAAAGCGTGGGTGTTGCTCAAAGGTCAACACCCTGTGCCGGAATCAGCACTAGACCAGTACATAGGCACTTGAATAGCCTTTGCTTCAGAACGTGCCACAAACAGCGTTCGGAACCTCTCACCAAGGTTCAAAACCGAGACAAGTAACACGAGGAATCAAGAACCATGAAAACGCTCCTGATTGCAGCTGGCGCCCTGATGGGTGGGCTCGCTGCAAACGCTGCTTTAGCAGACGATGACACCATCAAAGTTGGTGTTCTTCACTCCCTTTCCGGCACTATGGCGATTTCTGAAACGACGCTGAAGGACACAGTCCTGATGATGATTGAGGAACAGAACAAAGCGGGTGGCCTGCTGGGTAAGCAGCTCGAAGCTGTGGTCGTTGATCCCGCTTCGGATTGGCCCCTGTTTGCCGAGAAGGCGCGCGAGTTGATTGAGATCGAAGGCGTCGACGTGATGTTCGGCTGCTGGACATCTGTATCGCGGAAATCGGTCCTGCCCGTGATCGAGGAACTGGCTTCTGTGCCGCTCTTCTACCCGGTGCAGTACGAGGGTGAAGAATCCTCCAAGTACGTTTTCTACACGGGCGCTGCACCTAACCAGCAGGCCATTCCTGCGGTTGATTACTACCTTGAAGAGCTGGGCGTTGAGTCCTTTGCTTTGTTGGGCACGGATTACGTCTACCCGCGCACGACAAACACCATCCTTGAGCAGTACCTGCTTGACGCTGGCATCGCCGCTGAAGACATCTTCGTCAACTACACACCCTTTGGTCACTCCGACTGGCAGACGATCGTTTCCACGGTCAAGGATCTGTCTGCATCGGGTAAGAAGGTGGGCGTGATTTCCACGATTAACGGCGACGCGAACGTTCCGTTCTACAAAGAACTCGCCAACCAGGGCATTTCGGCCGAAGACATCCCGGTTGTCGCGTTCTCAGTAGGTGAGGAAGAGCTTTCTGGCTTGGATACTGGTCCACTGGTCGGTCACCTCGCAGCATGGAACTATTTCCAGTCTGCCGAAGCGGACGTCAACGATGCCTTTGTTGATACCTGGAAGGGCTATATTGGGAACGATGACCGCGTAACCAACGATCCCATGGAAGCCACCTACATCGGCTTCAAGTTGTGGGCTCAGGCGGTTGAGGCTGCGGGTTCTGAGACCTACGCTGATTGGCGTCCAGAAATCTACGGCATGTCGGTTCCAAACCTGACGGGTGGTTCTGCCACGATGCTGCCAAACCACCACCTGACCAAGCCAGTACTGATCGGTGAGATCCAGGATGACGGTCAGTTCGATATCGTGTCTCAGACCGAAGAAGTACCGGGCGACGCTTGGACCGACTTCCTCGCAGCCTCTGCTACGCGGATGTCTGACTGGGCAGATCCTGAGGTGGATTGCGGTAACTACGACACCGAATCAGGCGAGTGTTTCGGCCAGAACTACTAATCGGTTCTCACTGCCAAAAAACGATGGGGAGACGGACGCGATCGAGCGCCGTCTTCCCAGCGTCTGTTTCTAGCCGCCCTCGTTGGTCCTCTGCCTCTCTGCACCCCTTGCGGCCTGTAGGGTTGATGATGGATTGGAAGGCTGTCCTGTAGTCCCGTTCCCTTCGCAAAGGCTGACGCCATGCACCTTGTTCTGTTACCGCTTTTCGCGCTGATTATGCTCCTCGCGCCCTTTGGGGCCGCGGCGCAAACGCTAAGTGACATTCTGGCCAACCGCGCCGACGAACTGGCCGCGGGTAAGACCGCCACAATCAAAGAAATCGCTGCCGAAGTCGCCGCCACACGCACGCCCCAAACCCGGGCCGTGTTGGAGGCTTGGATCGAGGGGCGGTTGCATTACCGGCGCACTGATAACTTGATCATCTTTGCTAAAAAGACGGATGACGGTTACCGCATCAGCGATCCGATTTCGGGTGAAGACCTCGGGTCTCTGGGCCGTAAAGAAACCAAAAAGGTTAAGAACTCCACGCCTATCAAGGCCATCCTCCGGCCCGGGCTCGCTGCGCTGGATCTCAGCAGCACCGACCCCCTACGCCGTCTCTCTGCCGCACAGCAACTTGCCAAAAAGCCAACTGAGGCGTCGCGCGCTCTTCTGCAACAGGCTCTCGAAAGCGAAACCGTGCCAGAGAACCGCCGCGCAATGGAAACGGCGACCCTGATTGCAACCTTTGCCGTAGCCGACGAAACCACCGTTCTTGATGAATTGGCCATCATGGGGGACCGGCTGGAACCGGCAGTACGGGGTGCGGTGCAGCGGTTATCGAATGACCGGAACCAAACCGACGCCGTCCGCACGGCGGCCGACGCCCGACTTGCCAGCATTGAAACAATTGTGGCGCTGAATAACTTTGGCAACAATATTCTGTTCGGCCTTTCGCAGGCCTCGGTGCTGCTTCTCAGCGCTATCGGACTGGCCATTACTTTTGGCGTGATGCGGGTCATCAACATGGCGCACGGTGAGTTTATTATGATCGGCGCCTACACAACATTTGTGGTGCAGTCCTCCTTGCCCATGGCACCCGGAATTGGCCTGCTGGTCTCGATCCCTCTGGCCTTTGCCGTTGCCTTTGTGGCCGGCGTCATTCTTGAGCGGCTTGTGATCCAGTTTCTTTACGGCAGGCCTCTTGAAACACTGCTGGCCACCTTTGGGGTTTCGCTGGTTTTACAGCAGTCTTTCCGGATCATCTTTACCCCCCAAAACCGCCCCATCGTGACCCCAGATTGGCTGGCCGGAAATCTGTCGGTGAACCCAATCCTGGGTATCACCACGCCTCGGCTGTTTGTCTTTGCCATCGCGCTGGCAGTGTTCTTCGGGTTGCTAGCGTTTCTCCAGCGCTCTCGCTTTGGGTTAGAGATGCGGGCGGTGACACAAAACCGCGCCATCGCCAAGACCATGGGCATTAACTCCAGCCGCATTGATTATCTCACCTTTGGCCTGGGCTCCGGCATCGCAGGGCTCGCCGGCGCGGTGCTCAGTCAGATTCTGAAAACCAACCCGGATATGGGCACAGATCTCATTATTCCGAGCTTCATGGTGATCGTGGTGGGCGGTGTTGGCAGTCTCTGGGGTGCGCTGGTCGGAGCCGGGTTGGTGGGTATGGCGACCAAGCTGGTTGAGCCCTTGTTTCCCAACAACACACTGTTGGCCACAGCCATCATCCTGGTTGCCGTCATCGGTTTCATCCAGTTCCGGCCCCGAGGCCTATTTGCGCAAAAGGGGAGGTCGGCTGAGTTATGATGATGACCGCGTTACAATACGCCAATCTGAGCCGCCGATATCGTCGCGCCTCGCCCATGATTTCGATGCTGGTGGTGTTTGCGCTGCTCGCGGCGTTCATGACCTATGTCCCGCTCGCCAATGGATCCTTCAGCGGCGGTGGCGGCGCTTTGCCTGATACGATGGTGCAACTGTTCGGCAAAATCCTGTGCTTTGCGCTGCTCGCGGTTGCCATGGACCTGGTCTGGGGCTTTTGCGGTATTCTATCGCTGGGCCACGGGGCGTTTTTCGCGCTAGGTGGGTATGCCATCGGTATGAACCTGATCTATGCCACCGCTGATGACAAACTGGCGCAAATCACCGACGCTGTGGCCCGGGATGAGGCCGTTAAGCAGTCAATCTTCTCGGTGGTGGGGCAGGGCGAAGGACCCTGGCCTTGGTTCTGGCTGCTGGCTGATCAATTCTGGTTTCAGGCACTCATGGTGCTGCTTGTTCCCGGCGCGCTAGCCTTTGCCTTTGGCTGGTTGGCCTTCCGCAGCCGGGTCACGGGCGTGTATCTGTCTATTATCACTCAGGCATTGACGCTGGTGCTGGGGTATTTGTTCATCATGAACGAGTTCGGGCTGCGCGGGAACAACGGCCTGTCCGGCCTGCAAAACGTGCTGGGCGCATCCATGACAGAGCCCTCGACCAAGGCGTGGTTATTCATCGCCTCAGGTTTGGCGCTGATGGTTGGCTACGCGCTGACCCTGTTCCTGACACAGTCCAAGTTTGGCAACATCATTCGTGGCATTCGCGACGACGAGGATCGCGTCCGGTTTCTGGGGTACCAGGTCGAGGGCTACAAGGTTTTTGCCTTTGTCGTTTCCGCTATGATGGCCGGTGTTGCCGGGGCCTTGTTTGCGCCCCAAGCCGGGATCATTAACCCCGATAGCTTTGGCCCGCTGAAGTCGATCGAGATCGCGGTTTGGGTCGCGCTGGGAGGTCGCGGCATGATCTATGGCGCCATTGTCGGCGCGGTTACCGCCAACCTGTTGCGTTCGGCACTCACTGGAGGTTGGATCAATACCATCGGCTTTGGCGCTGTATCCATTGATGTGAGCGGAGTTCCCTGGCCTGAATTCTGGCCCATTGTTCTGGGCCTGTTGTTTGTGCTGGTAACCCTGTTCCTGCCTCGGGGGATCATGGGCCTGTGGCACGATATAGTGGGTTTGGTGTGGCAGCGGCTGTTTAAAGCCCGGCTGGTGGAGGGTGTGACCCCGCCGCACGACCCGGACGACGAGGCCAAGATCAGGGTCGCAGGAACCAGCTTGAGTAAGCCCTCAGACCGTCCCCGTTCAAACCGCGATGTGGTGGCAAGCGCATGAGCAAATATCCTCCCATGGTGCTGAATATGGCACCGCTTCCCGACCCCGTGGACGCGATTCCAGCTGCGACGCTGTCCAGCTACCAGCCCGCCGCGCTGAACGCGGGTTCGTCGCTGCTGATGATGCAGTCTGTGACGGTCTCGTTCGATGGGTTCAAGGCACTAAACGACCTGTCATTTACAGTCTCAGAGGGCGAGTTGCGGGCCATCATTGGTCCCAATGGTGCGGGTAAGACAACCTTCATGGATGTGGTTACCGGTAAGACCCGTCCCGATCAGGGGCGGGTGATCTTTGGCTCCACCGATGTCTTGCGCAAGTCTGAGGCTGCTATTGCACGGCTGGGCATCGGCCGGAAATTCCAACGTCCCACCGTCTTTGAGCACCAGAGCGTCTTCGAAAACCTGATGATGGCGCTGGCCAACCCGCGCGGTCCCGTTGCAGGTATTTTCTACACCCTGAGCCGTAACGACCGCCGCCGGGTGCAGGACGTTGCCGAGCAAATCCATCTTCAGGACGTCTTGCACGACCCGGCGGGCATTCTCTCCCACGGGCAAAAGCAGTGGCTGGAAATCGGTATGCTTCTGGCCCAGGAGCCTAAGCTGCTGCTTGTTGACGAGCCCGCCGCCGGCATGACGCCAGCAGAGCGGGAACGGACCGTGGAAATCTTGCGCGAGGTCTCCCAAGCCCGGTCCGTGGTGGTGATCGAGCACGACATGGAATTCGTCCGTAATCTCGACTGTCGGGTGACGGTGATGCACGAAGGATCGGTGCTAGCCGAGGGCTTTATTGATCACGTGGTTAACAATTCGGAGGTGATCGATGTCTACCTTGGTCGCTAAGAACATCACCCTGTCCTACAGCGCCTCACAAATCCTGCATGGCGTTTCGTTAGAGGCTCGCACCGGCGAGGTCACCTGCGTCATGGGGCCCAACGGGGTTGGCAAGACCTCGCTTCTGAAAGCCATTGTTGGGCTGCACCCTTTCAGCGGCGGTTCCATCTCCCTGGGCGATACCGATTTAGGCCGACTGCGCGGGCATCAGCTGGCGAGGGCAGGGGTTGGTTACGTGCCGCAAGGGCGCATGATCTTTCCCCGCCTGACTGTCGAAGAAAACCTCAAGAGCGGCTTTGCCTGCTTGCCCAGAAAGGAATGGGGCATTCCCGATCGCGTGTTTGAATTGTTCCCAATCCTCGCCGATTTCTTGGGGCGGCGCGGCGGCGACCTTTCGGGCGGACAGCAACAGCAGCTCGCCATTGCGCGTGCCTTGATCACCAAGCCTCGCCTGCTGATCCTTGATGAGCCGACCGAAGGCATTCAACCCAACGTCATTCAACAAATCGGGGATGTTATCCAAGCGCTCAAAGAAGAAGGCAACATGTCGATTATTCTGGTGGAGCAGTACTTTGATTGGGCACAGCGGCTCTCGGACAGTTTTACAGTGATGAGGCGGGGAGAAGTGATTGCACAGGCCAGAAAGTCAGATGCTGATCTCGATGCATTGCGACGCTTGATTTCGATATGAACGAGCGCATGTTCCAGCAGAAGCCATGGCGCAATTGCGCTTGAGATTGTCTTTTTTGCTGGTGGCATGAACCCTGTGGTTTCGCCACAATGCGAAGAAGAGACACCAACAAGGAACTAACCCTATGTACCCCCTGATGCTTTCCGCTTCTGCTTTGCTGCTGACCGCTGGATCGGCTGCTGCACACACCTCCGCTGCAGTGCACAGCCACACCGAAATGGTGATTGTGGCGGCTGGTGCCTTGGTGGCAGTGGGGGCTGTCTTGGCGCGGCGCCTTGTCCGCTCTCGCTAATAGAAGATTCTGACCAAAACTGGCGAAAATGCGCCTAGTTTGACAAAACAGTGGTCAGCATCGTGAGCTGGTAGTGCGTCGCCAAGATCTCTTCCTTCAGCTGATCGGTCTTCTGACGGTTGTTGAAGGTGTTTGGGATCTTGGCGAGCCTGGCCTCTAATTTAGCCACTTTGGCGCTGAGCAGGATAATATCTGCTTTGGTGGCCACCACGCGCTCTTCTTGCTTTAGGCTGTGACTTCCCCGAACGCTCGGGGTCGGTTGAGCCTCGGCAATCGGAACGCAAAGCGGCTGCTCCAGCACCTCGATATCATTGATGCAGTAATATTCCTGAACCCCTTGCGGCTCTGAATTGCCGAACAGGTTGAAAAGCTGTGCGTGGGCGCTGCCGGACAGGCAACACACCGCAAAGACTCCAAAGCTGATTCTTGTCAGCAGGTTCATGGATCAAGCCCTGTAATTGGTTGAAATCGTGCTTGGTATTGATGATCCATGCGTACATATGTGACACATCGGCAACAAGCATTTGTGGAAAAAACCAGATGGTGTTCTCGTTTTAGACGCACGCGCGACGCATAATGGTGGTTTATTGCGACGAGCCACCCATTCAACGG
This sequence comes from Geminicoccus sp., assembly GCA_002705565.1. Taxonomy (GTDB): domain Bacteria; phylum Pseudomonadota; class Alphaproteobacteria; order UBA7985; family UBA7985; genus UBA7985. Next base: position 8,994 of record PAHJ01000105.1, on the reverse strand, counting down.
AACTTGCGTTGAGGCTTAAGTCTTATAATGATCCATTGATGGCGAATCGAGCGCGCGAATCCGCATCGATTTGGAGCAAATAGGCTGGGTTTTAGAATTCTCGACCGGCGCGAAACTCATTCCACTTGATCACGGCCGTCGCGCCCAAACTCTTGAAGGGACCGCCCGGAACACGAGTTGGAGCTGGCTCGGACAGAAGGTAGTCCAGATAGGCGCTCTGATGGCCTGTGGCCAATTCTGCTGCTGCCATGCCCAGCAGCGTTCCCTTGGCCGTTCCAAGGGCGTTCTGGCAGCAGGCGGAGTACAAGCCGTCCTCGACCTCACCAAAGGCGCCCACGTTATTGGGGGACAAACAGATCCTGCCGCCCCATCGATATTCCATCTCCATCCCGGCCAACTGTGGAAACCGAACAGCAAAGGAGCGGTCGTGGTCGCGGTTGATGGTGTCGAAGCGCTCGGGAGGAACTTCCATTTTTGGGTCAAAGCTGAAGCGGTTTCGGACGACAATCCGGTGGCCGCCGGTCCCAGTGGTGCGACGAACAGTTGTGCCCATGGGGTCTGCCGGGGTCAGGTGCCAGTTCTCAGCGCCACCCAGCGTGGCGACTTCGCCCTCGGAAAGCGCGCGGGTCATTGAGCCATAGGTGAAGAAGTGCATCAGGCGGCCTTGATAGAAGCCGAAATTGTTGATCAGGCCGTTAACGCCGAGGATCACCTTGGGCGCGGTGACTTGGCCAGCATCGGTCTGAATCACCCAGTCCGTGCCTTGACGAACCAGCCCGCGTACGGGTGAGTTCTCGTAAAGCGTCAGTCGGTTTGATTCCAAAGCCCGTGCCAGAGAGCGGATGTATAGCGCAGGCTGAATCATCGCGGACCCTGGCGTGAACAGGCCCGAGCGATAGTAGTCTATGCCGGTCAGATCCTGCATTGCCTTGGCATCCAGAATGTCAAAGCCTTCGCCAAGACGTTCGAGATGACGGGAATAATCGAGGTTGTGACTGTGGCCCTTCTCAGTCGCCGCGCCGTTAATTTTACCGCAACGGTTGAAGGCTTCTTTGCTCAGGCCCGCTTCTTCAGCCATGGCCTGTGCAAAGTCGATAGCGGCGCGATTGGCGCGGGTCTGGGCACGATCGGATTCTACAGCGCCGCCGTAGTCTTCGCTGGTCAGGTCGTGGGGCAGGTCTATCATGAAGCCTGAATTGCGCCCGGCGGGGCCGTCGGCGAAACGGATTGCTTCGAGCAGAACAATGCTATCCTCTGGGCGCAGCTGACTAAGCCGTTTGGCCGCCGCCAAACCCGCAAACCCAGCTCCAATGATCACCCAGTCCGCCGTGCGTTTCTCATCGAGCACGCGTGGGGCGGGCGGCTGGGGCAGCAGCGCGTTCCAAGCGGCGGGGCCAGGCTCGCGGGGCAAGGGCGGAACGGTGATCCGGTTGCGGGGCTGGGTCGTCATGGCAGGCTCAGCTTAGCCGTGCGCCCGCCATCAACGGTGATGACTTGCCCGGTGGTAAAGCCTGCGTCTTCGGAGGCAAGCCAGCACACCAGCGCGGCAACTTCTTCGGGGCGTCCGGTACGACCTAGGGGGTGGATGGATGTTAGCCCCTGGTGAAATGCTGTCGTGTCGCCGGTCAGCGAGTTGATGAAATCGAGATTTAAGGGTGTATCGATCCAGCCCGGCGCAACAGCGTTGCAGCGGACCCCTTCGGGGCCTTCATCCACGGCAATGGCGCGGGTGAGGCCGTTCAGTCCGGCCTTTGAGGCGCAGTAGGCCGGGTGGCGGGGGTTGGAGGCACTGGCTTCGACGCTGCTGATGTTGACGATGCTACCTCGGCTGGCATGGAGCAGGGGCATTAGGGCTTTGCACAGGGCAAAGGGAACCGTCAGGTTCAAGTGCATCTGTGTCTGCCAGTCCTCCAACGAGCTTTCCTGAACCGTGCCTTCGAGCATGACGCCGGCGTTGTTGACCAGCACGTCGAGCCGATGGGTTGTTGCAGTGACGGTGGCACTCAAACGTTCGACCGCATCGGGGTCGAGCAGGGACAGCGCGATGGTTTCACCAACCGGCGCGGTGCGACGCTGAGCGCAGAGGACGCGATAACCCTCGGCATCCAGTCGCCGAGCAATGGCTTCACCAATGCCACTGCTGGCCCCGGTGACCAGCGCGACTTTTTGGACAGACGCCTCGGTCGGTTTGGTGGAAGCGTGGCTCATCCGACGGGTTTCCCCCCGTTCACTTCGAGCAGCGCGCCAACCATATAACGCGCGTCGTCTGAGGCGAGAAAGGCGACCACGTCTGCGATGTCTTCAGGCTCGGCAATCCGGCCCAGCGGTACGGATTGGTTCAGCGCGGTGATGCCTTCTTCGGCATCCAGGCCCCGGATTTCAAAGCCAGAACGCAGCATGGCGGTGTTGACTTCATTGGGACAAACAGCGTTGACGCGGATCCCCTGTGGGGCGTGGTCGCGCCCCAAGCACTGGGTCAGTGAGGCCAGAGCCGCCTTGGTCATGACGTAGATCGGATGATCGGGGCCGGGCTGTAGCCCCCAACATGACGCCGTGTTCACGATGGCGCCGCCGCCTTGGGCTGCCATGATCGGGATGGCGCTGCGGCACAGGCGGAAAGGGGCCTCGACGTTGATGGCTAGCGACCGGCGCAGATCCTCATCGCTGGCCTGGGTAATCTGCCCCCGTGCAATGATACCGGCGTTGTTGCACAGAATGTCCATCCGCCCGGTCAGGTCTGCGACGGCCCTCGGCAAGCCGTCTGTAAACGCCGGGTCCATTAGGTCGCCGGTGATCACGTGGTCAGCAGTCGTCTGCCCGGGTTCGAGCCGCAGGTCAGTCGCAACCACGCACGCGCCCTCTGCCTTCAATCGGGCAACGATAGCGCCACCAATTCCGCCGCCCGCACCGGTGACCAGCGCGGTTTGACCGGCGAAGCGTGGGGCTGAGCTCATCGGGGATGGGAGGGTCATGGTTAATGGTCCTGGTTGAGAGCTTCGACGGCTGGGATCTCCCGCTCTCGCCGGGCGATGTAGTCGAGCAGCGCCTCGTTGACACCCGGGTCTAAAGCCGGTTCCTCGTACTCATTGAGCAGATCACGTACGCGCTGCAAGGCGCGTTCATTAATCTCAACCGAGCCTTCGGCCTGCCATTGCTCGATCGAGTTGTTGTCGAACATCTCCGGCATGAAGAACGCTCGCTGGAAGTTCTCCAGCGTGTGCGGATGGCCCAGGTAATGCCCCCCCGGACCCACGTCCCGCACCGCTTGCAACGCTTCGTCAAAGTCGTCCCAGCGTACACCCTCGGCCATGCGGTATCCCATGGCGCATTGCTCGGCATCCACCACGAACTTGGCCATAGAGCAGTGCATGCCCGCCTCGTTCCAGCCCGCAGAGTGCCAGATATAGTTGGCCCCGGACATGAGTGCCGCCATCATGGTCGTGGCGCTTTCATAGCCTGCCTGAGCGTCAAAGGTCTTGGAGCCGCCCAGCGTGTTCGAGGTCCGCCACGGTACGTCGTAGTGGCGCGCCATCTGACCAATCATGAAGTTCATCAGGCTGATTTCCGGCGTTCCGGCCATGGGCGCGCCTGACTTCATCGACACGGTTGCGAGATAGTGCCCGTAGATCGCCGGTGTGCCTTTGCGCACCACTTGAGTATAGGCCAGCGCGGACAGAGCCTCGGCGTTGAGCTGCGCCACCGTTGGTGCGACGGAGGCTGGCGTGTTCGCCCCGCCCAGCACGAATGGCGAGCACAGCACTGGCTGGTTGCGTCGAGCGAAGGCGCGCATTGCGCCCAGCATAGTTTCATCCCAAACCAGTGGCGAGTTGCCATTGCAGTTGCCTGTGCAGACCGGATGGGTCTCCATATACTCTTCACCAAACAGGACCGCGCACATTTCCATGACGTCTTCGGCGTTCTTGGGCGAGGTCGTCATGCCCATGAAGGTCTTGTCGCTGTGCTTCATCGACGAATAGGTAATCCGCAGATGTCGGTGTGAAATCGGATGGTCGTAGGGCTCAACGATATGGTGCGCGCTTGAATGGATCGCTGGCAGCATGTGGCTGAGCTTGTGGAAGTTGGCGAGGTCTTCGAGCATCGGGTTTCGCCGCACATCGTCCATATCGCGCAAATAAGGCGCGCCGGTCATGGGCACAAAAATCGAGTGATCATTGCCAAAGGGCAGATCATTGGCGTGATTGCGGGCGTGGATCGTGAAGTCGCTCGGGATCGTGGTGATCAGCTCCCGCACCAGCCCGCGATCCAGATGCACGGTCTCACCGCGAACGTCCGCCCCGGCCTTACGCCAGTCTTCGAGTGCGATATCATCGCGGAACACCACGCCGACGTTTTCCAGAATGTCCATCGACGCTGCATCGATCTTCTCAACTTGCTCCTGCGACATCGGCTCGGTCAGCGGTAAAGCCCGCTTGAGCGCGGGCAGCATTGCCGTGTTGCGCTTCTGCCGGGACGCCTTACGTGCACCGCGTCCGCGCCGCTCCGTGCCTACTGCTGCTACACTCATCCGACGTTGTCCCCGTCTGCAGGATCGGTCAAATCAATCCAGATGGTCTTGAGTTCGGTGTATTGATCGTGAGCATGGATGCCGTTGTCGCGACCGCCAAATCCCGATTGCTTGTAACCGCCAAAGGGTGTGGAGATGTCGCCTTCGCCATAGCAGTTCACCGTGACCGTGCCCGCCCTGATGTCGCGGGCGGCACGCAGCGCTTTTCGCGCGTTGGCGGTAAACACGGACGCGGTCAGGCCATAGTCTGTGTCATTCGCCACCTCGATGGCTTCATCCATCGATGCCACCTCAATCACACTAAGCACAGGACCAAAGATTTCCTCTCGCGCACGGGGATCATCGCGCGATACCTCATAGATCGTCGGCGGGCAGTACGGTCCCTCCATCGCACCGCCAATCAACGCATCGCCGCCTAAGAAAGAGGCAACCTTGCCGCGGTGCTCTGTATCGATCAGGGCGCCCAGGCTGTTACTTGGGTCCAGCGGGTCACCGGTTTTCCAGTCTCGCACCCGGGCCAGAATGCGCTCCATAAGCGGACCTTTGATGTCGCGGTGGACGATCAGGCGAGAATTGGCTGAACAGTTCTCACCCATGTTCCAGAACGCGGCATTGACCACGTTCTCGGCCACGTGGTCGAGGTTCTCTGCATCTTCCAGCACCACGGCCGGGTTTTTGCCCCCGCATTCCAGAACGACTTTCTTCAGATTGCTGTCTGCGGCATAGCGCAAGAAGCGGCGGCCAGTTTCGGTTGAGCCCGTGAAGCTGACCATGTCGATGTCCGGGTGCATACCAATCGGTTCTCCCACCGATGGACCGTCGCCGGGCAGCACCTGCAGCACGCCGCGCGGTATCCCTGCTTCTGCAGCCAGTTCAGCAACACGCAGCGCGGTCATGGATGTCTGTTCGGCTGGCTTCACGATCACGGAACAGCCAGCCGCCAGCGCGGGGCCGATCTTCCACGCCAGCATCAGCAGCGGGAAGTTCCACGGCAGCACAGCACCCACCACACCAATCGGCTCACGCACGATCATCGAAATCGCGCTGTCGCCGCTGGGGCCGGTCTGATCATAAATCTTATCGATGGCCTCGGCGTGCCACAGGATGGTGTGGATGCTCTCCGGGATGTCGATGCCTTCGCAATCAGCGATCGGCTTACCGCTTTCCAGGCTTTCCAGCACCGCCAGCTCGCGCCTGTTGCGGGTCATGAGCTTGCAGAGACGGACGAGAACGCCCTTGCGCTCGGAGGGATGCATCTTCGACCAGTGCCCTTGCTCAAAGGCTTCTTTGGCCTTCTGCACGGCAAAATCCACGTCTTCGGTATTGCAGGCGGCGATCTGGGCAATCGCGTGCTCCGTTGCCGGGTTGATCGACGTCAGGCTGTCGCCCCGTCCGGCCTGGTATTTGCCGTCGATGAAGGCGGCGCGTGGATACACCATCTCGTCTGCAATGGCTTGATATTCGGTGCGTGTCAGAAGGTCGCTCATGAACGTGCTCCAAGGCTCTGGCCGACTGTCTGGCCGATCGGTGTGCCGATTGTTGTACCGGTGATTTGGGAAATGGTGGTGTTCATCGTGCGGATGACTTCGGCGAGTTCGCGCTTGTCATCCTTGTTCAGCGGTTGCAGGGGACGGCGCGGCGGTCCGGCATCGATCCCGCGCAGCGTCAGGCCGTGCTTGATGCACTGGATGAACTTGCCGCCCTGTTCCAATACTCGCATGAGCGGCATCATCGCGGACATGATCGCGCGGCCCTTGGTGAAGTCGCCGTCGTGTGCGCAGGCCTGATACAGCGCGATATGCGCTTCGGGGGCGAAATTGGACCCCGCGCACACCCAGGACCGCGCGCCCCAGGCAAAGAATTCCAGCGCCTGATCATCCATCCCACAACTGAGTTGGATGTGCGGATAGTCGCGCGCCAGCATATGAAGACGGTTCGGATCGCCCGAGCTTTCTTTGATCGCGCAAAAGTTTGGAGACCGCCCCAGTCGGTCGAGCGTCTCTTCATCCATATTGACGCTCATCCGTCCTGGGTAGTTGTACAGCATGGCCGGCAGGTTCGCCGCGCGGTCAATCGCCAACGCATGCAGCGCAATTTCCCGTCCCGTGGGGTAGGCATAGGGCGGGGTTGCGATCAGCAGGGCGTCCGCGCCAACATCCTTGGCCGCCTCGGCAAAAGCGATGCTGTCCTCGGTCCGGATCGCGCCAGTGCCGACAATCATGGGCAGGCGGCCGCCTATCATGTCTTTGGCCAGCGCCATCATCTCGATGCGCTCTTCAGCGGACTGGGCGTAGTACTCACCCGTCGTGCCAGCGATGATCAGGCCGTGAACCCCGGCGCTGATCAGGTGGTCGATGGTCTGTGCCAGTCCTTCCCGATTGAGGCTGAAGTCCTCAAAGTACGGGGTGACCACGGGGGTATAAATGCCTTCAAACTGCATGGCGCTTGGCTTCCAGTGAATAAACGTCAACGGGCAGGGGGTCGGGGCGCACAAAGCGCTCGAGTTGGTCGCGGGACAGGTCCCAATGCTTAAGCGCCAGGTCCAGCGACAGTGAGGCTTCGCGGCTTTCAAAGGCTGCAATCATGGCCTCGTGCTGCTCAATTGCCTGCTCCACCAGCACGGACTCTGCCACAGAGGTCGGGCGGTAGAAGGTCTGGCTCATCCGTGTGTGGTCGATCAGCAGTCGGTTGAGACTGGCAACAAGATAGTCGTTCCGGGCCATATCGCCAATCTGCCCGTGAAACCGATGATTGCACAGCGCGGCATCATTGGCCTGGCCGGCCTTAACCGCGCGGGTAAAGGCACGCTGGGTCTGTTTGAGCGCATCGAGCTGCGGCGCGCGCCAGTTCTCGGCGGCAAGTCGAGAGATGTTGGCGTAGATCAGCGGTGCCGTCTGAAAGAAGGTCCGCATGACCCCAATGTCCATCGAAGCCACCTTGGCACCGCGATTGTCCTCAAGCTGAATATACCCATCCCCACTGAGCCGCTGCAGCACCTCCCGCAGCGGCGTCCGAGAGATCCCATACGCCTCACACAAACTCGCCTCATCCAAATCCACGCCCGGTTCCAGTTCGGTGGACAGGATGCGGTCTTTGAGACTGTTCAGACAATCATGCTTCCGATTTGCCGCCAATCACTTCACTCCGGGGTCAAAAGTATACAATGTGTATACTAATCAATGGCAAAGGTCGATTGCAACACCCTAGAGGAGAAGATGGCTGCCAAAGTCAGAGGGAAGCCAGGAGATTTCTCACCTTTGCTCCGCTGGATTCGGGCAAATTTGTGTTTGGAGTCAGGCGTGTACGATCACTAAGAGGCTGTGGAAACTCATTCCTTAAGGTAGAAAATCTGAGCTTTCCCCTCGTCCTATGCGGAACGCATTAAACGATTTAGAGGGGAAATTGAAAAAAAATTGACCGATAATCTTAGGTTTATTAGACCAGCTACATAAAAAGTTATGCAGCCAAAAAGGCTGCGCCGGCTTAGAGGTCGAAAAGAGCCTCAGGCCAAATGTTTTTGGGGTCACAAATCATGATTACAGTTGCGACGGGATTTCCTTGTTCTAAAAATCCATTAAAAGTTGAAAAAAGCAATAGCTTTTTCTTCAAACGGGTAGCCGGACGAACTAAGCGTGGTTTGCTGTCCACCAGTGGACTTGTGCCGGTCGGACTTGCGGCGGTGTTATTCGCGCCTGAGTCTGAGGCCTTGACGCTTGATCGGAAGAGTTTTCGAGAGCTGTTGGACCTTGATCGGCTGCTTTACGAAGTCGCTGGTGTATCGGAGTGGTCCCGCGATCCAGATACACAGGCTGTCTCAGTCGTTTTTGAGGATGGCTGGCGCGGAATTTTTGAAATTGGTGAATACCTGATTGAAGGCGATAGGCTTTTTGTCTGGCCTGAGAACATTTTCGTGCAGGCTTATCCGATGCACGCCGTCTGGAACTTGCTTTGGGGACATCCCGGCGGGGCGATGGCAGGCGGGGGTCTGCTTTGGCTTATGGGGCATAACTCTCCGCCTGTCGCAGTGGCCGACAATCTTGCGTTTACCGAGGGTGACGAGCTCGGCGATAATGCGGCGAGTGTCGCGTTCAACGTGCTCGGCGACGACAGCGATCCCAATGGCGATGCGATCTCTCTGCTGCCCTTCGGCGAAGTTACGGGGGACTATGGTCGCTTTACGATGAATGGTGCCGGAACCGATATTGTTTATCACTTCCTCGACGACCTCAACGCCGCCAGCCTCCTCGCTGGCGAAACCGACACAGACAGCACGCGTTACACCATCCAGGACGAGCACGGCAAAACTGCTACGGCGACGCTGACCGTTACCGTTACTGGCATCAACAAGGATGTTACCGATGGTAACGAGCCGGGAAAGGGAAACCCAGAAGGCGACCTTACCGAAGATGCTGGATCGGTCACGCTAACAAATTTCCTTGATAACGCAGACGATGTCGATGGTGCTGATC
>PAHJ01000104.1 GCA_002705565.1 Geminicoccus sp. | reverse complement strand
CTGAAATTGAAAAATGCGACTGTAAGAATAACGAACTACGAGTAGCCAAATATAGTTCAAATTATAATAATCTTAGTCGTAATTAACTAGACTGCTGCCATTCGATGGTTTATCGCATGACACCAGCACGCCATATCCCATCGCGAGAACTTGGCTCTGTGTCGGTTTGAAGGGGGACTTCGCTACCGACCATGTTTGTCGAGTGATTATTCCGCGACGGTAAGATTGGTGTTGCTACATATTGTCACAGCGAGTCGAGGAACCAAAATGGCGAAGGATATCCATCCGGTGGACGTGTTTGTGGGGCAACGTCTGCGTCAAAGACGAATAAGTCTTGGAATAACGCAGGAAGACATGGCCAACGCTCTGGGTCTTTCCTTTCAGCAGGTACAGAAATACGAAAAAGGTATGAACCGCATGTCGTCTTCCCGGCTTTGGGAGATCGGGCGCATTGTGGGCGTTGACGTGGCCTATTTCTTCGAAGGTATGGCGACTGATATCGCCAGTATTACCAACCTGCGCAGTGACCTGCACGCGCGGGCTCAGGTCGCTCCAACAGCGCTGAGTGAACGCGAGCTGCGTCTGGTCCACCACTACGGGGCCATTCGCGACCAGTCGATCAAGGACGGCGTATACTCACTGATCCGAGCGCTGAACCTGAAAGACGGTGAACTCGAAGAAGATGAGGTCGGTTTCGCAGCCTAACACACGCGGAATCAAGTGCTGGCCGCGGCTAAGGCGTGGGCCAGCATATCCGGGTCGATATTGCCTCCAGAGAGGTAGACCACGACCGTCTGGCCCCGCAGCTCCTCCAGGTGCTTGCGCGCCACTGCCAAAGCGATGGCACCGCCGGGTTCTACAATCAGTTTGAGTCGATTGGCAGCGAAGGCTACCGACTCCAAAACATTGTCATCGCTTGCCGATCGTCCTTCTACGCCGCACGCCTGAAGTACGGGGAACGTTATCGCCCCCGGTGTCGGGGTGACAATAGCGTCGCAGATCGAGCGCGCTTGCGGGTCATTGGAAACCCGCTGACCCGCCTGTAGGCTGCGCTGCGTGTCGTCGTGGGTGTCCGGCTCAGCCGCCCAAACGCAGGCCTGAGGGAAGGTGGTGTTGAAAACCAGAGCACTGCCACCGGCCAATCCGCCGCCTCCGCAACAGATGACGGCGGTATCCAGACTCAATCCACGCGCACGCAGCTTATTAGTGACTTCAATGGCAGAGGTTCCCTGACCGAGCATCGTGGGCAAGTAGTCGTAGGGTGGGATCAGCGCGGCTCCTGTCCGTTCCTGAAACCGCTGTCCCAGTTCCTCCCGACTTTCCGAGTAGCGGTCATAGGTGACGACGTCCGCGCCCAGGGCCTTGGTGTTTGCCTTTTTGATCGCAGGGGCATCCTCGGGCATGATGATGGTTGCCGGAACGCCGAAATGGCGAGCTGCTGCGGCGACGCCTTGAGCGTGGTTTCCGCTGGAGTAGGCGACGACACCCTTGGCGCGCTCCTCCGCTGTCAGTGACGATAAGGCATTCATTCCCCCGCGCAGCTTGAACGATCCCGTACGTTGCAGGTTCTCACACTTCACGAAAATCCGTCCACCGATGGCTTCAGAGAGTTCCGTCACTTCAAGGAGCGGCGTTTCAACAATCAGTGCACGGATGCGGTCTGCGGCGTCGGCGACGTCTTGATAGGAAACCGGGAGGGACGCAATGGCTGGGGTCATGGCAAATTGCTCACAGGGCTGAGATGGCAAGGTAAAGGTCGGAGGGCTGATGCTGGGATGACTTTACGCCAAAGTCGAGGCCAAAACCGGCAATTTCCACTGAAGTCGGCAAATGCCTAGCTGCGCGACCCCAGAAGGTGGCGCGGCATAAGGATTTCGACCGGACCATTGGCAAAGCGCGCACGGTACAGATTATAGAGTGCAGTCACGCGGCGGGCGTAATCGCGGGTTTCACCATAGGAAATGCTCTCCATCCAAACCAGCGGCTCGATCGCATTGGTACGCGGGTCACCAAACTCCAGCATCCAGCGCTGGGTGTTGCCCGGACCCGCGTTGTAGGCCGATATAGCCAGTAGGTCAGCGTCTTTGAACCGGCTCTGCAAGTCCTGAAGGTAGGCGGCACCCAGAGTCAGGTTGTAGCGGGCGTCGCGGGTCAGGGCTTCTTCTTTGAATTCCAGATCATGGCGCTGTGCCATGGCGCGTGCGGTGGGGGGCAGAATCTGCATCAGGCCCAAGGCACCTGACCGGCTCACTGCGCCGGTTTGGAACTTGCTTTCCTGCCAGGCGATGGCGTGGACCAGTGCTTCGTCCACCCGCAAACCCCGAGCGGGCTCAATGGTGAGCTTGGGCAGCAGCGATTCAAGTTCATACAGGCCCCGTTCCGCAGCATTTCTGGCCATGATCAGCGTTATTCTTTGCTTGCCGTTTTCCCGGGCCAGCGTAACCAACGCATCGAAGTCGCTGGGGGTTTGGGCTGCGGTGCTCAACGCGTAGACAAAACGTTCTGCCAGAGAGCCGATTTCCATGTCCCAGAGCGTGTTGGCCCAGAACGTCAGCTCTGCCAACTCATCGGATTTCAGGCCCTTGTTGGCATTAGCGCGCGGGAAATCGTTTTCGAACAGCTTTCGGCCCAAGGCACTCATGCAGGCCTGTCCATAAAAGGTATGAGCGTGGGCGGCACACAGTTCGAGTTCATGCTCAGCGGCCAGGTTCAGCCCCCGGGCGCGCATGGCTTGCGCTAACCAGTATCGCGCGCGGTCTTGCAAGCGCACGTCTTCAGAGAACGTTAGCGAGCGTTCGAAGGCTTCCTGTGCAGGGTGGGGCAGTCCGAGCCGGGTGAGGGCGATCCAGCCCTTCATCCATTCTGCCTCAGCCCGATCGTTGCCCACGTCCAGTCCATGGCGCTGTGCCAATCCCAGCGCCAGATCAAAGTTCTGTTCCTTGAGCGCTTGCCGGATCAGAATATGGCGCGCACGCCACTCAAGCTCAGGAACGCGCAGGTCGGGGGGAATGCGCGCCAGCGCCGCTTGTGCCGCGTCATTCTCACCGGCAGCGTCGAGCGCGAGCACCTCCGGCAGAACGAAAGCAGGATGGCGCTGGAAGGAAATGGGCAGGGCTTCCCGGAGTGTGCTGTCACCGCCGATATCCGCGTCCAACGCCTCGGCAAAGGCGCGCCATTCGTCGTTGAGGTGGTCGTAAAACCGCCGCGCATCCGCGCGCTGCTTACCTATCAGCAGATGCGAAACACGCGCCCGGTAGTCTTCTTCGCGCAGATAGTCGGCGAAGGTTTCTTCGAACGTCAGTTCGTCCTGAAAGGCGAAGCGTTTTGAGGCCCACAGCCGACGGATCTTTGCCACGGCATCTTCAAAATCACCTGCTTGAAGTTGTGCCTGCAGCGCGCGGCGGCGGCCGGCTTCTGTTGTTGGCTTGAATTCAGCGTAATATTCCAGCATTTCCGCCGGCGAACGCTCCTGCGCGAGCAGGCGTTCGCGCTTGACCTCCATCGCCTTGGTGCCTGGCCAGTGCTGATTGGCGGTCAGAAAGGCGTCTAGCTCGTCCAGCTCGATGGCTTCAATCGGGGTCTTGGGGTCGATCAGGTAGAACCATTGCAGCAGCTTGGGCAGCCCGTCAGGGGGGCGCTTGAGCGAAAGGGCGAGTTGTGAGGCCTGCACATGGTTACCGGCACGCGCGGTGCGGATGACCTCCGTCAAGGCGACCTGTTGGCCATCGTTACGGCTGTTAAACAGCACCGACAGAAGAGCCGCCAAAATAGCCAGCAGAAACACCAGCGCAGCGGCAACAGGCACCCAGGGGCTGGCCATGGCCGTCGCGACGCGCTCCCTCAAATCATCCTGCTCTGTATTGCCGTTCATCGTTCCGCTGTTCCCAGACCGACCCGTGAAGCCGGATTTCTCCTGCGTCATCGCTGGCCGTAACGCACGGTTGCGCTAAACCGTACCAACAATTCCTTCCCATAGGCGCACTTCACCCCTAATTAAAAGGTTCATTCGTCAAGATTGCGACAGAGATGAACGGAATTGCCATGACTGCCGATCGAATTCGCGGCTCAATTACCGCACTTGTGACCCCAATGCTCCGGGATGGAGAGGTTGATGAGGTTCGATTTGCCAAATTTATGGAATGGCAGATCGAAAATGGAACCCAGGGGCTGGTGCCGGTTGGAACCACGGGGGAGTCGGCGACGCTGTCTCACCGTGAGCATGAACGCGTGATCTCCCAGTCCGTCGAAGTGGCAGCAGGCCGGGTGCCGGTCATCGCTGGTACGGGTTCGAACAGCACGTCAGAGGCTGTTTCGCTGAGCATGGCGGCGGAAGCGGCAGGGGCGGACGCGCTGCTGGTTGTAACGCCCTATTACAACAAGCCCACGCAGGTTGGACTGCTGTACCATTACCGCGCCATCCACGACGCCACCAGCTTGCCGATCATCATCTACAACATCCCCGGCCGGTCGGTGATCAACATGACCGTCGAAACCATGGCCGAGCTGTCCAAGCTCGAACGCATTGTCGGCGTGAAAGACGCAACGGCCGATTTGGTTCGGCCGATCGAGCAGCGCCTGGCCTCCGGTCCGGATTTCATCCAGCTTTCCGGCGAAGATGGATCGATCCTGCCGTTCATGGGCGCTGGCGGGCACGGCTGCATTTCGGTTTCGTCGAACGTAGCGCCGCGGTTGTGCGCGGATTTTCAGGCGGCCTGGGCCGCGGGTGATCGCGCGAAGGCGCAGGACATCAACGATCGCCTGATGCCACTGCACAACGCACTTTTCATTGAAAGCAATCCGGTCCCGGCGAAATACGCGCTGGAACTGATGGGCATGGTTGAGCCGGGATTGCGCCTTCCGCTGGTGCCTTTGCAGCAGTCCACCAAGGATGCGGTCAAAGCCGCCTTGCTGCAAGTTGGCTTGCTGTAAGCCATCATCAGGAGCTAAGCAGCGCCATGGCGCGAAAGATCATCGCTCAAAACCGCAAGGCCCGTCATGAGTACTTCATCGACGAGGTCATGGAGGCAGGAATCGCCCTGACCGGCACCGAAGTGAAGGCGCTGCGGGCAGGGCGTGCGTCGATTGGTGAAAGCTATGCCACTGAAATCAGGGGCGAAATGTATTGGACCGGCGCCAATATTCAGGAATATGAAAAGGGCAACCGCTTCAACCATCCGCCCGTACGGAACCGAAAGCTGCTGCTCAAAAAGCGCGAAATCAACAAGATTCTGGGCAAGCTGAAGACCAAGGGTGTCACGGTGATACCGCTGGCCGTGTACTTCAATGAAGGCGGACGGGCCAAGCTGGAGCTGGGCCTGGCGCGCGGCAAGAAGCAGTACGATAAGCGCGAGGCGATCAAGCAGCGCGACTGGGACCGTCGCAAGTCACGTGTCCTGCGCGGCGATGACTGAGCTTCGCTGACAGGTGCGCTAACGAGGACCGACAACTTTGCCTTAGGCCGCTTGCCTGCTGAAAAATCTCGCGCAATGATAGCGGGAATCTAAAGCAAAAGGGGACGGCATCATGAGCGCTGCCATCGATAACATGAAACCAAGCCGCTACACGCCAACGACTGAGGGTGAGGCGCGCTTGCAATTGGCCGCCTGTTATCGAGCTTGCGCGATGGAAGGTTGGACCGACTTGAGCTCCACCCATATCTCCTGCCGCGTGCCGGGGACCGATGATCAGTATCTGATCAACGAGCTTGGCGTGCACTTCCACGAAATGAAGCCCGACAGCCTGGTCAGAGTTTATCTCGACGGCACGCCCGTTGATGGGGCGCAGCCGCCGGCCAATCCAGCCGGGCTGACCATCCACGGAGCCATCTTGCAAGGCCGACCAGACGTGGGTTCGGTGCTGCACACCCACACGGTCGCGGGCATGGCCTTTTCCGCGCTCAAGGACGTAGGCATTCAGCCGCTGACCCAGCATTCCGTGCGTTTCTACAACCGCTGTCCGGCGCACGAGTACGAAGGCATTGCTCTGGATGCGGACGAGGGGCCGCGGCTGAAGCGCGATCTTGGGGAGTACGAGGCGCTGGTGCTGCGCAACCACGGTCTGTTGACCGTCGGCGTGAACCCCGGCCATGCCTTCAACGTCATGTTCTACCTCGAAAAATCGATCCAGGTTCAGCTGGCTGCGCATCAGACAGGCGCACCCTTGAACCCTGTCGGCGACAACGTGGCAGAAGCGACGGCGCAGATCTACGAGAGCTACCCGAATTTCTATGAGCGCGACTGGGACGGCGTGGCACGGTCGGTTGCGCTGGCTGATCCAGCGTTTGAGGCGGCTTATATCCCGTGGAGCCAGCCGGAAACGGGGGCTTAATCCGCGCGACCTGCATGCCCAATCCACACCCCAACTGGCCTTGGTGGGCCCGTTTTTTGATGCTGACGGCGATATCCTGCGCTGTAACAGCCGTGCTGGTTTGGGTGCTTTGATGGACAAGAAAAAAGGCCCCTGCGAGTTGCCTCGCTGGGGCCTTTCGAAACTGTATCTGAGCGCGACTTAAAGGTCGAAATGACCCGCAGTCAGGGCGGAGACATCGTCAAGGGTGAGGACCATGTCACCCGCGCCGTAGCTGCCGTCGCCACTTGCGTCGATGTAGACCTCAATATCGGTACCGTTTTCCAAGAGCGTCACGCTTGTTGCTGTCGTAATCGCCGATGTTGCTGCGGTCGTTGTGGAGTACACGGTCAGATCCACGTCACCAGTCATGCTGAGACCGCGCAAATCGAGCACGTCGCCAGAGCCGAAGTTCTCAATGGTGTGGGTCGCAGCCGTTTGAGCAGCATCAATATCGACGATGTCGTTTCCGCCGCCCAGGTCGATGGTCACGTCATTGGTCAGATCGACGTCAATCTCGATTTCATCGTTACCAGAGCCCAGATCGATGCTCGCGCCGGTGCCGGCCGCTGCACCGGTCTTGGCATGAAGGTAATCGTTGCCAGAGCCCATATCGATCGTGCCGCTGGCTGCTATTCCAGCCTGAAGCTCAACACTGTCGTTGCCGCCAGCCATGTCGATATCTGTTGCTGCGCCCGTAACGGCGAGGTCTTCACCGTCAGTCGTGCCGGTGAATGCAGTTGCGGTGCTGGAGGCTGCTTCAGCAACGTTATCGACGTCAATCGTCACCGTTACCGAGTTGGACTCACCGTGCTCGTCGGTTGCCGTGGCGGTAAAGACGTATTCGTTGTCACGGTCGGAGTCACCAGGGGCTTCGAAGTTGGGTTCGTTGGTGAAGGTGATCGCGCCCGCGGTGCTGATGCTGAAGTGCGAGGAGTCGTCGCCGGACAGCGAGTAGGTGAACGTGTCGTCTTCGTCGTCGGTGGCGGACACGGTGACAACCGTACCGGTGTCGTTCTCGTCGAAGCTCTCAGAGTAAGACGCCGCCGCGAAGGCTGGACCTTCGTTGTTCACGCGTGTCAGGTAAATGTACGCAAGCACGCCCGTAGCCACCAGACCCAGCGGGATCAGCCAGGCTGCGTAGCCGAGGCCAAACAGACCGGGTGAGCCGTACACGGGCACGCCAGAGGTCGGTGGAATGTAACCATTCTGTGCAACTTCGATGCCTTCGATCATATCGGAGACCATGATCTGATCGCCAACGAGGCCGTATTCGCCGCGTGGGATGATCGTTTCCTGGCCATTGGCCATCAGGACGACCAGGTCGCCATCGTCATTAAAGCCCATCGGCGTGCCGTTGATGGGCGCAAAACCGTTTTCAGCGGAAGCGCGCGCCGACTGTGCGCCGGCCTCGCCGGTGGTGAGGACAAAGGCCGCACCCAGGCTGATGGCTGAGAAAGCTTTGGCTGCGCGCGCCATGTTCTGGCGATGAGCGCGTCGGGTAAAAAGTGGTTCTGGTGCGTAAGCGCTAATGGCTAAAGACATTGTCGATTTCTCCGGCGGGACCAAAACGGACCGTTAATTCGCTAAAATAAATTTAAAATAATAAAGCATATTATGCTGCTTGAAGTTACTCACAACACAATTATGCGTTCGTTGTAAAGTGCGTAGGCGATAATAGTAGGTTTAGCACCCATCTATGGTGCATTTTGGGCAAGAATAGCGGTATTCGACAATATTTGTAGTCAGATTATGCGACTAAAATCTGCGAATAGTCGCTCAGGACGTAGTCCTCTAGTTTGATGGTTGTGGCGATCGTGTCGGAACTGCTTTCTTCCACCCAGATGAACGAGTGTTCCCCGTTGTGGTAGGCCACGACTTCGCCAAAAGTTGTATTGGTTAGCGCGGCTTCCGCAGCCTGTTCCGAGGTAAACACTTGAGCAGAACTGGTCGCGATGGCGGGCTCATAGATTGAAACAGATAAACCATTCGCGGTTGCAGTCTCGTCGAGCGCACCGGCGCCGTCGGTCGTTACCACGCCGCCATCAAGGAAAATCAGGTCGTCAGCATCGAAGTTTTGTAACACCAAGGACAACACGTGTGCGTCCAGATCAATTGTGTCGCGACCACTGCCCAGGTCCACCAGAACGCTTTCTAGACCCACGACGGTTTCGTCCACAAACAACGTATCCTCACCCGCGCCTA
This sequence comes from Geminicoccus sp., assembly GCA_002705565.1. Lineage (GTDB taxonomy): Bacteria > Pseudomonadota > Alphaproteobacteria > UBA7985 > UBA7985 > UBA7985. The sequence goes on along the minus strand of PAHJ01000104.1, from coordinate 12,197 downwards.
GGTCTACGCCGAAATTCGTAACAGCATTGGTCAGTACGTGGGCCAGGTCATTACCCATGCCGCCGGCTACATCGAACAGGCTTGGGCTGCTGGAGCTATCGATGATTTCGAACTCGTCACCGCACACCGTTCCCCCGTTCTGCACAAAGTCAGTCTGGGAGAAGTTGTTCGGGCTGCTGCGGTTGATGGTCATCTCAACGGCTTGGGTCGCCGTGTTGCCGTCCTCATCCTCCACCTCAATGACGAAGTTGTATGCGCCATCGCGGTTCAGATCGCCGGGTGAGAAGTACAGCGGATCATTGATGAAACGCACCTCACCGGTCTCGGAATCAATGGCTACAAGCGCCGAATCGTCGGTATCGTGGGCGACAATGGAGTAGGTGAGGTCGTCACCGTCGGCATCCTTGCCCGGTGCGATATAGACGACGTCTGCGTCGGGATCGGAGGCTGTGACCCGCGAGCAGGGGCTTTCTTCGAAGGTTAGATAAACGATAGAATCGTCAAACTCGGGCTCGGTGTTGATGTAACGCCAGAGCAGCCAAGCACCGCCGCCGATCATCGCAACGGCCGCGCCGGACAGGCTCAGCGACACCAGGCCGTCGAGCCAGCTACCGCTAGACCCATCGTCCCGCCAGTGATCTTCAGGCCAGAACGACCCGGTCTGATCTGCCGGCGCTTCGGTCGATTGAGCGAGCTCATGCGCGTTGGTTAAGAGTGCTGAAACAGCCGGGTAGGCGGACAAGGCGGGTAGGGGGGCGTAACTCGGCGCAGCCCCTGCTGCTGTTCCAGTTTCAGCGATAGCCGCGAGGTCGGACGCGGCGCCGGTCTCAGGGTCGATTGTGGCACCGCCCAGAAGGGCAGACAGTGGCGTTGCTGGCAGGGTTGCCTCACCACCGAAAGTAGCGATCAGAACGGGCTCAGCCGCGGCCCCTGCGAGTGCTGCTGCGGCATCGGGCAAAACCGGCTGGGTCGACTCTGTTGTCGTGACGGCCTGCTGTGAGCCCGCCCTTCCCGCGAACAGCATTGATGCGCTGAGCACCGCCGCTGAAACGCCCATGGCGCCTGTTCGAAGCTTTATAGAACCCGTACGGCTTTGCAGTTCCTGTGATGGAAGCTGTCGCATATTGTGTCCCTCAATACTCGCTCGATCTTTGGTGACCGTTATCGCGCTGCTTCCGTCTTTTTGACCAAAGCATTATGCGTTCAAAATCGTCTATCGAAGGCAAAATGTCCACAGGAAAGGGCGCTGCCGCATAAAAAAAGCCGCCTGTTTAGGCAGCTATTGGGGATCATTATCCAAAATTGGCGAAAGCGGGAGCGAGCGTCATCAAGTGTGACGCTGCTCCCGCCCCCAACCGTCCGCACGACGGGTTCGGTAGGGCCTTACAGCATAATCGAGTCGGTATCGAAGCTGACCAGGTCCAGGAGTTGGATGGTAATTTCTGCGGTGTCGTCGTCGTCGGTGTCGATGTAAACGAAGGTGTCGCTACCCGCAGTGGTTGCGTAGGCGATATCCGCACCCGTGAGTGCTGCTGTGGCGGCACCCGAGGTCGTGTAAGCTGTTTCATCGACCGTTGTCAGGTCCAACGCTGACAGGTCCAGTGTGTCATCACCGGTGTACAGCGAAACCGAGGCATTTGCGGCCAGCGATGTTGCGGAAATTCGTACGATATCGGATCCCGTGCCCAGACTGATGGTGTAGAGGCCGCTGTGTTCAGTCGTAAGCTCCACAATGTCATCGCCACCACCGAGTTGGATGGTTGCGGTTGCGGTGTTCGCGCCAGTCTGTGCGATCACGACCTTGTCGTCGTCCTTGCCCATGTTCAGCTGCGCTGCACCCAGGGAGGCATCGGCCGCTATTTCGAGGTAATCCTGCCCGGCCCCCAGTGAAACTGTACCCGTGTACGCCCCTGCGCCAGCATCCAACGTCGCGTCGTCCGCGTTCGCGGTCCCCGTGATGTCGTCAGCGGCTGAGCTCGCCGTTAGTGGAGTTTCAGTCGCATCGTCGGTTACGGTAACGTGCAGGAGCATGGAGCCGACGCCGCCGTCAGCGTCCGTGGCGTCGATCTTCACGTCGTAAACGTTGCCTTCGTCGCCATCGGCGGGCGCTTCGAAGTTCGGCGGGGTGATGAACGTCAGCGCGCCAGTGTCAGGATCGATCTCGAAGTGTTCGTTGTCGTACGTCTCGGTATCGGTCCGCAACGAATAGACCAGATCTGGGCTATCCAGATCCTTGGCAATGGCGGTGAAGACTGTGGCAGTGTCATTTTCTTCGAATGAGGTTGTGTAGATTGGGTATTCGAATTCCGGCGCATCGCCGATTTTGGTCAACACGTACCACGCCGCAACCCCGGCCAGGGCAATCGCACCTGCCGCCGTGAGCTGTGTCAGAATGGTTGGATGATACACCGTGTAGGTCGAAGGCTCGGTGTAGGTTGACGGCCCGGCCGTTGGTGCCAGGACCTCGCTGCCGTCCATGCCGCCCTTGGAATAGAGGCCGTCGCCGACATGTTGGGGGGTCGACGCCGCGTGCGCGAGCTCAAAGGGGAGGTACTTTTCCGAAATGAACAGCTGGCCGCTGTCGTAACCGAAATAGCCGACGGGAACGGTGATCGTTTCGCCATTGGCGAGGGTAACCTCAATGGAACCGTCGGGCAGCTCAGTTGTGTCCAGGTTGCTGGCGCTCAAGAATGAATCACCGCCGCCGCTGACGGCCTTGGTTTCCGCTCCAGCCTGCGCCGCACCCAAAGTAAGCGCCACCCCCAACGCCACACCGGATGCCGCTTTTACCGGCGCAGGTCTGCGGCGAAGTCTGAGACGAGGGGTGAGCTCAAACGTGTCAGCCAACAAAGCGGCCGTGCCACCGCACGCGGCGGGGCTTGAATTGAACAAAAACATGAGAGGGATCCTGAAAATGAATGACCCGGGAACAAACGTAAGAATAAGTGCCGCACTAAAAATACAACGTGCGGGTTTGGGTGTGCGGTGTCCCAACGCTTGAGATCAAGTTCTTTCCTCGAGGTTCCCCCGAAACGCAGTTTTATGCGCAGCTTGGCCACAGAAAGGTACTCGAAGCCCCCAAAGTCGAACCTATAATGTTCAAAATCGGGTTCGACTCGATTCGTTCTCGATTCGAATTCGCACATTATTGGGCAAAGGTGACATTCCGCCCCGACGCAAATTTGAGCCGTTTGGCTGGGTTGGACCGCTTTTTGCGCGAATTGACCCAACCTTTAACCATCAATGCGAAAAAGACAGATCGCGTCATATTATGCGACCTGTCCTGACGCTTCCGATGCGTGACAAATGCATTTTAGGGCGAATGTATGATGAAGACGATGAAACAGCATCCTTTGCACAGCCAACGAGATGACCGCGTGCCGCGAAGTCGATGGAAGCGCTGGGCTTTGAGCCTGCTGGGTACGGGCTTGGGCATCGCTTTGGGGGTCGGTCAGGCTGCAGCCGAAGGATCGGCGGACCTGATCAAGCGAGGCAAGGGCTATCGCGCCTCCTTGATGGCGTCTGATCCATCGCTGGGCATTCTGCACCCGGACGGACGCGATACGGTTTCAATCCACTTCGTCTACGCGAACGCAGGCGAGTATCTGAATTTCGCCTCCTCTGCGCAGGGGATTGGACAGGGCAAAATTATCTATCGTGACCCAACGGGCATGTCGAGCCGCTGTGACACGACTTTAGGCCTGATCCCGAGCCTGGCGGTTGAGAAGGGAGGCCCGGCGGCGGGCAATCCGTGCACGGTTCTGGTGGAACCGGGCCTGGGCGGTATCTGGGAAGTCGAATTTATCCCGCCCAGCGCTGCGGTCGATCCTCAGGCTTACGAGCCTGTCGCTGCTATGGACGAGTGGTCACCGCAAAAGGAAACTGACTTTTGGGTGCGCGCCTGGGATATTTCCGTGACCAAGGCACTCCCGTCAGAGAACGGCCTGACGATCCCGGGGCGGACTTATCTGCGGACATTCGCCGGGATCATTGGCAATCAGCCTGAGACCGGGCTGGCGTGGAACACCATCTGGTTTGGCCGCTCGTTTGCCGGTTACGTCTACGCACTCGACACGAATGGATTGAGTGCTGGCACCGTCAACCTCTTAGGCACCCCAAAAGGGCTGATGGATGAAGCGGGTGAGACGATTTATGGCGGCGCGCCGCTGGATCATCTGGGTGAGCAGGTAAGGGTTACGGACCCCTATGCCTTCACCGACCAGGCCGATGAGCAGCCCCTGAAGCTGTATTACACCCGGCCAGACCAGAGCCTCCCGGCCAAAGCCGAGTCCGCGCTGATGGGATCCGAGTGGTTGAACACGCCCTTGCAGACAGGGCAAATCATGGTCGGCACAGAGTTCGATGATCAAGGTCGCGCCCTGACCGTGACCATCGAGGGCGAGATGAGCGCCAATGCAGTTGAGCTGTTCGACAGCACTGATGCTGGCCCAGACGGGATTCCGCTTCTGACGCGAACCAATCTGCCTTCGGGCGAAACGTCAATCGTGGTTCCCGACGCGATTGATGGCGACCTGCTGGTGCGGTTCTCGTCAAAGATTGGCGAAATGCATTTTCCCATGGCCAACATCCCGGCCAACCAGAATGGCATCCGGTTGCGGCGCATGAATGGGGCGAAAAACGGGGCGGGGGATCTTTCCTGGAACCTGGGGCCGCCTCTTGGCCGGTTTGACGGTGATTTGGTGAACACCACCAATTCCTTGCGCGGCGTCGCTGGCGCCTGGGAAAAAGGGCAGGGCTTCAATCGGTTGAATGATATCTGGGCGATGATCCCGGTGCAGAGCGAGGAGCGAATCATCGTTCCAGCGCGTCAAGCCGATTTGCAGCTGACCCTAGAGCTTGTTTCCATCGAACCAGCGATCAGGCAAGGCGCACAGTCTGCAAAAGTGAAGCTCAAGGTGGTTAACGACGGACCCGCGAACACGGGGCAGGTTCGCATCGATATTGGTCTCGCTGATGACATCTTCCTCGAAGCGGTAGACGGGACCGTGAGCGAGGATGAGGCGGTCTTTTTCAAGACGTTGGAAGCTGGCGCGTCGGCTACTGCGATGTTGGATATCTATGCAGTAAGCACCGACGAACCGCTGATCATGGTGATCAGTACCCAATTGCTTGAGGACAGTAATCTTCGCAATGATGTTGCAGTGCTAGAACTCCCTGCGGCGGCCGTTGAGGTTCCGGCTGTAACGGTTGCATCTGCTGCGTCTGATCCTGCTGAACCACAACTCGCTTTGCCAGAGCCTGCTGTTTCAGAGCCTGCTGTTTCAGAGCCTATCGCACCAATGCCTTTGTTGGCTGAGACCCCGGAAGCGCCCGGTAACGAAGAAGACCTTGCCCTCGCAGCCTTGACAGAAGAGGCGCAGTTTTCGCCAGTTTTGACGCCCGAAACCGGGACTGTTCCCGAGCCCGAAACCGGGACTGTTCCCGAGCCCGAAACCGGGACTGTGCTCACGTCTGAAACCAAGCCTGCTCCGATTCTCAATCCTGTGCTCGACCCCGCGTTGCTCGACGATAGCGCCGTCGAAGCCGATCAGGACTTTACGCAAACGCTGATCGCCGCAGATGAGGCGCAAACCGCCGATGAAGGCATGGTCGATGCGCGGCTGAAAACCGATTTGATCGCCCTGCGAAAGCGCCCTGACAGCGATCAGCTTGAGGCCGATATCGTCTTTGCCATGACCAATACCGGGGACAAGGTTCTCAAGGACCTTTCGTTGATGGTGGATGTTCAACGTCACCTGGGCGCGGCGTTTGTTGGCATTGTTGGCAAGCCGGTTCTCGAGGTTCCGCCGGCCAAGCTCGGCTCGTGGATGGCGGTCAGCCCGATTTTCACAGGCTTAACCGGATCCGACCGCGTGTTCCTGCCCGGCGCAGCTTTGCGTCCCAAAGATACGGCATTGCTTCGTTTGACGGTTCACTACGATCAAGACGCTTTGGAGGTTTTCGCCCCCTTGTCTATCCGTGGAGACCTGTTTGCGAGCGTGGCGGGCGAAGAATACCAGTTTAGCTCGGACAATGACTTGAAGGGCGGCGCGTTGGACGAAGATGGTGACGAAAATCCACTGAATGACAGTACACCGCTGCCTGGAATGCGCCTGCTGAAGGCAGTAACGGTGTTGCCTGGACCGGTTTCGGAAGATCAAAACCCTGAAGTCCTTTCCACCCGGTTTAAGTTCACCCTCGAAAATACCGGCGGCATGGTGTTGCACGACTTGGCGATGGCGGATTTATTCCTAGAAAACAGTGCTGTAGTGGATATTCTGGACGTGCAAGTGTTGTCTCTGGACACCGAATCAACCAGCTTCACCGCGTCGGACATCCCGGACGCTTTCGTTAACATCAACAACGTTGAACGCTTCGTGGGTGGTGATGCGATCCTGCAGCCGGGTGAGAGCATGCAGGTAGAGGTGGAAATCACCTTTACCGTGGATCACAGCAAGACCGCCGAACCTTTGATGAACCGCGCGGCAAGCTTTGCGCGGATTGATTTGAGCGGTGATGGCCAACTCGACACAGTGATCGGCGACCCCGCCGACACGTTTTCCACCATGGGCATCGACGCCGATGGTGACGGTGAAGAAGGCAATGACGCCACGCCGGTTGGTTTTGGCCGTCTTGACATCGCAACCCGGCTTAGCGGCGAGATTGAAGGCGTCGGCGAACAAGCGGAACTGCTCCTGACTGTGGAAACCACAGTTGCGAACACGGGAACTGCGCCCGCGCAGAACGTGCTGGTGGAACTGCCGCTTCCGGCTGTCCTGCAGAGCCACTTCATTGGTTTGGACTCACCCGTGAACGTTGTCGATCAGTCCATTCGAACCAGCCGCTTTGTTCCCTCGCCAGGGTACAACGCTACATCGGTTCCCATGATGTTGGACATTGTCCCTGTGATAGAGGCGGGGGAGACGGTTTCGGTGGCTGTGGACATGCGCTTCTTCGTCTCGGGGATGGACCCTCAGTCGCTCACGGAATTCCGGCCCTTTGGGTTGGCTGAGATTGACCGTGATACCGATCAGCAGATGGACTTCTCCTTCGCTGCTGTGATTGCACCAGCTGAATTTAAGGAGGAAGCCGCCGGACCCACGGTGCTCGAACAGCTGACTGAGTTGCGGAAGGCTGACCCGGCCAACCTCGCGGAGACAACCACTGATGAGATTGCGGCAGGTGACACAATGGAGGCTGGAGACCGGCTTTTCATGACGACAACCGATGAGAAGGTTACCAGCGCTCTGTCCACAACAGCCTTCACGCCGGCCAGTGACGGCGAGTTGTTGATTGCCGCCACGGACAACACCTTTGACGGCCAAGAGGAGGCCCGCGCTGATTTTGAAATAGACGACTTCGCGTCCTCAGACGATTTCGAAGCCGAAGGCTTGGCGAATGATGACGAGGAGGGCTGGGACGACGATTTTCTTGATGATCTTACGCCTGAAGAACTCGCTGCCTGGAATGAAGTCGACGAAGCCAATAACGATGTTGGGAGCGATAGCCGCTTTGACGATTTTGACGACAGCGCATTCTCCCAGCCTGACGAAGCGCCTATGGACTATGGCAGCACCTCTGGTCACTCAACCCCAACAAAGCGGTTAGGAAACCAAGGCGGGTATCAGCTAAAACCCCTTCTGGTGCGGAAACTTATCCCCGGTCAAACCATTGCTTTTCCAGCGGGATCGGTCCCCGTGGCAGTGACGCCCGGCTTCCAACTTGCTGTGCCGCAAGGCTTTCAGGCCTATCAGGCGCCCGATGGTTCCTTCTTCCTGGTGCGAAAAAGATGACAGCAGAGCGAAAGCGCCGCTTCTAGGCAGGGCGGCGTAATTGCGGCATAAGCGAGCCAGTGACTATGGGAAAAGAGGCTCGCGCGCATGTATTCTGCTGCTATTTCCGGGACCGGGTTGTTCACGCCGCCCAATACCATCACCAATGCGGAGTTGGTTGAAGCGCTGAATGCGTTTGTTGAGACTTTTAACGCCGAGAACGCCGCAGCGATCGAAGCGGGCACGGTGGAGGCGCTGTCCCCGTCTTCGGACGAATTCATTGTCAAAGCCAGTGGGATCCGCGCGCGCTACGTGCTGAACAAAGAAGGGGTTCTGGATATTGCCCGAATGGCACCTTCGCTGCCCACGCGCACAAATGAAGAGCTTTCTATTCAGGCCGAAATGGCAATCCAACCGGCGCGCGATGCGATTGCGACGGCAGGGCTGGAGATCGCCGATATCGACGGCGTAATCTGCGCGGCGTCGAACATGCAGCGCGCTTATCCGGCGATGTCGATCGAGATTCAGGCTGCACTTGGGATGGACACAGGCTGGGCCTTTGACATGAACGTGGCCTGTTCGTCAGCAACTTTTGGCATCGACATGGCAGCGGCGGCAGTGCGCTCGGGCCAGGCGCGGCGGATTCTGATGATCAATCCGGAAATCTGCTCGGCGCATCTAAACTGGGAAAACCGGGACTGCCACTTTATCTTTGGCGACGTGTGTACAGCCGTGATCGTCGAGCGCGAAGACTTGGCAGTGGAGCGGGCAGCTGGGCCCGTCTGGTCCCTGCTGGGGTCGAAGCTGAAAACTCAGTTCTCGAACAACATCCGCAACAACTTCGGCTTCCTCAACCGCACAGAAGCGGATCAGCGCACCGGATGGGACCTGCTGTTCCAGCAAGAGGGGCGAAAGGTGTTCAAGGAAGTGGTGCCCATGGTCGCGGAAATGATCGGTGAGCACCTGAGTGAACATGACTTGGCCGCCGATGACGTGCGCCGATTCTGGCTGCATCAAGCCAACAAGAACATGAACGATTTCATCGCCAACAAGGTCCTGGGACGTGTCCCGGATGAGGATGAGGCACCAGTAGTGTTAGATGAATTTGCCAACACCTCATCCGCGGGCTGTATTATTGCGTTTCATCGGCATTCTAGTGATCTAAGCGTTGGAGATTTGGGTGTGCTGTGTTCCTTTGGAGCAGGCTACTCAGCTGGCAGCGTGATCATACGCCGCGCCGCCTGAGCTCCCCCTGCCGACCGACAGACTGAACCGAGGAAAGACTTCCCATGACCACGCGCTTTACCGGGACCGATGCCTACGTCGCTGATGACGGGCTGATGATGGCAGTCAATGCCGCGATCACCTTGGAGAAACCTATTCTGGTCAAGGGTGAGCCGGGAACGGGCAAAACCATGCTGGCTGAACAGGTTGCCCAATCGCTGGGTGCGCCCTTCATCCAGTGGCATATCAAATCGACCACGAAGGCGCGTCAGGGGCTCTATGAATACGACGCTGTCAGCCGCTTGCGCGATGGTCAGCTGGGCGAGGAGCGGGTGCACGACATCGGTAACTACATCGTCCAAGGAAAACTCTGGAACGCTTTCGACAGCGACGAACGCGTGGTTTTGCTCATCGACGAAATTGACAAGGCCGACATCGAGTTTCCCAACGATCTGCTGCTCGAACTCGATAAGATGGAGTTCTTTGTCTACGAGTTGAACCGGGTGGTAAAGGCCAAGCAAAGGCCGATTATCATCATCACTTCGAACAACGAAAAGGAACTGCCCGACGCATTCTTGCGCCGCTGTTTCTTCCACTACATCGCCTTCCCCGACCGCGAGACGCTGACCAAGATTGTTGACGTACACTATCCGGGGATCAAGCAGTCGCTGCTCAAAGTCGCGCTGGAAGCTTTCTTTGGGTTGCGTGATATCCCCGGCTTGAAAAAGAAGCCCTCAACCTCGGAGCTGCTCGACTGGCTGAAGCTACTGATGGCCGAGGACATTGACGAGAGCGTTCTGAGGGAGTCCGCGACGAAGAAGGTGATCCCGCCGCTCTATGGCGCCCTGCTAAAGAACGAGCAGGACGTGCAGCTGTTTGAACGACTGGCGTTCATGACGCGCCGCGAGGGGTAGTCTGCAGCCGTGCCAGACGCGCGGTTACGCGCGCCTCAGTTACCCTTTGGCCCACACCCGTCTCTGACAATGGGATAGCCGCCCTGACCGATCTCACAGTCGGCATAGGGGTCTGCTTGGGTGTCGGCCTGGGAAGCCGCCGCCTGGGCCGCTGCGCGCATTTCAGCAGTCTTCGCGTTGAAGCCAGCCTGCTGGGCCTGAAGATCCGCAATGCGGTCATCCAGACCGGCCAGCGATGGGTCGGATTTCTCACACTCGATAAAGTAGAAACTCTGCCGGGTGCGTGGGTCGCTGGCCTGGATCACTCTGGTCACATCCCCAAAGCCTGAGGAGAGGCAATAGCCCGCTTCGCTTGCATGGGCGGGTGACTTGAACAGGTCGTGCTGGAACTCGCTGCCCTGGACCGGAACGATCATGGTGTATTTGCTGCGATCGATTTCTTCGGGCCGAGCGCGATCGATGATGTCCGCTGACAGGCTGCCATTGGTCTCACTCCCGCCGCTGCTTGCCATGGCAGAGCTGTTGGTGCCGCTCATGCCATCGATCATCGTGGTTTCGTCGCAGGCTGTCAGGCCAAGCGCGATCAGACACAGGCCTGCGAGCGACGCAAAGGCTTTGCCAGGACGTGGTAAGGCGCGTTTCATAAATCCCCCTCGATACGGACCAATGAATGGTGGCCGGAGCCACTGTTCAAGACGGGCGGGGCTGTTTGGTGATTATTCTGATGTTTATGCGCCCACACCTGAGGTATCTTTAGCGCTGTTGGTTCACCGAAAAAAGGGGGAAGAAGGCCTTGGATCGTTCGATCATCGACAAGCAGTTCCGCAGAGTGCCACGTCGGCCACAGTCTTCGCAGCAAGCAGGCTTTGAAGAACGGGTGCGGAAAGCCATCAGCGGGCAGCATTTTTCGAAGACGCTGGATATCACGCCGCTGATCATCGAGCATGGTCAGGTGACCATGTCTATGCCAGTTCAGCCCAAGGTGTATCAGCAGATGGGGTACGTGCACGGCGGGGCTATAACTTCGCTGCTGGACACGGCCACAGGCATGTGCGCGGTGACACTGATCAACGAGGACGAAATGACCCTGACCACGGAGCTCAAGGTCAACTTTCTCGGCCCCGGCGAAGGCGACACCATCATCGCCACCGCTCGCACCATCAAGGACGGTGCCAAGCTGCTGATCATGGAAGCAGAGGCCATGGCAGTCTTTGCCGACGGCAGCACGCGGGAAGTGGCGCATATGACAACGACCTATATTCGCATCCCGCGCTCGCCGCAGGATTAGGCCGAAACTTCATAAATCCGCCAGTCTGCGGTTCAGGGCCGTTGATCCGGCGCGCAGATCGGTCCACATTTCATGCCGATTCCATCATCCCGGAGAGACTGATTATGTCTGATTCCCCCTCTGTCACCTCCCTCTTTCCCCTTGGCAACGATCCAACCCCCTATCGAAAGTTGGATATTGGCGGGGTCGGCGTGGATCGTTTTCGCGGCGAAGAGGTGGTTGTGGTCGATCCAGAGGCGCTGCGGGCGCTTTCGGATGAGGGCTTTCGCGACATCAACCATTTCCTGCGGCCCGGCCACCTGCAACAGCTTGCCTCGATTCTCGATGACCCCGACGCAAGCCAGAATGATCGCTACGTGGCCCTGGAGTATCTGAAGAACGCATCGATTGCCGCTGGTGGGGTGTTGCCCATGTGTCAGGATACCGGCACGGCGATCATCATGGGCAAGAAAGGGCGCCGGGTCTGGACCCCGGGCGGCGATGAGCAGGCGCTGGGGCAGGGGGTGCTGGACGCCTACGCCAAGAATAATCTGCGCTATAGCCAGCTGGCCCCAATTTCCATGTACGAGGAGCGCAATACGCGCACCAACCTGCCCGCGCAGATCGACATCGCCCAGGAGGGTGAAGACGCCTACAAGCTGCAGTTCATGGCCAAGGGCGGTGGTTCTGCGAATAAGACCTTTCTGTTCCAATCGACGCCCTCGACACTGGATCCGGCGCGACTTTTGGCATTTCTGGATGAGAAAATTCGTACGCTGGGGACGGCAGCCTGTCCGCCCTATCACCTCGCCATTGTCATCGGCGGACTATCGGCGGAGCTAAACCTGAAGACCGTCAAAATGGCGTCCTCGCGCTATCTGGACGCGCTGCCCACGGCCGGCAGTGAAGCCGGGCACGCGTTCCGGGATCTGGAGATGGAGGCGCAAGTGCTGGAGCTGACGCGGCAAATGGGGATCGGCGCGCAGTTCGGGGGCAAGTATTTCTGCCACGACGTCCGCG
>PAHJ01000103.1 GCA_002705565.1 Geminicoccus sp. | reverse complement strand
GCATGGCGCGGGCGTACATGATGGCTCTCGCCATGCTGCTCAGTGCGCATGCGCTTCTCGCCGTCACGTCGCATCCGCTGCCCTGGTCATTGTCCCGGCTGATCTATGGCGTGGCGGTGTCGATCCTGTTTATTGTCAGCTACAGCTGGATCAACGCCGTGGTCACCAATCAGGCGCGGGGCCGTGTGCAGACCGTATTTTATTCCAGCTTTATTGTTAGCATGGGCGTTGGTGGTTTTGGCATCAGCTTCATGGACGTGACCACCAGTATGGCGCCACGGGTTTCGATTGTCCTGGCCGCATTGGCCGCGCTGCCATTCCTGTTAAAGGGGCTACCGTCAGCCAATATCGCACAGGATTCTGCGGTTCGGTTGCGCCGGACATGGCAAATTTCCCCCGTGGGGTTTCTGGGCATGTTCTTTGTTGGCGGTCTGACACTGCTGGTGCAGGGCTTTGCGCCGATTTACGGGCAAGCCATGGGGTTCCAGCCCGGTCAGATTGGTTTCCTGTTGCTGCTCATGCAAATCGGCATCATTGGCGTGCAAATCCCTGCAGGGATTATCTCAGACCGCTGGGACCGGCGCTGGGTTCTGGTCATATGTGCGCTGATGATCACCGCGTTTGCCGGGCTGACCAGCCAGATTAGCGGATTAAACTTCTTCCTGCTGGTTGCGGCTTTTGCGCTTTGGGCCGGGGCAACGGAGACAATTTTTTCCATCTCCACCGCCCAAGCGAATGATCACGCTCGTTCTGACGAGTACGTCATGCTCGCCGCCTCGCTCACCATGATCTGGTCCATTGGCGCGACCATCATCCCGGCGGCAACGTCACTGCTGACCAAGTTCTTTGGTGCGACGGCGTATATGTACACCGCCGGGGTATTGGGGTTGATCTATGCTGCGATTGTGGTGGTTCGCATATTCATGCGTCAGCAGCCTGAGCCCGATGCCGCCTCCGCGCCCCATGCCATTCACGAGCCCCCGAGATACTGACCTGATTCCGGCTGAGGCTCCCCGTTTGGTACTGCGTCAAAATCGGTGCTTTATCCTCAGCGGGGGAGGGCTTAAATGTGGTTTCCATTCGTTGTCCTCTGAGGAAGTCTAGAAGATCCATGGACCACCGCGCATTTGTCGCCGAACTGACGCCTGAACAGCGCCGCGCCCTGACTGCCAAGTCAAACCGGGCTGGCCTGATGCATCTTGCCGGCCATCTTGGCGTGATCGGGGTACTAGGCGGGCTGATCGCGTTCAAGGTGCCATTCTGGTGGGTTTTGCTGCTGCCACTGGGCGCGGCGCAGGTGATGCTGTTCACGCTGAACCACGAAGCGATTCACCGGACTGCTTTTGCCAGCCGGTGGCTCAACGACTGGATCGCGCGCGGGTGCGGCGCGCTGCTGGTGCTGCCGCCGGAGTGGTTCCGGTTCTTCCATTTCGAGCACCACCGCCACACGCAGGATCCGGACCGCGACCCCGAACTCGCAGGAAAGGTGCCCGAAACCCGCTGGCAGTACATCCGTCACGTCAGCGGAATTCCGCTGTGGATCGCGTCGTTCAAGGTGTTGCTGACCAACGCATCAGGCCGCAGTCAGGACGCCTTTGTACCGGCTTCAGGCCGCGCCAAAATCCGGCGGGAAGCGCTGATCCTGCTGGGCCTGTATGGCGTGTTGATCGCCGCATCGATCGCGCTGCAAAGTGCTTTGCTGCTGTGGGTGTGGGTGGTGCCTGTGGTGCTGGGGCAACCAGTTTTGCGGCTGTATTTGATGGCAGAGCACGGTCGCTGTGCCTTTGTCGCGAATATGTTTGAGAACAGCCGGACGACCTTTACCGGACCGCTGATCCGGTTTTTCGCGTGGAATATGCCCTTCCACGCCGAACATCACGCCTTTCCAACCGTGCCGTTTCACCGCCTGCCTGACCTGCACGGATTGACGGCGCAGCACCTTCGCGTGACGAGCGAAGGCTACCGCGCCTTTACCGCTGATAGCCTATCAAAATTAGCCTGATAGGCCGTGGTCTTAGAGCGTCTTTAGACGCTCAGACACATGTACTTCATTTCCAGATAGTCATCGATCCCGTGGCTCGAACCCTCGCGGCCCAGACCGGACTCCTTAATCCCGCCAAAGGGTGCAACTTCGGTGGAGATGATGCCGGTGTTGATGCCCACGATGCCGTATTCCAGCGCCTCAGCCACTTTGTAAACGCGCGAGAGGTTCTGGGAGTAGAAGTAGGACGCCAGACCGAAGCGGGTGTCGTTGGCCTGCTCGATCACTTCGTCATCGTCTTCGAAGCGGTAGAGCGGCGCCAGCGGGCCAAAGGTCTCTTCCTGCGTTACCATCATGCTGCGATCGACGTTGGTCATGATGGTCGGCTCAAAGAACAGACCGCCCAGCTCGTGTTCCTTGCCACCCAGAATGATGTCTGCGCCCTTGGACAGTGCGTCGGCGACGTGTTCCTTGACCTTATCGACGGCCTGCGGCTCGATCAGCGGGCCAAAGGCAACGCCGTCTTCCATACCGTTGCCAACCTTCATTTCACCGATCCGCTTTGCAAACTTTTCTGCGAATGCGTCGTAGACGCCGGCTTGCACGTAAATACGGTTGGCACAGACACAGGTCTGGCCATTGTTGCGGAACTTACAGATGATTGCGCCTTCAACCGCCGCGTCGAGGTCGGCATCGTCAAAGACGATAAACGGCGCGTTGCCGCCCAATTCCATCGAGGTTTTCTTGATCTGTGGCGCGCACTGCTCCATCAGCTTAGCGCCCACTTCGGTGGAGCCGGTGAAAGAGAGCTTGCGTACCGTTGGGTTGGACGTGATTTCCGCGCCAATAGCCGCAGACGAGCCGGTTAGCACCGACAACACACCTGCCGGAATGCCCGCTTGTTCAGCAAGAACACAGAGCGCGAGCGCAGAGTAGGGGGTTGCTGTGGCTGGCTTGACCACCATCGAACACCCAGCTGCGAGCGCTGCGCCCGCCTTGCGAGTGATCATGGCGTTGGGGAAGTTCCACGGGGTGATGGCGGCGGTCACGCCAATCGGCTGGCGGATCACCTGGATGCGCTTGTCGCGCTGGTGACCGGGGATGATTTCGCCATAGGTCCGCTTGCCTTCTTCAGCGAACCACTCGATGAAGCTTGCGCCATAGGCGATTTCGCCTTTGGCTTCGGCCAGCGGCTTGCCCTGTTCCAGCGTCAAAAGCTCACCCAGTGGCCCCTGATTTTCCATCATGAGGTTGTACCACTTGATCAGGATGCCGTGGCGCTCCTTTGCCGTCATCGCGGCCCAGGCCTTCTGTGCGATCCGAGCGCCTTCGATGGCCTCAGCGGTCTCAGCTGCACCCATTTTAGGGATGGTGCCGAGCACGTCGCCGGTTGCTGGGTTGGTAACGTCGATGGTTTCGCCGGATTTGGCGTCCATCCACTGACCGTTGATGTAGCACTGCTGTTTGAACAGGGGGCTGGAGAGAACGGACATGGTCGAGAACTTCCTTGGTTTAATGTTCCTAAGCCTTAAACCTGTTCCCGAGCTTGGGCAAACCCCTCGTGCGACATGTCTCAGGTGAGAAAGTCTGACAAACCCCGTGTTGATGCGGACATGCGGGCGAGAGCATCCGGGTCGTTTTGGACCTCCTTAGCCATTTTCTTGCCAAGCTCGACGCCAAACTGGTCAAAGCTATTGATCCCCCAAACGGCGCCTTCAACAAACACGCGATGCTCATACAGCGCCACAAGCTGCCCCAAAACAAAGGGGGTCAGGCGCTCATAGGCCAGCGTGATTGATGGTCGATTGCCGTCAAAACGGCGCTCCGGGGTCGGCTGTGGGTCGGCTTGCTGCGTGCCGACCATCAAGGCCTCGGACTGTGCCAGACAGTTGGCTTTCAGGATCTCGTGCTGATGAGCCAAACCCGGTTCATGGCCCTTTGCCGCGATCAGGAACTCTGCAGGAACAATCCGGGTGCCTTGGTGCAGCAGCTGATAGAACGCATGCTGCCCGTTGGTTCCGGGCTCACCCCAGACGATCGGTCCGGTCATCCCAGCCACGGGTTTACCGTCTTTGGTCGTGTGCTTGCCGTTGGATTCCATATCCAGCTGCTGCAAGTAGGCCGGCAGCAGGCCCAAACGTTGGTCATAGGGCAGCACAGCCCGGCTTTCATGGCCGCAGAAGTTGTTGTGCCACAGCCCGACCAGTGCGAGCAGCAGCGGCAGATTTTGTCCCGGCTCCGCATTCAGAAAGTTGCTGTCCATCGACCGCGCACCGGCAAGAAAGTCCGAAAAGTGCTCTGGCCCAATCGCGATCATAACGCTCAGGCCCACCGGTCCCCACATGGAGTAGCGCCCGCCAACCCAGTCCTCGAACCCAAACACCCGGGCGGGGTCGATGCCGTAGGCGGAGGTGCGGTCTTCGGCCGTGGATACAGCGGCGAGATGCGCGCCGTACTGCTCCCCAACCGCTTCCTTGAGCCACGCAACCGCGGTGTCTGCGTTGGTCAGGGTCTCAATGGTGGTAAAGGTCTTCGACGCGATGATCACCAGCGTCCGCTGCGGGTCCAGTCCCGCCAGCGTATCAGCCACATGCGCGCCGTCGATGTTGGAGACGAAATGGGGGGTGATCTGCGCGATATAGGGCGACAGGGCGCGGCAGGCCATGGCGGGACCGAGGTCTGAACCACCGATCCCGATATTGACGACGTCGGTAAAAGGCTGACCGTCAGAAGCAAGGATGCTGCCCTCCCGCAGACCTTCGGCAAAGGCGGCCATCTGGTCCAGAGACGCGCGGACGCCGACCGTAATGTCTTCGCCGTCCACCATGACAGGGCGGGATGGGTCCGGGCGTAGGGCCGTGTGCAGGACCGCGCGTCCTTCGGTGACATTGATCGTTGCACCGCTGAACATGGCCTCGCGCTGCGCGGGCAGGTTGGCGGCCTCTGCCAGTGCATGCAGTGCTGTGAGCGTGTCCGGTTCGATGTTGGTTTTGGAGAAATCCAAAAGCAAGCCGTCATGCTGCGCGGAAAAGGTGGAAAAGCGGTCAGCGTCAGCTTCAAACAAACTCAAAATCGATCGCGCTTTGGCGTCTTTAGCGCGTTGGGTGAGGTCGTTCCATATATCACTCATGGTGGTGTCGGCCTTGGGTCGCGTTTTTGTGGTAGGGGTTATCGGAGGCTGATGTAACAAATGTTACAACTTCACAAGGTTTTGTTTCACAGCCCTGAACCGCTCGTTTAGTCAACTCAGGGCTTGGTAAACAGCGTCAATCAAGTCTTGTCCACGCTCATTGACAAAAAGTCCGGTACCCAGTCGCGTCATGGCATAGCCAAAGGCAATGCGCTGATCGGGATCGGCAAAACTGACCGAGCCACCGATGCCGGTGTGACCAAAGGCGCCGTTGGGGATGAGCAAGGAGCTTCCGCGGCTGGCCTCACCACCATTATCCATGCGCAGCATTGCCCCGAGCGAAAAGCGCGTTGGCAGGCCAAGGTTGAGGTCGTTCCGGGTTTCCATAGACGGGGATCTCAGTCGGTCAACGGCGGCCTGGCTGAGCAAGGTTCCGTCATTTTCCGCTAAAGGCCGGTACAGGTTTGCCATACCCCGAGCATTGCCGATCCCACCGCCACCACCAATGTGGGCGGGCCAGTAAATCGGCTTGTTCGGGCTGAAGCGACCTGAGTTGATCAGCGACAGGGAAGGGATGGAGTTTCGATTGAGGACGACACGGCGCAGGAAAGGGTGGCCGAGCACGGTGATCAGAGACGGCCGCTTGAGCAGCACCGGGGCGAAGCGATGGTACTCGCTACGCGGCAGGCCGATGTAGAATTCTGCCTGAGTTGGCTGGCGGAAGTGCTGGTCGAAATAGGCGCCCAGACTCATCCCCGAAACCCGTCGCACCACTTCGCCAACCAGCCACCCGAAGCTCGCCATGTGATAGCCGTTGGTGGTCCCTGGTTCCCAAAACGGTTCTTCTGCGGCCAGCGTCTGGGTCATAAACTCCCAATCCCTAAAACTGGCATGTGGCAACGGTTGTCGAACCGCAGGCAGCCCCGCAGAATGGTTCAGCAAGGACGACACGGGAACCGCGCCTTTGCCCTTTGCCGCGAACTCGGGCCAGTAGGTTGCGACGGGCGCGTCGAGGTCGACTTTGCCCTCGTCCACCAGCTTGTGAAGACACAGGGCCGTAGCAACTTTGGTGTTGGAAAATACGGGCAGCAGCGTTTGCGCGTCCCAGGGCACGGTCTTTGCCGGGTTTTGATGCCCCATCCAAAGATCTGCCACCGTCTGCCCCTGATGAATCACGGTGACGCAGGCGCCGATTTCGTCACGTTCCCGAAAGTTTTTGATGAAGGCTTCGGCCACGGGCAGGAACTGTGGCGCTGCGAAACCGCCCAGATCGGGATTGTCTTCAAAAACCGTACTCAAGGGCGCGTCTCCAATATCAGCTCATCAAAATTGGGCCGACGCATTTCGCGGGCGAACATGGTGGCATTGCCGGGGTAGAGGACTTCGATCCGGCCGTTGGGGCTCTTGTACCAACTATCACAGCCCGAAGCCCAGACAGTCTCGTCCAATTCCTTGGTGATACGGTCGTTGTAGGCGTGCTGAGCGGCGGGTTTGACATCCAGCGTCGAGCCGGTCTCTCGGGCGCGGTCGATCGCCTGCATGATCCAGTCCGTGGTGCGTTCAATCATAAAGATAACCGATGTGGTGCCCACGCCGGTATTGGGTCCGGTTGTCAGAAAGTAGTTGGGGAACCCGGCGAGCATGACGCCGCGATGCGCCTGCACGCCCTCCGCCCAGACCTCCGAGAGCGTAACGCCCCCGCGACCGACCGCGTTCAGGCCAAAGAACTGCTCCTGAATGCTGAACCCAGTCGCATAGACGATCAGATCGTAGGGCCTGTGAACCCCCGCCCCATCGACAATGCCGCACTCGTCCATGCTGTCGATCCCGGTTGTCAGCAAATCAACGTTTTCACGGTTCAACGCGGGGAAGAAGTCGTCGGAAATGAGGATGCGCTTACAGCCAAGTTCATATTCCGGGGTCAGCGCCTTCTGCAGCGCTTTGTCGCGCACCACGGCCGTGATGAACCGTCGAAGCTGCCGAGCCCCACGCGCTCGGACGCGGGGACGTTTGACCAGTGGAAACAGCAGCAGATCAAGCCGCCAGAAAATAGCGGCGCGGTGCAGCTTTGCCGTAAACGGCAAGAGGGAGAACAGCCGCCGTTCCCATGGGCGATAGGCGCGGTCTCGGCGGGGTGCGATAAAGTTGGGGGTTCGCTGATAGACATCCACTTGGGCTGCCGCTTTCGCCACTTTTGGGATCAGTTGGACGGCGCTGGCGGCGCTCCCCACCACCGCGACCCGTTTGCCTGAAAGGTCGTAATCGGTATCCCACTGCGCCGTGTGCATAGCTTTCCCGGCAAAGCGGTCCCGTCCAGGGATGGCTGGAAACGAAGGGCGATGCAGCCCGCCCATACCATTGATGATGAACCGCGCCGTCACCCAAAGTCTTGCACCCTCCTCCGCGCAATCGCGGTAGTAGATGGTCCATCGGCCCTTGGCCTCATCGAACACGGTTTCCAGCACCTCAACCCCGAGCTGGATATGCGGGTTCAGATCAAAGCGCTCGGCCACGTTGTGCATATAGTCCAGGATTGCTGGCTGACGGGAGTAGATGTGGCTCCAGTTTGGGTTGGGTGCGAAGGAAAAGCTGTACAGGTGCGAAGGGACATCGCAGGCCGCGCCGGGATAGCGGTTTGCCAGCCAAGTACCACCGATCCCGCTGGCTTTGTCCACGACCACGAAGTCCTCAAGTCCCCGATCCTTGAGTTTTATGGCCGCGCACAGGCCCGAAAAACCTGTGCCGATAACCAAAACTTCATAGTGGGAACCAGATTTCAGCATTGCTTATTACCTTACCTCTGCTTGCACCTTAGCTTGAGAAGAGCTTATGATATGTTTCGTCAAGGTCTTACCGATGATGCCAAGTTGGCCTAATAAAACTAACCAATTGAGACATTATGGATCGTATGCGCAGCCTGCGCCAGATCGTTACTCTGGCTGATGCGGGAAACTTTAGAAAGGCCGCAGAGCGCCTCGGTGTGACGCACTCAGCGTTGAGCCAGGCCATTGCCAAGCTGGAAGACAGCTACGGCGTGCCTCTGTTCGTTCGCAACAAGCAGGAAACGGTCCCCACAGCCTTTGGCCGCCGCATGGTGGAGGCAGCGCGTTCCGCGCTGGTGGAGATCGAGCGTGCGGAGCGCGATGTGGCGATGATGCGGAACTGGGAAACCGGTGTCCTGACCATCGGTTCGGATCCAAACGTCGCGGAAAGCCTGCTGGCACCGGTGTTGGTCAGCATGATGCGCCGCCATCCCCACGTGCGGATCAAGGTGCTGTCACGAAACTGGCAGGCGATGGAACACAGCCTGATCAACAAAACGATCGATATTTACGTAGGACTCGCGCCGGACCGGCGCACCGACGCGCTAGTCTACGACAGCATTCCGCTTGCGCCGCCGATTTGCGTGTGTCGGACTGGGCATCCACTGGTCGGGCGTTCACTGCGCATTCAGGACATTCGCCCCTATCCTTTCCTCGCTGCGGACGCGCCGGTTTGGTACCTGGAGAACGTGCGCCAGACCTATCCAGATGAACTCAAAACACTGGATGATGTGCGCTCGACCTTCCTGATGACGCAGGATCTGGGTTTGATGCGCAAGATGATCGCTGAAACCGATGCGATCGGCGTCTTGCCGGCGCAGGTCATGTCCACGCAACTCAAGCGTAATGAGGTCGCCAAGCTACGGTTCCACCGCGAACCGTTTCGAGGCAGCTTGCCCGGGGTGATTGCACGGCTAGATGGCTATCCGCTCCCACCCATTGCTCAGGCCCTGGTCACTCGCATTCATCGAGCGGTGCAAAAACGGATGTAAACGGTAAAAGCCGGGCTCGGCGATGGGCTGAAATCATCAATAGACCCAGCGCAACGCGGCACCTTTTGCCATTTATCACTAGGTTGGAAATCAGAGTAATTTGATCCAATCTAGCGTGAAGAAACACTTGCGGAGAAAGAGCCATGCGCCCCATTCGGAAAGCCGTCCTTCCTGTTGCTGGTATGGGAACACGATTTTTGCCGGCGACCAAAGCCATGCCCAAGGAAATGCTGACGGTTGTGGATCGCCCGGTCATCCAGCACGCGGTGCAGGAGGCTCTGTCCAGTGGCATCGAGCAGCTGATTTTTGTCACGGGTCGGGGTAAAACCGCCATCGAAGATCACTTCGATCACGCCTTTGAACTGGAAGCGACCCTTGCAGCGCGGGGTAAGAAAGACGCGTTGCAGACAGTCGAAGCCACCAATTTCCCACCGGGCACCATCGCCTACGTTCGTCAGCAGGAGCCCTTGGGCCTGGGACATGCGGTTTGGTGCGCGCGGCACGTCATCGGCGACGAGCCCTTTGCGGTTTTGTTGCCGGACGACATCATCCTTGGTGACAGACCCTGTTTGGCTCAACTGCTGGAGGTTTATGAAGGCCTGCAGAGTGAGGGTGCCAACCTGATTGCTGTTGACGAGGTTGAGCTTGAAATGACCCGAAAATTTGGCGTTCTGGATATCGACCACTGGCACGAAGACGGGACCACCTTTACCGCTCGCGGTATCGTTGAGAAGCCAGAACCCGCTCAAGCGCCGTCTAACATGGCCGTTTTCGGGCGCTATATTCTGGATTCGTCTGTTCTGCGTTATCTGGATCGACAGGAGCAGGGCGCAGGCGGTGAGATCCAACTTACCGATGCCATCGATGCCAGTATCAAAGCCGGTACTCAGACCCTCGGGCACTTGTGCGAGGGACGGCGGTTTGATTGCGGTTCCAAGGAAGGATTCGTACTGGCCAACGTGGCTTTCGGCCTACGAGACAGCCTGATTGGACCGGGGTTGAAGCCGGCAATAAAGGCGTTGCTCGAAAACTTGGACTGAGTATGGAGCGCCGTTTGGTTCGCGCGAGGGGGTGAGCGACTGTGCGGCTAGTCGGCTGCCGCCGCCCCGGTCTTAACCCCCTCCTCGCCTTGGCGCGTGTCCCCCTTGGATAAGGGGGACAGGGCTCTTTAAAAGAGCCCTTCGATGTCGCCAGCTTCGTTGAGCATGATGGCTTCGGCCGCAGGCGTGCGGGGCAGGCCTGGCATGGTCATGATTTCACCGCAGATCGCTACGATGAACCCGGCCCCTGCTGACAGCCTCACTTCGCGAACAGGCAACGAATGCCCCGTCGGTGCGCCTCGCAAGTTCGGATCGGTGGAGAAGGAGTACTGCGTCTTCGCCATGCAGACCGGCAGGTTGCCATAGCCCGCTTCTTCCCACGCCTTGAGCTGGTCGCGGATTTTCTTGTCCGCCAGCACCTCATCAGCACGGTAAATCCGCTTGGCCACTGTTTCGATCTTTTGGAACAGGCCCATGTCGTCGGGGTAGAGGGTCGAGAATTGCGACATGCCGCTGTCGGCAATCTCGGCAACCCGGGTGGCCAGTTCGGTCACGCCCTTGGAGCCGTGCTCCCAGTGCTTACACAGAATAGCCTCAGAACCCATTTCTTCGACGTAGGCCTTCACGGCCGCGACTTCTGCGTCGGTATCCGTCACGAAGTGGTTGATCGCCACAACCGCTGGGACACCGAAGGATTTGACGTTTTCGATATGACGGCCAAGGTTCGAGCACCCTGCCTTTACCGCTTCGACGTTTTCCGGGCCGAGGTCAGCCTTGGCAACGCCGCCGTTCATTTTCATCGCGCGCACGGTGGCCACGATCACAACGGCATCGGGCGCTAGACCGGCTTTGCGGCACTTGATGTTCATGAACTTCTCAGCGCCCAGATCAGCACCGAAACCCGCTTCCGTGACCACGTAATCGGCCAGTTTTAGCGCCGTGGTGGTCGCAACTACGGAGTTACAGCCGTGTGCGATGTTTGCGAAGGGACCGCCGTGGACGAAGGCCGGATTGTTTTCCAGCGTCTGTACGAGGTTGGGCTGCATGGCCTGCTGCAACAGCACGGTCATGGCGCCATCGGCCTTGACGTCACGGCAGTACACCGGGGAACGGTCGCGGCGGTAGGCCACAATGATGTTGCCCAAGCGGTGCTTGAGATCGTCCAGATCAGAGGCCAGACACAGGATTGCCATAACCTCAGAGGCAACCGTGATGTCAAAACCAGACTGACGCGGGAAGCCATTCGAAACACCACCCAGCGAGGTCACAACATCCCGCAGCGCACGGTCGTTCATGTCCAGAACACGCCGCCAGACAACGCGGCGGGTATCGATGCCAAGCTCGTTGCCCCAGTAGATGTGGTTCTCAATCATCGCCGCGAGCAGGTTGTGGGCGGAGGTGATGGCGTGAAAGTCACCGGTGAAGTGCAGGTTCATCTCCTCCATCGGAACAACTTGCGCGTAACCGCCACCCGCAGCACCGCCCTTCATGCCAAAGCACGGACCAAGCGAGGCTTCTCGGATACAAATAGCGGCGTTCTTGCCAATGGCGTTCAGGCCGTCACCGAGTCCAACGGTGGTCGTGGTCTTGCCTTCGCCCGCCGGGGTCGGGTTGATGGCAGTGACGAGGATCAGCTTGCCGTCCTTCTTGCCCTTCTGAGCCTTGATGAACTCAGCGGAAATTTTGGCTTTGTCGTGGCCAAAGGGAAGGAGGTTTTCATAACCGATGCCGAGTTTCTCTCCGATCTCCTGGATCGGTTGTTTCTTGGCTTCGCGGGCAATTTCAATGTCGGACTTATAGGACATGGTGTGGCCTTGGTGTTGCGTGGACTGTCAAAAAAAGGGCTTAGGCAGATGCGTCAACCGACGCTTTCTCTACCCGAACGGCGGAGAACTTGAACTCGGGGATCTTGCCAAAGGGGTCGAGCGCCGAGTTGGTGAGGATGTTCGCAGCAGCTTCGACGTAGGCGAAGGGCAGGAACACTTGATCGGGGGAAACTGCACGGTCCTCGCGGACCATGACGTTGAGGGTGCCCCGACGCGTGGTCAGGCAGACCATGTCGCCCGGCACCGCACCAATTTTACGCAGCGTACTAGGGTGCATCGAACAGTTTGCTTCCGGTTCAAGCGCGTCCAGAACGCTAGCACGGCGGGTCATGGAACCGGTGTGCCAGTGCTCAAGCTGTCGCCCCGTGATCAGGATCATGGGGAAGGCGTCATCAGGAACCTCGTCCGGCGCGACCAAGTTGGCGGGCGTAAACCGTGCGCGACCGTCGGCGCGGGGGAAGCCGTCGCCAAAGACGATTGCCTGGCCTGGGTCTTCCGGGCTCAGTGACGGATAGGTCACGGCATTCTCATCCAACAGGCGGTCCCACGTGATGTTGTCGAGCGACTTCATGCTCTGCTTCATCTCCGCAAAAACCTCGCTGGGGTGCTCGTAGGTCCAGCCCAGACCCAAGCGCTTGGCGAGTTCGTTGGTGATCGCCCAGTCTTCGCGCGCTTCGCCAGGCGATGGCACGGCCGGACGGCCCATCTGGACCTGACGGTTGGTGTTGGTCACTGTGCCGGTTTTTTCTGGCCACGCGGCGGCGGGCAGGATGACGTCGGCGTAGTTAGCGGTTTCGGTCAGGAAGATATCCTGCACCACCAGATGCTTGAGTTTGGCCAGTGCATCACGGGCATGGTCTACGTCGGGGTCAGACATGGCCGGGTTTTCGCCCAGCACATACATCCCCTTTATCCGGTCTTCATGGACCGCATCCATGATCTCAACCACCGTCAGACCGCGCTGGCTGGCAATATCTTCGCCGCCATCGGTCCAGATTTCGTGGAAAGCCGTCCGCACGCCTTCGTCCTCAACCGACTGGTAGTCCGGCAGGAACATTGGGATCAAACCGGCGTCGGATGCGCCCTGTACGTTGTTCTGCCCACGCAGTGGGTGCAGGCCCGTTCCCGGACGCCCGACATGCCCGCACATCAGCGCGAGCGAGATCAGGCAGCGGGAATTGTCAGTGCCGTGGATATGCTGGGAGATCCCCATGCCCCAGAAGATCATCCCGGCTTTGGCCGTGGCGAAGTCGCGTGCAACAGCCCGCAGGACGTCAGCTTCGATGCCGCAAATCGGCGCCATCTTTTCCGGGGTGAAGTCGGCCAAGTGCGCCTTCATCTCGTCCCAGTTCTCGGTAAAGCCGTCGATGTATTGTTGGTCGTAGAGCTCTTCTTCCACAATCACGTTCATGACCGCGTTGAGCATGGCAACGTCAGTGCCCGGCTTGAACTGCAGTGAATGCTCCGCGTAGCGCTTGAGGCCCATGCCGCGCGGATCCATCAGGATCAACTTGCCGCCACGCTTGGTAAACTGCTTGAAGTAAGTCGCCGCCACGGGGTGGTTTTCGATGGGGTTGGCGCCGATGACGATAGCGACATCAGCGTTTTCGATCTCGTTGAAGGTCGCCGTGACCGCGCCCGAGCCGACGTTCTCCAGCAGTGCCGCCACCGATGAGGCGTGGCATAGGCGGGTGCAGTGATCGACGTTGTTGTGGCCGAAGCCCTGACGGATCAACTTTTGGAACAGGTAGGCTTCTTCGTTGGAGCACTTGGCAGAGCCGAACCCGGCGACCGTCTGCCCGCCTTCGCTGTCCCGCAATCGCGCGAGACCACCAGCGGCGGCGTCCAGTGCCTCTTCCCACGTTGCTTCGCGGAAGTGCGACGACAGGTTCGCCGGATCGACGTTCAGGCCCTTGGCTGGTGCATCCTCGCGGCGAATCAGCGGCGTGGTCAGGCGGTGATCATGGGCGATGTAGTCAAAGCCGAAGCGGCCTTTGACGCACAAGCGCTGCTCGTTGGCAGGACCATCGACGCCGTCAACCCAGGCGATCTTGTCGTCCTTGATCTTGAACGACAGCTGGCAGCCAACCCCGCAGTACGGGCAGACAGACTGCACTTCGCGGTCGTAATCCTGACTGTCGCCGACCTCGTTGTCGCCAACTGCGCCAGAGGGCATCAGCGCGCCGGTCGGGCAGGCCTGCACACACTCACCGCAGGCAACACAGGTTGATTGACCCATGGGATCGTCGAAGTCGAAGGTGATCTTGGCGTCGTGACCACGCCCAGACAGGCCGATGACATCGTTAACCTGCACTTCACGGCAGGCGCGGACACACAGGTTGCACTGAATGCAGGCATCAAGATTGACGCGCATGGCGACGTGGGAGTCATCGAGCAGCGGCACACGGCATTCTTCGAGCGCAGGAAAGCGGCTCTCCGTCACGCCCTGCATTTCGGCCATATCCCACAGGTGCGATGACTTGTCGTGGGCCATGTCGCGCTCGGGCTGATCAGCGACCAGCAGTTCCATCACCGTCTTGCGCGCCTTGTCGGCACGCTCAGAGGCGGCGGAGACGACCATGCCTTCGCGAGGCTCGCGAATGCAGGACGCGACCAGTGTGCGTTCGCCTTCCACTTCGACCATGCACGCACGGCAGTTGCCGTCGGACCGATAGCCGGGCTCATCGGCGTAGCACAGGTGCGGAATGGTCGTGCCTTCGCGCTTGGCGACCTGCCAGATGGTTTCGCCGGGCAGCGCGTGGACTTCCTTGCCGTCCAGCGTGAATTTGACCGTATCGACTGGGTTTCCGTCAGGCATTGGCTCAAACCTCCTCAGGGAAGTGTTTCATGGTCAGGCGGATCGGGTTCGGAGCCGCTTGGCCCAGACCACAGATCGACGCGTCCACCATGGCTTGTGACAGGTCTTCGAGCAGGTCCTGATCCCACTTGTCCTGTTCCATCAGTTTCACGGCCTTTTCACAGCCCACGCGGCATGGCGTGCACTGGCCACAGCTTTCATCCTCGAAAAACCGCAGCATGTTCAGCGCAGCTTCTTTGGCGCTGTCGTGATCAGAGAGAACGACGATCGCGGCGGAGCCGATGAAACTGCCGTGCGGCTGAAGCGTGTCGAAGTCCATGGGCACGTCGTTGATGCTTGCTGGCAGCAAGCCTGCTGAAGGGCCGCCGGGCTGGTAGGCTTTGAAGGTGTGACCCTCCATCATGCCGCCTGCGGCTTCGATCAGGTCAAGAATCGTTGACCCGGCGGGCAGCAGTTTCACGCCCGGTTCCTTGACGCGGCCGGAAATAGAGTAGGACCGCAGCCCCTTGCGCCCATTCTTTTCGACGCCGTTGAGCACTTCAGGCCCTTCGCGCATGACCCGTGTCACCCAGTGCAGGGTCTCGACGTTGTGGACGAGCGTGGGGCGCCCAAACACACCGACCTGCGCAACAAACGGCGGACGGTGGCGGGGCAGGCCCTTTTTGCCTTCGATGGATTCGATCATCGCGGACTCTTCACCGCAGATATACGCCCCGGCACCGCGGCGCAGGTCGATATACCCCGGTTCGACGATCCCGGCGTCTTCCAACGCCTTGATTTCTGTCGCTAGAATTTCCAGCACCGCAGGGTACTCGTCGCGCATGTAGATAAACGCTGTTTCAGCCTCGACGGCCCAGGCAGCAATCAGCATGCCTTCAAGAAACAGATGCGGCGTACGCTCAAGGTAGTAGCGATCCTTAAACGTCCCTGGTTCGCCTTCATCCCCATTCACGGCCAGATAGCGAGGCCCAGCCTCGGCGCGCACAAACGACCACTTGCGCCCCGACGGGAAGCCAGCGCCGCCCAAGCCGCGCAAACCGGATTCCAGCACACGATCCTGAACCGCCTCCGGGTCCATGGAACCGCCACGTAGCGCGGTCAGCTGGCTGTACCCGCCCGCAGCCTGGTAGGCAGCCAGCGTTTCATAGTCTGGCATCCGGTGGTGCGTGTCGTTAGCAGTAACCGCAGCCGTCACGCTTTCTGGCGTGGCATGGTCGATGTGGTTGTGGCCCAGCTCGCAAGTCGGTGCGGTATCGCAGCGGCCCATGCAAGGCGCTCGAACCACGCGAACCTGATCGGCTGGCAAGTCTTGTTCCAGCGCTGTCTTCAGCGCCTGCGCGCCGGCAAGCT
Organism: Geminicoccus sp.; assembly: GCA_002705565.1. Classification (GTDB taxonomy): domain Bacteria; phylum Pseudomonadota; class Alphaproteobacteria; order UBA7985; family UBA7985; genus UBA7985. The sequence goes on along the minus strand of PAHJ01000103.1, from coordinate 646 downwards.
CGCAGGCGAGGCTGTCGCAGACGCGAATGGTCAGCGCCGGGGGCGGGGTTTCGTCACCTTTAACAATGTCAAAATGCGCGTAGAACGACGCGACTTCGTACACTTCAGCCTGAGACATCTTCATCTCTTCGGCCAGCGCGCGCAGGTGTCGCGCGGAGAGGTGTCCAAACTCGTCCTGAATGAGGTGCAGATGCTCAATGAGCAAATCAGCGCGTCGCGGGCGTTGGCCCAGCAGCCGTTGAACGTCGGCCCAGGCCGCTTCGTCAACCTGACGACCTTTCGGCGTGCGACGGCCCTTGCCCTTACCTGATTTCCATACGCCTTCGGGCTGGTCAAAAGGAGCCATGTCCCCAATCCCTCATCTGCCTGCGGTTGAGACTTTACGTCCGCTGCACTTGTATCAGGTCGCTCAAGTAAACCTGTAAAGGCTCAGCGACCGCTTTTGGCCGTTGCGCGTCCCTTCTCCCGATACAGCCGTCTGAACGGAGCGCCAACGTGTGATTTTGGGCCGGACGGTACGCTTCGTGCTTCAGGGGAGCATCCAAATTAGAGACATGATCTTCCACATTCAAGACGGCCTAAGCACTGCGTTTGACGCTTCTTTTGACATCCTGTGACCGGTGTAAGGGGTGGTAAAATTAAGGAT
>PAHJ01000102.1 GCA_002705565.1 Geminicoccus sp. | reverse complement strand
CGTTGTGAAATAAAGAGTACCAAAATGGTACGAAATGAATTGACGGATATGAGCTAAGGGTTTTAGTACTGCGTCATTAACCATCACTAAAGAGAGTTCAGACCCGTGAAACAGCTTTTTGGAATGCTCTGTGCGAGCGCACTTATCGGTATTACCGCCACTGCGCAGGGGCAAACCGTCAACATCTATTCAACCCGCCAGGATGACCTGATCGCGCCTGTTTTGGACGCCTTCACAGCGGCAACTGGCATCGATACGGAAGTGCTCTTTCTGAAGAAGGGTTTGGTGGACCGCGTGGTCGCTGAGGGCGCAGGGTCGCCCGCGGACGTGTTGCTGACAACGGATATCGGTGGCCTGATCAGCTTCGTTAATGAAGGCGTTACGCAGGCTGTTAGCTCTGAAGTCATTGCCGCCAATATTCCCGCACGCTTTCGCGATGACGAGAACCAGTGGTTCGGTCTGACCATGCGGGGTCGGGTGGTTTACGCTTCAGTAGATCGAACAGACATCGATAGTATCACCTACGAGGAGCTCGCTGACCCAAAGTGGCAAGGCAGGATCTGCACCCGCTCCGGCCAACACGGCTACAACATCGCGCTGTTCGCCTCGATGATTGATGAGCTGGGCGAAGCGGCCGCGACAGCTTGGCTCGAGGGGCTTCGCGACAACCTTGCCCGCAAGCCAGAAGGCAATGATCGAGCCCAAGCCAAAGGCATTTACTCCGGCGAGTGTGATTTGGGTATTGGCAACACGTATTACGTCGGTTTGATGGAAACCAACGAGAAAGAGCCCGAGCAAAAGGAGTGGCGGAAATCGCTCAAGGTGATCTTCCCGAATAACCAAGGTCGGGGCACGCATGTCAACGTCTCAGGTATGACCATGGCCAGGCACGCGCCGAACCCTGCGGAAGCGATAGCCCTGATGGAGTTCCTCACCACGGCAGAGGCTCAGTCAATCTATGCCGAGCAAGTCTTTGAGTACCCCGTTTTGCAAGCAGCTCAGGTTTCCGACACGGTTGCCAGCTTTGGCGATATTAATCCCGACAGCCGAGATTTGAACGTTATCGGCAACCTTCGGGGCCGTGCGTCTGAGTTAGTAGACGTGGTTGGCTACAATCAAGGCGCTCAATAAGGGGCTAGGCCAGTTTCACAGATGCAGCCTCTTGTAATGAACAAGAAGGCGTAACGGAAATCTTCTGGCTCGACGGGCTCCTCCTGGAACCGGATCAAGTCGAGCCAGGGTCCTCTATTATCCTAACCGACAAACATTTAGATCATTGTTTGCCTTTTTAGATGGCGGTTTGCGCATCATTTGCGCGTAGATTGCCGCAGTTGTCGGCTAACACTTGCCTAACCGCCCTTGTCATGCCAGCGTTGCGCCCTTTAGGAAACAAGAGTGCAGGGTTCCATGACTGTATTGCCCCCCATTTACAAGGACGGCATTACCGCTGGCCGTCTCGATGCTGAGACGCTGAGCGATAACTTCTGCGACGTCCATCCACCGCTTGACCCGCATGAGGCGCACGTCGCTGCAGACCGCTGTTATTTCTGCTACGACGCGCCCTGCATTCAGGCTTGTCCAACGTCAATCGATATCCCGCTGTTCATCCGACAGATATCTACTGGCACGCCCGAAGCCGCTGCGAAGACCATTTTTGACAGCAATATTCTTGGTGGAATGTGCGCGCGGGTTTGTCCGACAGAGACCCTTTGCGAAGAGGCCTGTGTGCGCGAATTGGCGGAGCAGAAGCCCGTTGAAATCGGCGCTTTGCAGCGTTACGCGACCGATACCATGATGACCCGCGACACGCACCCCTACACCCGGGCGGCCGCCACGGGTAAGGCGGTTGCGGTTGTTGGTGCGGGGCCAGCAGGTCTGGCCGCAGCGCATCGACTTGCGCTCCATGGACACGCGGTAACCCTGTTCGAAGCCCGTCCCAAGGCCGGTGGTCTGAATGAATACGGGATTGCGGCTTACAAGACCGTCGATGATTTCGCGCAAGCAGAGTTGGATTGGCTGCTGGGGATCGGCGGGATTACGGTTGAGACAGGCAAGGCGCTGGGCGAGGATCTTTCATTGGACTCACTCAGTGATGATTTCGACGCTGTTTTCCTATCGATTGGTCTGGGCGGCGTAAACGCATTGGGTGTCAATGACGACCAGGCGCTGCCTGCCGTGGATTTCATCGAAGATTTGCGACAGTCCGAAGACCTGACCAAACTGGCCGTTGGTCGCCGCGTGGTGGTGATTGGCGGCGGTATGACCGCCGTGGACGCAGCAGTGCAGTCCAAGCTACTGGGCGCGGAGGAAGTAACGATCGTTTACCGCCGAGAACAGGCAAAAATGGCAGCCTCTGGGCACGAGCAGAACCACGCCGCAGCGTCGGGCGTGCGAATTATCACGAATGCAGCCCCCATCGGCATGACCAAAGGCGGCGTTGAGTTCGCCTACACAGTCAGCACTGAAGATGGCTTGCAGACCAGCGAAGAAACCTTTGTGCTTCCCGCTGATCAGGTGCTGACCGCCATTGGGCAGGCGCTGAAGCAAGAACAAATTGACGGACTGGACATCGTACGCGGCAAAATCGCGATCAACGACCAGGGCCGGACATCGCGCGGCGGTGTCTGGGCCGGGGGCGATTGCGCACTGGGCGGCGACGATCTCACCGTAACGGCTGTGGCGCAGGGACGCGACGCGGCTGAAGACATTCACGCCAGTATGACACAAGGAGCCTGATCATGGCCGACCTGAAATCGAACTTTGTGGGTATTGAGTCACCCAACCCGTTCTGGCTCGCCTCCGCGCCGCCGACGGACAAGGAATACAACGTCCGCCGCGCATTCGAAGCCGGTTGGGGCGGGGTCGTCTGGAAGACGCTTGGCATCGACCCGGCAATCGTCAATGTCAACGGCCCACGCTATGGTGCGGTCTGGAGCGCGGACCGGCGGCTGATGGGGCTCAATAACATTGAGCTGATCACGGACCGTCCCTTGCAGACAAACCTCGATGAAATCAAGCGGATCAAGCGCGATTACCCCAACCACGCGGTCGTTGTTTCACTGATGGTGCCGTGTGAAGAATGGGCGTGGAAAGAGATCCTGCCGCAGGTTGAGGACACGGGCGCTGATGGCCTGGAGCTGAACTTTGGCTGTCCGCATGGCATGTCCGAACGCGGTATGGGTTCAGCGGTTGGGCAGGTGCCCGAATACGTTGAGATGGTTACAGCCTGGTGCAAAGAGTACTCGCGCCTGCCTGTGATCGTTAAGTTGACGCCAAACATCACCGACATCAAGCAGCCTGCACGGGCTGCCATGAAGGGCGGCGCGGACGCGGTTTCACTGATCAACACCATCAACTCGATTACCTCCGTCAACCTTGATGAGTTCTCGCCCGAGCCGATGATTGACGGGCGCGGGGCGCATGGGGGTTACTGTGGTCCAGCGGTGAAGCCGATTGCCATGAACATGGTTGCCGAGATCGCGCGTACGCCAGATCTGGCAAACCTACCGATTTCCGGCATTGGCGGGGTTTCAACCTGGCGTGATGCGGCAGAGTTCATGACCCTAGGCGCGGGCAACGTGCAGGTTTGTACCGCAGCGATGACCTACGGCTTCCACATCGTGCAGGAGATGATTTCCGGCTTGTCGCTGTGGATGGATGACAAGGGAATGACTGATACCTCTGAGATCGTTGGCCGAGCGGTTCCAAACCTTTCCGACTGGAAAAACCTGAACCTCAATTACATCACCAAGGCGCGGATAAACCAGGACTCCTGCATTGGCTGTGGCCGGTGTTTCGCCAGTTGTGAAGACACCAGCCACCAGGCGATTTCTATGGACGTCGATGAGACCGGCAAGCGGGTCTTTACCGTCAAGGATGACGAGTGCGTGGCCTGTAACCTTTGCATCAACGTCTGCCCAGTAGACCAATGCATTACCATGGAGCGTCTGGATACCGGTGCGATTGATGAACGCACGGGTAAGCCAGTTGAGGCTGAGTTTGCCGATTGGACAACCCACCCCAACAACCCCTCCGCGCAATAATCCGTCACGCAAGCGAACAGGAGAACCGCCTATGAGCGCCCCCGGCGACAACCTCAAGACCAATGCATCCCGCCTCTGGGACACTCTTATGGAAATGGCCAAGATCGGGCCGGGGATCGCGGGCGGCAATAACCGCCAGACCCTGACCGACGAAGACAGTGAAGGCCGCCATCTGTTCCAGCGCTGGTGCGAGGAGGCCGGTTGCACCATGGGGGTTGATACCATGGGCAACATGTTTGCGACCCGCGCGGGCGAAGACTCTGAGGCACTGCCGGTCTATGTCGGTTCGCACCTCGACACCCAGCCCACAGGTGGAAAGTATGACGGGGTACTGGGTGTGCTTTCCGGGCTGGAGATCATTCGAACGCTGAACGACCTGGGCATCAAGACCAAGCACCCTATCGTGGTCACCAATTGGACCAACGAAGAAGGCACACGCTTCGCCCCGCCGATGTTGTCCAGCGGTGTTTTTGCGGGCTTGCATGCGCAGGACTGGGCCTATGACCGGGAAGACTCAGAAGGTTTGAAGTTTGGTGATGAACTGCGCCGGATCGGATGGGTTGGCGATGAAGTGGTCGGTGCGCGCGAGATGCACGCCTTTTTTGAGCTTCACATCGAACAGGGGCCAATCCTTGAAGCCGAGGGGAAAGATATTGGTGTCGTCACGCACGGGCAGGGGCTCAACTGGCTGCAGGTTACGTTGACCGGCAAGGAGCAGCACACCGGATCCACCCCAATGCCGATGCGGCGCAACGCTGGACTGGGCATGGCCAAGGTCACGCAGCTTGCCCATGACATCGCCATGAGCCACCAGCCCAAAGCGCTGGGTGCGGTGGGGCAATGCGATGTGTACCCGAATTCCCGAAACATCATTCCCGGCCGCGTGGTCTTCACGATCGACTTTCGCTCGCCTGACTTCGATATTCAGGCGGACATGGAGGCGCGCTTGCGGGCCGGTGTGGCGGAAATTGCGGCTGAGCTGGGTCTTGAGGGCGAGGTTGAGGTGGTCGGTCACTTTGACCCCGTGACGTTCAACGATGATTGCGTGGGTGCGGTTCGCCGCGCGGCCGAGCGTCTGGGCTACAGCCACATGGATATTGTCTCTGGGGCGGGTCATGATGCCTGCTGGATCAATCGCGTGACGCCAACGGCCATGGTCATGTGTCCCTGCGTGGATGGCTTGAGCCACAACGAGGCTGAGGACATTTCGCCGGAATGGGCAGAAGCTGGGACAAATGTCCTGTTTCACGCTGTTGTCGAAACCGCAGAAATCGTAACCTGAAGCCAAGCCTAGACCACAATAACACCCTCAGAATTGAGCGAGAGAGAAAGGGAAAACAGCCATGAGTAAAGTCATCAAAGGCGGCACCGTTGTCACCGCAGACCGTACCTACGAGGCCGATGTCCTAATCGAAGGCGAGACAATCAAGCAAATCGGATTGAATCTGTCGGGCGACGAGGTGATTGATGCTTCTGGCGCTTATGTCATCCCTGGCGGCATCGACCCGCACACCCACCTGGAAATGCCCTTTATGGGGACGACCGCTGCTGAAACCTTTGAGAGCGGCACCTTTGCCGCTGCTGCGGGCGGGACAACCATGCTGGTGGATTTCTGTCTGCCCGGTGAAGATGGTTCGCTGGTGAACGCGCTGGACGCCTGGGACGCCAAGTCCAAGGACCAGATCTGCATCGATATTTCTTACCACATGGCGATCACGGGCTGGTCCCAGGACATCTTCAACGAGATGGACGCAGTGGTGAAGCGCGGGATAAATACCTTCAAGCACTTCATGGCCTACAAGGGCGCGCTGATGATCGAGGACGACGAAATGTACGCCTCCTTCCAACGCTGCGCGGCGCTGGGCGCGCTGCCGCTGGTGCACGCTGAGAACGGCGATATCGTTGCGGAGCTTCAGGAAAAGTACATGTCCCAAGGCCTGACCGGGCCCGAGGGACACGCCTATTCTCGGCCGCCAGAGGTTGAGGGCGAGGCGACCAATCGGGCCATCATGATTGCCGATGCAGCCGGTGTGCCGCTCTATGTCGTGCATGTGTCCTGCGAGCAATCCCACGAAGCCATCCGCCGGGCGCGGCAGAAGGGCATGCGCGTGTTTGGTGAGCCGCTGATCCAGCACCTGACGCTGGATGAAACCGAGTATTTCAATAAGGACTGGGACTACGCCGCCCGCCGCGTGATGTCACCACCGTTCCGATCCAAGGACCATCAGGACAGCTTGTGGGCTGGTTTGGCGGCCGGATCGTTGCAGGTGGTAGCGACCGATCATGCGGCCTTTGACACCGAGCAAAAGCGCATGGGTCTCAAGGGCTTTCCGTTCATTCCCAATGGCACAGGCGGTCTCGAAGAGCGGCTGTCGGTGCTTTGGACCAAGGGTGTCGATACGGGTCGCCTGACCCCCAATGAGTTCGTCGCTGCGACCTCCACAAACATCGCGAAAATCCTCAACATTTATCCGAAGAAAGGTGCGCTGGTCGAAGGCGCGGATGCGGATATTGTGGTGTGGGATCCGAGCCTGACCAAGACCGTTTCGGCGACCACACAGAAGTCGATCATCGACTACAACGTGTTCGAAGGCTTCGACGTGACGGCACAGGCGCGTTACACGCTGAGCCGCGGTGACGTTGTGTGGGCTTACGGCAAGAACAGCCAGCCACAGCCGGGCCGAGGAAAGTTCGTCAGCCGCAAGCCCTTTGCTGCGGTTAACACGGCGCTGTCGAAGTGGAAGGAACTGAACACGCCGCGCAAGATCGAGCGCGACCCAATGAATATTCCGTCCGGCGTCTAAAGTCGTGGCAGGGATAACGGATCAAGCAAGAGGGATTTGCGCCGCATGAGTGTTGTCACGGCCGAGGGCCTGTCGCTGACCTTTCCGGGAGATGTTCAGGCGCTCAAAGGCGTCAACCTGTCCATTGATGCGGGGGAGTTCGTGTCCTTCATTGGCCCGTCGGGTTGCGGTAAAACGACCTTTCTTCGTGTTGTTGCAGACTTGGAAAAGCCAACGGGCGGGGAGGTTCGAGTGACCGGTCTCTCACCGGAAGAGGCACGGATGAAGCGCGCCTACGGCTATGTTTTTCAGCAGCCCGGCCTGCTGCCCTGGCGGACGGTTGAAGGCAATGTCCGCCTTCCTCTGGCCCTGATGGGACAGGATCGGCGAACCGCAGACCAGCGGGTCGCATCCGTGCTGAAAATGGTTGAGCTTGACGGTTTCGGTAATAAGTACCCGTGGCAGTTATCAGGCGGCATGCAGCAGCGTGCATCAATCGCGCGGGCCTTGGCCTTTGACGCGGAATTGCTGCTGATGGATGAGCCTTTCGGTGCGCTTGATGAGATCGTGCGTGACCGGCTCAATGACCAGCTGCTCGACCTGTGGCGGAGCACCCAGAAAACGGTGCTGTTTGTCACGCATTCGATCCCGGAAGCGGTTTATCTCTCAACCAAGATCGTGGTCATGTCCCCGCGGCCGGGGCGGATCGCCAAAGTAATCGACAATCCGCTGCCTTCGGACAGGCCCCTGGAAGTGCGAGAGAGCACCGAGTTTCTTTCGGTGGCGTCAGACGTGCGCAACGCCCTGCGTGAGGGCATGCACTAATGGTGCAGTGGCTCGCCCGGTCAGTATTGCCAGTGATGACAATCATCGCGGCTATTGTCCTGATCTGGTACGCCGCAGCCGTTCCAATGAACGCTGGTCGCACCTACATGATGGCCCCTGATGACGCTGAGATCGCCTTACCAGACCTGGTCAGTGACACGTGGGCCCAAAAGAAGCCCCGCCTGCCAGTTCCTCACCAAATCGTGGTTGAAGTGCGGAAACAGGCGACGTTTTCTTGGATATGGAAGGAGAAGCGACGCGGCTATAAGCGGTCGCTGATCTATCACACGTGGGTGACGCTCTCATCGACCATTTTTGGATTTGTACTGGGCCTTGTGCTCGGGGTCAGCCTGTCGTTGGCCATCGTCTATTCGCGGGTCATGGACCTGTCGGTCATGCCTTGGGTCATCACCTCCCAGACCATTCCGATTATCGCCATCGCGCCGATGATCATCGTGATCATGGCAGCAGGAGGGATGACCGGGCTCATGCCAAAAGGCGTGATTTCAATGTACTTGAGCTACTTCCCTATTGTGGTCGGAATGACCAAAGGGCTGCGATCCAGTGAGCCGATCCTCGAAGATCAGATGAAGACATGGTCAGCAACGGCATTTCAGACCTTCTGGCTTCTGCGCCTGCCTTCGGCAATGCCGTTCCTGTTTCCGGCCATGAAGATTGGCCTGGCCGCCGCGCTGGTCGGGGCCGTGGTGGCAGAGCTTCCTTCAGGCGCGCGGGCAGGGCTCGGGGCACGGTTGCTGGTGTTCTCCTATCGCTCTGAAACCATTCCGATGTGGGCCAATCTTGTCTCAGCCGCGCTCCTGGCTGGTATCCTGGTCGTGTCCTTTGGATTGCTTGAGCGGGCGGTGAACCGGCGGCTTGGCTTTCGCAATGCAGGGGATGTGACGTCATGATGCTGGTCGTAAGTGCGTTTGTCCTGTGGGCAGGGCTGTGGGCGCTGAACATCATTCTGGCCCGAAGACTGAGCGAACAGCACGCGCGAATAGCCGTGCCGGTTATCTTTGGCCTGACACTGGTATTGGTGGTCGAATTGATGGTGCGGGGGCTGAACGTGTCCTTCGTCATCTTGCCCAAGCCCTCCGAAATGGTCGTTCGGCTGTTCACCAGCTACGAGATGCTGTGGGAAGACTTTGCCCAAACCATCCTAAAGGGCGCGCTCACCGGCTACATCGTCGGGTGCGGCGCTGCGCTGATGGTTGCTTTTTTGGCCAGCTGGTCGGACTTTTTGCGGCGGGGTTTGCTGCCACTGGGGAACTTCGTCGCGGCACTGCCGGTGGTTGGCCTCGCACCGATCATGGTCATGTGGTTCGGTTTTGGTTGGGAGTCCAAAGCGGCCATCGTGGTTTCGATGTGCTTCTTCCCCATGTTGGTGAACTGCGTGCAGGGATTGGCCGCGACCAACGCCATCGAGCGTGACCTGTTTAAAACCTATGCCGCCTCACCGGTGCAGCAATTGGGCTTGTTGCGCCTGCCTGCGGCGATGCCTTTTGTCCTCAATGGCCTCAAGGTTTGCACGCCACTGGCATTGATCGGTGCCATTGTGGCTGAATTTTTCGGATCACCCTCCGTCGGGATGGGCTTCCGGATCAAGACGAGTGTTGGCTCGCTATCTCTGGATCTTGTTTGGGCAGAGATCATTGTCGCGGCGATTGCCGGCACTGGTTTTTTTGGGCTGCTGCTTATCATCGAGCGCAGTCTGACTTTCTGGCACCCCTCACAAAGGCGGTAGCTAGATCATAATAGGAGAGAAAAGATGAAAAACGTACTGATCGCAGCCTCCGCGGTTGTTGCCTCGCTGGCGGCCACAACGGCCCAGGCGCAGGACAAATTTACCATCCAGCTCCAGTGGGTGACTCAGGCTCAGTTCGCCGGGTATTACGTTGCAAAAGACAAGGGCTTTTATGACGCCGCTGGTCTGGACGTGACCATCAAATCTGGTGGCCCAGACATCGCTCCCCCGCAGATCCTTGCTGGTGGCGGTGCTGACATCATGGTCAACTGGATGCCTTCGGCTTTGTCGGCTCGGGAAAAAGGTTTGCCGGTCGTAAACGTGGCGCAGCCGTTCAAGTCTTCGGGGATGATGCTGACCTGCCGTCGCGATTCCGGTATCAGCTCTACCGACGATCTTGCGGGCAAGACGCTTGGTGTTTGGTTCTTCGGTAACGAGTTCCCATTCATGAGCTGGATGTCCCAGCTGGGTCTTGGCACCGATGGTGGCGACAACGGCGTAACCGTGTTGCAGCAGGGCTTTAACGTTGATCCGATTTTCAACGGCCAGGCAGACTGTGTCTCGACCATGACCTACAACGAGTACTGGCAGGTCATCGACGGCGGCCTGAGCGCTGATGAGCTCATTGTCTTCAAGTACGAAGATCAAGGCGTCGCCACGCTCGAGGACGGTCTATACGTTCTCGAGGACAACCTTGCCGATGCTGACTTCGCTGACCGCCTGACCCGCTTTGTTGCGGCGTCCATGCAGGGTTGGAAGTATGCGGAAACCAATGTTGAAGAAGCGGTTGAGATCATCCTCGACAACGATGACAGCGGTACGGCAAGCTATGAAGACCAGTTCCGCATGATGGGCGAAATCGCCAAGCTGACCGCAGGCTCCAACGGTGCTCTGGATCCGGCAGACTTCGATCGTACCGTTGCCACCCTGCTTGCAGGCGGTGACACCGTAATCTCCGGCCCGCCCGTAGGTGCTTGGACCCATGCGATTACCGATGCTGCGCTGAAGTAAGCAGCCTTGTCTCGCCTTTAAGGCAGCAACGCACGGGGCCGCGAGGCGGGCAGTATCACTGCTGCCTCCGGCCCCGTTTTTCGTGCGCGGCTAAGCCTGCACTCTCAGCTTGCGCCCTTCATACGTGATTGCAGGCGGAGCAACCGCATGTGCAGCACACTGGCCTCTGACTGCAACTCCCGCAAGCGGCTGTCGTTGGCCGGAACACCTTGCTGCAGGAGCCTATCGATCCGATCGTTGAGCTTGATCAGTTTGATGACTTTATCATTGTACTCGGAATGCAGGGAGCTTGTGCCTGAGCTCTCAATCGAGCGTTCAAAGGCACGACCCTGAACCGACCTTTGCAGGGCTTGGTTCGTTTGTCCGATCTGCTGTCGGACCTCGTGGATGTAGCCAGCCACTCTGGAGCAATCACGCGCAACGACGTGTCCGGTGCAGTTTCGGGCGTAGTAGGCCGTCAGTTGATCCGCTTTCATTTCTAGGCTCTTTAAGTATTCTGGTGACATTGCTGAAGCAGGAGTGACCGTTGCCATGAGCAAAAGCGCTACGATAAGAATGTTCTTCCTGAGTGCCATTTTATGATCTCCGATACAGTCGTTGATCCATATCAAAGCCAAAGCCGTACCAAATCATGCAATCCTAGAGTGAATTTCTAGAAATTATTGCTAAAGCGGTGGTTTCGTCTGTGCCTTTGTTTGTGGCAAAAATATGCTTGGACACGATTCAAAATAGAACAGGTGATTCCACCTCGTAATCCTGAACCGCATAATGCGAGATGACTGGATGCAGCTTTCGTTGAGAAAGCGAAAATGAGATCAGGCCTTGGATTGCGCAAATGCAGAATGCAACAGGGATCGCAGGTTCGGACGGAAGTAGAGCCGTCGATTAAGACGGTCCTTTGTTCGTTACTCAAGCCGCCTGACCGGTCACTGCGTCAGTACCAGTCAGGCAACCCGTCAGTTGTTGCCCTACATTTGGTTTTGAAGGCTCAAAAGGCGGCGCTGTAACAGCGTGAGTTGTGTTTCAAGCCCGCGAATTTTGGCATCTTTATCCGGGTCGTCGGACGCTTCCAGCCGCTCCACGGTAGTCTCGATTTTGTTCAAACGCTGCAGCAGGATTTTGTACTGTCGATTCAGAAGGTTGGCTTCTTTACCACCGCTGGAGTCTCCCATACCTTCTTGCAGTTTTTGGGTGATGGCCTGGTTGAGGGCGTTCATGTCATCGGTAATCTTCGCCATGCTCTTCTCGACGCGCTTGCACTGAGAGCTGAGAGCATCGGTATCGCAGTTGGCGTCGAAGTAAGTGGTAAGCCGGTCCAGCTTGGTTTCGAGTTGTGCCAACTTGGTTGCCGGGTTGGCTGTTGCACTACCTGCGATCAATAATGCCGACAGGCCCAGCGCCCCTAGGATGATGCGATTCATGATTTGCTTTCCTTTGTGCATGCATCTTTGATGCTTTGCACGGAACATAGCTAAGCGTGTGCCATAACGATAGAAATAGCGCAAAAAGACCATGTTGGCGGGACAAAATCACAATTGCCAATCGGGTCGCCGGCACAGGTGCAGGATTTCAGAGGCGTGGGGTCGTGTGGTGAGGTGCGCTAGGGTTGTTTGGTGGCGTGAGGCGAGGGAACGCAACACAGCACACCGGGTTCCAGGTCGCTGGTGTCATTCCGGGATTTGCTGCTGATCCGGCCAACCCGGAGAAGTTTCAAGTAGCTCTAGCCCTAGCAGCCGGTCTAACGGCTCGGGTTATAGGCAATGGTCGGAAGCCCGGCCCCAATCCAGCCTGGCCCTGCGCTGGAACCCAGCATGCCTTCAGTCACGTCGTAGACGGCGCTGAACCCCGCGTCATCCAAGAGCGAGGAAAGGTAAGCCGAGCGCCCGCCAGTGGCGCAGATCACAGCGATTGGCACGTCCCGGTTGCTGTTGATCAGGCGCATCAAGTCTTCGCCAAAGGAGCTGCTGTGCATGTTCAATGTCGTTGCCAGCGGCGAGACCCCGGTTTTCTTCCATTCCGCCGGCGTGCGAATGTCCAGAAGCAGCGCGTCACCGTTCTGGGCGAGGTTTATGGCAGTTGCCACGTCGATCTTTTCCTGTGCTAGGGCCGCGTTGCCGGCTGATATGGCACCCAGCAGCGTGACACAGAAGATCAGTAATAGCTTGCTCAGATTCATGATTTATCCCTTTGAATCAGACCGTATGCACGCCCCGGTCAGGGGTCAACAGCGCGCCAAGGAACGTGATCCATGGGATAAAAGGCCTCGACAGCCGCAGCAGCCACAACACTGGTGGTGCCGTTATCTGCGTCCACAACGTTCATCCCTCCCTTGACCGCTGTGACAGTCGCGGTTCCGTGGGGAAGGCTGGCAGCAACGGCGTTGCAGTCAACCTGTTGGGGCTGATCCACGCCGATCGTTACGCGCACCTGCATGAGTGCTGGATCCAGCTGCAGCGAGCGGAAAAGCGTCAGCGAAGAGTGGTGCAGGGCATCTTGAACCGCTCGCAGGGCGGCTTTGGTGTAGTCTTCGCCATAAAGGTCATTGCCCATCCCGACTTCGAGGATCAGGCGTTTCAGTTCAGACCCGTTCATGACCGCGCCTCCACCATGAAGGACACCACCACCGCAGCCAAGGCGACGAGGGTTGTGCCGCTGCCGTCGGGCTTGGGTACGTCGAGCCCCCCGTGCTTGGCAACCACATCGATCTGACCATAGGGGAACACCGCTGCGATTTCGGCGCAGTCTACGGCCTGGGGGTTCTGTACCGCGATTTCGACATCCACAATCATCGCTTCCTTGGCGACGCCAAAGGCCTGCGTCATGTTCAGTGAGTTGTGCCAAAGCGCGTCCTTTACCGCGCGCACAGCGGCGCGGGTATAGTCGCCAGAACGCAAGGATGTTCCCTGGCCCAGTTCAAGGGCTATCCGCCGTTTCTCAGCCACCTCTTGGCCTCTCCTCAATGTCTTTGTTGTTGCTGTGATGACCGCTGCGCTGCAGGCTTGCTAAAGGTCGCAGGGTGCCAGGTCTTCGTCTTCCATCAGGTAAATTTCATCGAAGGTATGCTGCGCCCTTGGGCCGCAAGGCAGGTCTTGCTCGAAAAAGTTGTCGGGTTGGAAGTACCCGACACCGCCCAGCATGATGATAATCTCGTCCTCAGTATCAATGAACCAGAACCGGCCACCTGGTGTGGATAGATAGCCATCGATACCTTCACTCATGTCGCTGCGAATATCGTCGCTGCTTGGAAGTTCGTAGGAAACGTCTGGCTCATTGGGATTGAGCGCGCCATGGGTATGGTAGCTGGCGATCAACTCCCAATCATCAGGAACTTCTGGCGGAGTGCAGGTCTCTACGCTGCCCTTCAGCGGCGCGGTGAAGCGCAAGCGCTCCTCGCCGTCAAACGCGATATAACCGCAGTATTCGCGGTTGTTCTCCAGCGAAAGATCCTGTGCGTTGCCTAACGCGGCTTCGGCAACCCGGTCCAGTTTTTCAAAAGTTAAGGTGTCCCAGGGGTCTTCGGCCGCGGCCTTGGAGACGGTCATCATCAAGGCACAGGCCAAACTGATTATCGTACGCCGGATCATGGTGTTTCTTCTGCCTACGGATTTTCAGTGTCTGATCAGGTGAGAACCATAGTAGCAAACAGACTCATTTCCCAGCACCGAACATCCTCGGGCCGCGCGGTTTTGAGGGAGTGCGTGCCCATCGCCGCTATTTTTGGATCATCGGAACAGGAGAACCGGAACGCGGCAGGAGATCAACATTTCAGTTGTCGTTGAACCAATGAGCATTGACCGCAAACGACCGCCCCCGAAGGCGCCCATCACCAGCATATCGAAAGCATCGCCTTGTGCCCTTGCACTGATCGCCTCCACAGGCGGGCCAGAGACCACTTCAGCGGAGACGTTCAAGCCCGCGTGCTCCAGCAAACCCTTAGGTTCAGCCAGCACAGCTTCGACGTCTTTGGTGTTATCGCCTGCCATGAGCAGCGTTACGTCTAGACCGGAAAACATCGGGTCGGTGCCAACCGCCTCGACAGCTTTGCGCGCGGAAGAGCGGCCATCATAGGCGATCAGAATGCGTTGAATTGGCCTGAAGGTCCGCGAGGCGACGAGGATGGGGCGTTCGCTGGATCGCACCATGCGCTCAAGGTTAGAGCCCAGATGCAGCCGTGCAAAATCCGCAGCTTCTCCACGCTTGCCGATGACGAGCATCGCGGCCTCGCGCAGGGCTTCGTTGGTTTCGTCGACCAGATCGCCAATCCGAAGTCGCGTTTCCGGACGCTCCAGCCCCCGTTGAGCAATGCGGTCTGCTCCGCCGTCGAGCAAGGCGCGGCCATGCTGCTGGGCCACCCGCGCCATATCGCCTTCCAGCCGGGTGAGTTCCTCCAGCATGGATGATCGTGCTCCCAGCGCGATCGTGCCTGATACATCATGCCGGGCAGCCTGCCGCCGTCCGATGACGTGCAGCAGCTCAATGGCGCAGTGTCGTCTCTGAGCGATCCAGGCGGCGTGGTCGCAAACACTCTCGGCGTAGACCGAGCCGTCGATCAGAGTGATCAGCTTATTGTTTTCTGACATGATCTAGTGCTCCAGCATTTTTTCCAGCGCGCCAGGTTTGTTGGCCTGACCCAGTTTCAGCACAATAGTCTCACTGGCTTCATTCAGGCCCAAAACATCAACATCGGCACCGTCGCGACGGAATTTGAGCTGGGTCATATCCAGGGCGTGGACCGAGGAGAGATCCCAGATATGGGCGCGTGAAACGTCAATCGTCACCCGCTCCAGCGCTTCGCGGAAGTCGAAGGACGAGTAGAATTGATCAACCGAGGCGAAGAACAGCTGACCTTCAACGACGTAGGTGCGGTGCTTTCCGTCCTCGGACAGGGTCGAAGTCACGCGGAAGATCTGCGCCATCTTCCAGGCAAAGAAGATCCCGGAGAGCAGCACGCCAGCCAGAACGCCCAATGCCAGATTGTGACTGAGCACGACCACGGCCACGGTCGCCACCATGACCACGCTTGACGGCCAGGGGTGCTCGGCAAGGCTGCGGATTGAAGACCAGCTGAATGTGCCGATGGAGACCATAATCATGATCGCAACCAGAGCCGCCATGGGGATCTGCTTGACCCAGTCGCCCAGCACCACAATCATAAACAGCAGCAGCACGCCCGCGGCGAAGCACGATAGCCGCCCCCGGCCACCGGATTTCACGTTGATCATCGACTGCCCGATCATGGCACAGCCCGCCATGCCACCAATAAAGCCGGTGGCAGTGTTCGCGAGGCCTTGGCCGATGCACTCTTGGTTCTTGTCAGACGGGGTGTCGGTCAGATCGTCTACCAGCGATTGTGTCATCAGACTTTCCAGCAAACCCACTGCCGCAACCGCAGCCGAGACCGGAAGAATAATCATCAGCGTTTCCAGGTTCAACGGAATCTGAGGCAGCAAGAAGATGGGCAATGTATCGGGCAACTCGCCCATGTCGCCAACGTTGCGCAGATCGTCGATATTGAACACCATCACGATCGCGGTCAGCACGACAATGCACACCAGCGGCGAGGGCACGGCTTTGGTAAAGCGCGGCAGAATGTAGATGATCGCCAACCCGCCCGCGACGAAGGGGTAGGTGAGCCAAGAGACGTTGATCAGCTCCGGCAGCTGGGCCAGGAAGATGAGGATTGCCAGCGCGTTCACAAATCCTGTCATCACCGAGCGCGATACAAAGCGCATCAAATACCCAAGCCGCAGGAACCCGGCCCCGATCTGGAGCAGGCCGGCCAGTACCGTTGCCGCCAGCAGGTATTGCAGGCCGTGTTCCTTGACCAGCGTGACCATCAGTACGGCTGTGGCTGCTGTGGCGGCGGAAATCATGCCCGGACGACCACCCACGATGGCCGTGATCACGGCGATGGAAAATGACGCATACAGCCCGACCTTGGGGTCAACGCCTGCGATGATGGAAAAGGCGATGGCTTCTGGGATCAGGGCCAAGGCAACCACAAGCCCAGACAGCAAGTCCCGGCGCACGTTGCCGGTCCATTGCTCGCGATAGGCGGCGAGAGACGACATAGGTAATGTTTCCTGTATTCAGAGCCGCCACCTAAGGGACGCGTGTTTTCGCCTTGGGGGAGGGAGGTGAGCTGCGTTTGTTGGGCTCCTTTTAAGCCAGCCGCGTAATATGGCTCAAACGCTTAGGCTGGTCAGGAGCCTTGCAGGAAGCGAGCTTCAGTCTTAGCGTCGGCCGAAATCATAGCTTTGAGGTTCCCGTGACAGCGCTCTATCCCGTCGTAACAGACATCAACGGTATTTTCCGAGGCAAGCGCTTGCCAGCGCAATCGGCTGACAAGGTGTTTAAGGGCGCTATGAAACTGCCTGCCTCGACGCTGCACGTTGACGTCTTTGGCCGCGATGCACTGGAAAGCGGTCTTGTGTTGGAAACCGGAGACCGGGACGGGACCGTTATGCCAACTGGGCGCGGGCCCTTGCCGCTGACCTGGGTGGATGATGAGGTCTCGCTGCTGCCTTGCCAGATGTACCTGCACGAGGGCGGCGTAAGCCCTATCGACAGCCGGGCACAGTTACAGGCAACCGTCGCACGCTTTGCCAAGGCTGGGCTGAAGCCTGTTTGCGCGACTGAGCTGGAATTCTATCTCTTCGACCCACACGAAACGACCATGCAGCCGCCCTTTGTGCCTGGGACGGCCAGCCGGATGACGGCGGGCTCGCTCTATTCCGTGGATTTGCTTGAAGCCTTCAAGGGCTTTACCGATGATATCTATGAGGCCTGCGCGGCGTGGGACGTACCCGCAGACGCGGCAATCTCGGAAAGCGGAATCGGGCAGTTCGAGGTTAACCTGCTGCACAGCGATGATGCGGTGAAGGCAGCGGACGACGCGGCATTGTTTAAGTTCATCGTGCGCGGGGTGGCCCGAAAGCACGGACTGGGCGCGACCTTTATGGCGAAACCCTATGGCGAAGACGCCGGCAATGGCTTTCACGTGCATGCATCTGTGCTTGATGAGGCTGGCAGCAACGTCTTTGACAACGGCACGGACCTGGGTTCCCCTGCGCTCAGTTCAGCGGTCGCCGGGTTGTTGGAGGCCATGCGCGAAAGCACACTGATATTTGCCCCACACTTGAACAGCTTTCGCCGCCTGAGAGAAGGCACGCACGCGCCTACAACGGCGTCTTGGGGCATGGATAATCGAACGGCTGCGGTGCGTATCCCTGCTGGTCCTGGCGCTGCACGGCGGTTCGAACATCGCGTGTCTGGCGCGGATGCCAACCCTTACCTTGTCTTGACGTCAGTGCTATCGGCGGCGCTGTCGGGCAT
>PAHJ01000101.1 GCA_002705565.1 Geminicoccus sp. | reverse complement strand
GTCGATGGTTGTCCTAACCGACAGACCCGGACCCTGCGCCCAGAGGCGTTCGGCCAGGGTTGGTGCGTAGAAAGGCATGTCCCGGCGGGCATCTGGCACCGGTTCACGCTTGCCGCGGTCGGCCTGGGTTTGCGTGATCACCCTGCGCTTCACCAGGACGTCGAGAACCCGGTTCCGGGCCGCTTCTGCGTTTTCAGGGAAGCGATCGGGGCGACGGCGGACGGGGCTTTGCGGCAGGGCGACGAGCAGGGCGCTTTCCGCCCACGTCAGATTAGCCGGCTTCTTGCCAAAATAGCGCCAGGCCGCAGCGCCTACGCCTTCGATATTGCCGCCAAATGGTGCTGTGGTGAGGTAGAAATCAAGGATTTCGGCTTTGCTGTAACGTCGCTCCAACTGCCAGGCACGGAAGATTTCCATGAACTTGGCCCCAACGGTCCGATGGGGCCGGGGTTCGAGCAAGCGGGCGGTCTGCATGCTCAGTGTGGACCCGCCCGAGACCAGCCGTCCCGCCAACACCGACGTGACAACCGCCCGCACCATGCCGCGATAATCGACGCCATGGTGCGTGAAGAAGCGCTGGTCCTCAAAGGCGAGCAGCGCCTGAACGTAGTGGCTGTCAACGTCCTCCAATTCCGTCGCGAGACGCCAATAGCCGCGCTCCGATATCCCCGCACGCAGCAAGCGCCCCTCGGCATCGAGCATGGTTGGGCTCAGATCCATGGCGCGTGCAATGGGAGGGGGGAAGGCCCGGTCAGCAATGACGATCGCGCCGAGGATCAGCAGCGTGATCCACAGCGGCGACCACTGAAAGAACCGGCCCAGGGAACGCAAAACCACCGGTCTCCCGTTGCTCAGCGCAGCTGACGCGCCGCAGAGCGCGCGCGAATGTCCGGCGCGTACATGGCTTCGATGTAGGCGCCGGGCTGGGTCACGAGACCACCCTGGGTCCGGCGAACCACATAGTGGTGCGCAAATTGCCCCTTGCCGGTTTGGAACCCGAACAGGACGCGGTCAGCGCGCGCCTCGGCGTATTCTGTGCCGGATTGTTGGAAGCCCATATCATCGCCCAACGTGCAGACAGCCGGCGCCAGCGAGGCCTTGCCAGAAGGGCATTGTCCCACCTGGCCGCCGACAATCATCACAGAAGCTGGCAGACCCGTTTGCTCGACTTCGTACCCCGCCGGCAGCAGGTCCGCGATCACGTAATCCAGATTTTCATCAGCGAAGGCCGTGCCGACCAGACTGACCAGCATGCGCTGACCTGGTGCCGGCTCATCAACTGGCAACAAGGTATCCAGATCGCGGACAAAGCGATGGATGGTCACACCGTCCGCAATGACAACCGAGGTGTCCTGCGGAGCGCCCGCTTGCCAGATCGAGACCAGCAGCGGGTCTTCGCCAGTATTGGTGATCGCCTGAGCACCGTCGAAGTCGTTGACGTCAAGGGCTTGGGTCGTCGCTTCGGTCTGCGCTGTGCCATCCTGAGCGATAAAGGCCACGCTGCCCTGACCCAGATGTTCGGCCAGACGCAGCGCCCAGGCCTCTTCCTGCGTGGTCAGCGTTTGATCTGCCAGGGCGGCGGTCAGGGTTGGCAGGCGCTTGCTGAGAAGAGTTTGGCCCGCCCCATCGCCGATCAAATCCGATTCAGCCAGCAGGGCCAGCGCTGCGAGTTGATCCCGGAAGCCGGTGCCAAAATCGACAATCGTGCCCCGTTCGCTGGCGACGGGAATGGTGTTCAAGTCTTCGAGCAAGGCATCCCGGTCTGACTGATCGCCCACAGCGTCGGCCGCAACGGCGAGGGCCGCTTTGGCCAGCGTTTCGCCCGGTGTCTTGATCAGGGTGTCAAAAAGCAGGCGTTGCGCGGCAATATTGGCCTGACCGGCTCGGGCCATAACCGCGAGGCTGTAGGCCTTGGTCCCCAAACTCACCTGGGTGTTGTAGTAGGGATCTTCCGCCCGCTCTAGGTTGCGGGCGAGGCTCTGCACAAAGGCTTTGCGCAGTTCAGTGACGTTCTCGACGCCGCGCTCCTCGGCCATTGAAAGGAAGTCACTGGCGTAGGCGTGTAGGAACATATCGCCCGACCCATAGGATGACCACAGGCTGACCAGACCGCTTGAACCACGCCGGTTCTGCAAACTGACGATGGCCTGGTTCAGCGCCATATCAACCCATTCCTCGGTGTATCCAAGGTTCTGTCCCAGCAGCAAACCCATGGCGCGGGATGTTGTCTGTTCGGAGCAACGATACGGGTAGTCCGCTAGGCTGCGGGCAAGGAAATCGGCATTGATGCTGTTGACCGATGCCACGCTCATGCGGATGCCACTGTGGTCGAGATCAGCCAACAAAACCGGGTCCAAGACAAAACCTTCCCCTGCTTCGACAATGAAGGAGTCCCGGAACACATCCCGTGGCGCGGCGGCCCGGACCTCAATCGGGAAGGTTCGGGTCAGGCTTTCGTTTGCCAAGGCCACCTCGATGGTGACCTGGGTTGGTCCGGTCTGATTGTTGGCACCAAAGCGGAGTGGGATGGTCTGCTGTCCTTTTGCGCTCAGGTCAAAGATCATCTGCTTGGCGCCTTCGATCAGGCTTAGACCTTCATCCATGGTCATCGTAACGGTGGCGCTGAGGTCGCTGTCTTGAGTATTGCTGAGCAGCAGCTTCACGTCGACCTGGTCGCCGGGGGCTAGGAACCGGGGCAAAAAGAGATCAGCGACGACCGGGTCGCGCACCACCAGAGTTTCACTCGACGCGCCAAGCCGTCCCTGGTCGGTCCAAGCCATAGTCATCAGCCGCCCGCGACCGACAAAATCGGGCAGATCAAAGGAAAGGTCGGCCGTCCCATTGGGGGACAGCGCGACAACGGACGAGCTGAGCGCGAGCGTCTCCTTGATGCGCGTCGTCAGGCCCTGGGCCAGCGAAAAGGCTTCCTCATCCGCCATCGATGCCCGCATGGCCGTCATAAACATGCCGTCAAAACCCTGTTTCAGGGGCGCGGCATTGATGCCTTCGGACGCGATCAGCGCGGCAAAGGTGTCGCGCAGGTCGGCGGGCAGGGCATAGGCGCTGAGGAAATGTGCGGCGGGATTGGGGGCCTGATAACCGGTCATGCTCAGCACGCCATCATCAACCAGCCAAGCCAGCGCAAAACCGCTTTCGCCATCGTTCAAGGGGCCAATGGAAACGGGGATGGACAACGCACTCCGCGAACGCACCTCGTCCTGCGTTTCCGCAACCACGTCGAGCAGGACCGTTTTTTGGTCGAAGCCGATAAAATGTGCACCAACGGCGCGGCTTGGCAGACGATCAGCACCAATGGCACCATTGCTGTAGACAATAGGGAGCACCCACAAGCCTTCGACATCGCCCCACGTGGAGGGAACCGTGATGCTCAGACTGTTCGAGCCGGCTGCAAGTTGACCTAGATCAATGACTTTGGTTTCTGATCCCACCAGATAAGCCAGACCCGCGCCGGCATGGGGCGTATCAATGACCATATCGACTGTGTCACCGGGGCTTGGTCGGTCGCTGCTGATGGCTACGCCGAGGCGACCAGGAGCGCGATCGATCTGAGGCAGAGCGCGCCAGCCCGCATTAAACCGGACAGAAGTAGCGGCTTCGCCGGTGCCGCTGACGACCTCAAGCCGATAAGCGCCCCAATCAACCTCAACCGACAGCGCTGTTTCACCGTCCAGAGTTAGCGTTCCTTCAGCAACGGGCAGGTCAATATAACTGCTCTCATAGTTCCAGCGTCCGCCATCAAAGTACCAGTTATAGTCATAATTCTCCTGGTACAGCGTCCAGACTGCCTCAGAACTTAGCAGTGTTCCCTCGCCGGTCAGTGCTGCGAGGGTAAAGGCTACTTCGCTGCCTTCGGCCACGGGGGTAGTGACATCGAACGCAGGTTTTACGCCGATCAGGGTGGTGTCACGGGCGATGCTGGCGGTGGCGCTGGTCCGCTCTTTGCGACCTGCGGCATCGGTGACGACAGCATCAATGGTGACCTTCGCCAGCGCAGTTTGATCGGGCAGTGTGAAGGCTGGAATTGTGAAGTCCGCTGTGCCGTCGCTATCGGTACTTTGTATCAGGTCAAAGGGCCGGGAGTAGACGAATTCTTCTTGTTCCAGACCAACGTTGAACCCTTCAAGGCGCGATACCGGTTGCAACATGCCTGACAGGGAAACATTCAGGTTTAGCGCGGGCGCGCCGTACAAATAATCCACTTGAACCGCCACCTGATCCGAGCCGTCCAGGGCCAGCGTCTCGACTGGGGCAATGTCGATTTCGACAGAGGGCGGCACAAAGTCAGCAACGCGCAGTCCAACTGATTTGAGTACTGGCATGCCGCGACCAAGGGTCAAATCCAGGGACCACCGTCCCTGACGCGCGCCAAAGGGTAGGGTAACTTCGGTCTCGAAGCCCAGGCCATTGCTTAAATCGATGTCGAATTGATCGACAACCTCACCTTGAGGATTAATGAAGCGGGCCAGCAGGGTTTTGGGCAACAGGACATCGAGATCATTGCTCTGTGTTTGCCGCAACAGGCCAGCAACACGGGCGACCTCGCCCTCTCGATACTGGCCGCGATCGGCTTTGGCCCACAATTCAAGGGCATCGGTTTTCAGCGTTGAGAGGCCCGGCTGCGTTTCGATTTCAATGGGGGCACGACCCAAGGCGAGGAAGGCATCGCCCAGCTCTGGGTGGCTCGCATAGAGGTAGGCTGGCGCGTCGGCGTTCTTGCCGTTTAATTGGGCGGCGGCGAAGAAAGCTGTGGTGGCACTTTCGCTGTCGATGGGTGCCATGACCCGGTTGCCACGTGTCACAAGCTGGACATCCACGCCTTCAAACAGCGGGAGGCCTGATCGCGTATCGATGGCGTTGATGAATAGCCCCTCGGGTGTGTCCACCGTCGTCAGCGCCAGATCGCTCATCATGATCCACTTGACCTGATCGATGCTGCTGTTTTCGGTGCGCTTCACGGTCAGCAAATACAAACCCCGCTCCGCCGGACCATCGAGCATGTCCGCAATGGATATGCCGTCGCGGCGCCTTTGGTGCTTGAGCATATCGACGGAGAGCGTGCCTTCGAAGACCGGTCTGACGTCATTGCTGAAGGCACTGGTGCCACCTTCCATGTACCGGTAATCGCCGTCATAGCGGCCGATATCGTACGCGTTTTGGACCAATGTCCCCTCACGCAGCATCTGGCCAATATTGCGCTCATCGAGGTGATAGAGCCCAACCACGAGGCTTTCGATGTTAACCGTCTCGATCGGGACCATCTGCGAGCCGTTGGCGGGCAGGGTGTAACCTCGGCTTGGCAGGTGAACTTCAGCCTTCCGACCCGGTGTTGTCACGTTGAATGTCACGCTTTCCCGCTGCCGGAAGCCGCGCTTGCTGAGCAGGCCTTCGCCCAAGGTGATTTCGTAAGCCGTCTCGAAAGTTGCGCCCACCACACACAGCCGGTAGCCGCCATCGAATACGACAAACCGCTGGATCGGTGGTGCCGGCGTCACGGTTACCAGGTCGCGGTAGTCAACCCGGTGCGAGGCCTGAACAGGATATGAAAAATCAGCACACAACCGGGCGTATTCGCCATCCTGACTGGTGGAGGACGCGTAGGGGCCAAACACGCCGACCTGTCGGCTCAGGGTCCAGATCCGATCTCGTGCCGTATAGGGGTAGTCGCCGTTGATTTTGTCGTTGACGACGTCGAGAATGTGGATGGCGATGGAGCGTGTGGTCTCGTCTTCGATGAGGGTCAGCGCTTGCTGTGCCAGCGCTTCGGCGTGGTCTTCACGCCCCCCGTTGAGCGCTGCTGCGGCTGCAAGCACAGTGGCGATATCGCGCCCTTCTTCTTCCTGCGTCAGTGCAAGGAGCAGACGGTAATTCTGCGCCTGCATATCCCATTCCCTGCTGTGGCTAGGCGGACTGAAGAACAGGCCATAGGCGTCGTCCCCGATTACGTTCGATGCGCCCGCCAACTCCGCAAAACCGTATTTTCCCTGAACCTGACTGAGGGCTGTTTCAAGATCCTGATTGGGCAGAAGGCGTTGGGCGTTCGCAAGGTTGGTGGTGGTCGCACTTGCGAATAATGCAGTCAGAAAGAAAGCGAATGCTGAAAGCTGACGAGCAATGGGGAACATGTGAAAGGCTCCATGAACAAAAGGGGTCAGAAAATGAAGAAAAGGTAATGAACGAGAGTTTGTTCTCGAATTGAGGCGCAAACAGGGCGAATCTGTCCAGTTTCCCGGACGCGATGGAGCAAAACTCTGCTGCTTGGGAGGAGAAGCAGGCTATTGCCATACCTGAAGGCAATCAAATTGTCCTTGATTCTGGGTCTTGCGTTGCACGGCTCAAAGCAAACGCCTAAGTTCCGCTTCAAACGCTTGGAGGAGCACTCCACAACAAAGCGGCGGGAGGAGAACTTGCCATGTCTAACACCATACCAGCGGACCTTAACCCAAAGGGTTATACCCATATCCTCGATATGCTTGAAGACGCGGTGGCGACCTACGGCAGTAAACCTGCCTATACCTCGATCACGCAGACCTTCAACTACCGCCAGTTTGCCAGCATGGTTGATGATTTCTCCAGTTACCTGGCGAACCTGCCGGGTATGGAGCCGGGCGACAGGGTCCTGGTGCAGATGCCCAACCTGATGATGTCGCCAGTGACTTTTCTGTCGATTTGGAAAGCTGGATTTGTCCCTGTTCCCGCGAACCCGCTTTACACCGCTCGCGAAATCCGCGTGGTGCTGGAAGATAGTGGTGCAAAGGCGATTGTGGCTTATCGCAGCGCAACCTTTACCGATGAAACGCTGCAAGGCACGCAGGTTCAGCATCGGGTTGCTGTGGGGCGGACCGATTGCCATCCAACGCCGAAAAAGTGGCTGATCGATTTTGTGCTGAGCCGTTCCGGTGCGCCTGCGCTCAACGACCTGCCAACGGGCGCGGTTGAGTTCCGCGATGCGATGAAGCAGGGCCGCAACCTGCCCACGCCAAACCACGAACGTGCGTCGGACCAACTCGCCCTGCTGCAATACACGGGCGGGACGACAGGGGCGCCTAAAGGGGTCATGCTGACTCAGGCCAATATCATCTCCAACGCGCTGCAAAACCTCGCGATGAGCCCTGGTGCTTTTGAGTACGGGGGCGAGACCATGGTGGGTTGCTTGCCGATGTACCACATCATGCCGTTGTATGCGCACATTCTGCTGCCCTTTGCTGTGGGCGCGCACACGCTGCTGATCGCAGATCCGCGCAACAACAAGACCTTTGTCACGGCCTTGAAAGCCACGCCCTTCACCATCTTTGTGGGCATTCACACCCTGTTCAACAATCTGCTAGGCGATGAAGAGTTCCGCAAGCTGGACTTCTCCAATCTGAAGTTCTCGACCTCGGGCGGTATGGCTCTGCCCAAGGCAACCGCTGAGCGGTGGCAGGAAGTCACAGGTTCACCGATTACCGAAGGTTACGGATTGTCCGAAACCTCCCCGGTTTTGACCGCTAACCCGATCACGGCCATTCAGCTTGGCACGGTCGGTATTCCGGTGCCTCATACGGATGTCCGCATCATCAAGGAAGACGGCGCCGAAGCGGGTGTCGAAGAGGCTGGCGAGCTGCAAGCCCGCGGTCCGCAGGTCATGCGTGGCTACTGGAACCGCCCTGACGCAACGGCTGAGGTGATGACCGAAGACGGGTTCTTCAAGACCGGCGATGTCGCGGTGATTCAAGATGACGGCTACTACCGCATCGTTGACCGGATCAAGGATTTGATCCTGGTTTCTGGCTTCAACGTGTACCCGAATGAGGTCGAGGACGTGCTCTCTGGTATGGACGGCGTGCTTGAGGTTGGGGTTATTGGCGTCAAGGGTGATGACGGCAACGAGACGGTCAAGGCGTGTGTGGTCCTGGATCCCGGCGCTTCGGTGAGCGAAGAGGCCATCAAGGCCTTCGCGAAGGAAAATCTTGCCGGTTACAAGTGCCCGCGCACGGTTGAATTTATCGACGAATTGCCCAAGTCCGCGGTTGGCAAAATCCTGCGTCGCGAACTGCGTTAGACTAGGGTTTTCGAAATATAGCAGGGCGCGCGGCTGGTCCGTGCGCCCTTTTTTGTGGCCGCTCGGTTGCCCCGCTTCGTGCAGGTAGAAAGAGAGACCTCAACAGGGGGCCAAGAGCAACACGGCAAGGGGCCAACCAGTCGGGCAGATTGATCGGGTGCGGTGCACGTTAGAACGTCTTCCCCTGTGGCTCAGTCTTGTTTAACCTCGCCTCATGAAGACAGCTATCTCTCTCGCAGACTTTCGCAAAGAACTCCGCCGCCAAGGGCTCAACGCCTTCTTGGTTCCCATGGACGATGCCCATATGGGTGAGTATTCGCCCAGCTCCGAGCGCCGTATTACGGCGTTGAGTGGGTTCAAAGGCTCCGCGGGCTTCATCGTTGTGACCCTCGATCAGGCGATTATATGGACCGATGCCAGGTATTTGATTGCGATCAAGACCGAGGTTGATGAGCGTGAGTGGACCATCCGAAACTCGAACACCGATGCGCCAACAACCTGCGTGAGCGACTATTTACACGCCGGTGATGTGGTCGGCTTTGACCCCGCCATGCAGACCATCCGCAGCGTCGAAGGCTGGACATCGGCGCTTAAGTCCATGGGCGCCAAGCTCAAACCCGTCTCGGTCAATCCGGTTGACGCGACCTGGACCAACCAACCCCTTCCTCCGGCGACCACGGCCGTGCCACATGCCGTGGAGTTTGCCGGAAAAAGCAGTGCTAGCAAGAGGGCGGACCTAGCGGCGGCGCTGACCACAAACGGGCTGAAAGCACAGGTGCTCAATCAGTCTGAGTCGATCGCCTGGTTGCTCAACACACGGGCTGACGACATCGCCGGGTTACCGGTTGCCCGCTCGTTTGCCACCCTTCACGCCGATGGTGCTGTTGATTGGTACATCGCGCCTGAACGCGTATCCGAGGCCATGCACCGAACGTTGGATAACCGAGTTGCCGTCTATCACCCTGACGAGATGCTAGGTCGGCTCGCAGCAATGAGCGGACCTGTGGGGCTGGATTTTGGCACCTGTAATGCCGCAATCGCCCATGCGCTCGAAGGAGTGGGTATCGAAGTACGGGCCAATGTTGATCCTATTATTTTGCCCCGAGCAATCAAGAATCTGGTGGAACAGCAGGGCGCAAGGGATGCTCAACGGCGTGATGCCAGGGCAGTGATACGATTTGCCCGGTGGTTGAGCCAACATTCTGATATCAAACAAGAAAGTGAACTCTCCGTCATTGATAAGATCCTTGCTCTTCGCGAGGAAAACCCCGATGCGGTGCGGATGAACGGTGCAAGTTTTGGAACCATTGCCGGGTATCGCGGCAACGCGGCGATGGGGCATTATTCAGCCAACGAAGACACCAATGCCGCGCTGGCGCCTGGGGGCATGCTGCTTGTGGACAGTGGCGGCCAGTATCTCAACGGGACCACAGATATCACCCGCGTCTGGGCGGTGGGTGGCGAGGCAACCGCTCGCCAGCGCCGGGACTATACCTTGACGCTGCAAGGCCACTTGGCGCTTGAACGTGCGGTGTTCCCCAAAGGCACGCGCGGCAGTCAGCTCGATGTTTTGGCGCGGCAGTATATGTGGGCGGAAGGCATTGATTTTGATCATGGCACCGGCCACGGCATCGGCGCTTATTTAGGCGTTCATGAGGGACCACAGCGGATATCCAAGCGTCAGGACGACGCGCCTTTGGTCGTGGGAATGATCGTGACCAACGAACCGGGCATTTACCGCGAAGGCGAAAGTGGAGTTCGGATTGAAAACGTCGAACTGGTGATCGAGCGGGAGGATGGTTTTATGGCCTTTGAAACCCTGACTCTTGTCCCCTACGATCAGACCCTGATTGAGGTTTCCATGCTCTCAGATGTTGAAATTGCTCAGATAGACGCTTACCACGCCCGGGTACTGGCTGAAGTCGGTCCGGACCTGGACGGCGAAGACCTCGCCTATCTCCAACAAACGACGAGAACGCTCGCATGACCCGAACACGACTAGAGCAGCTGCGCGACTACACGTATCGAAAGGTCGCCGGGGTGTTGGGTGAGTGCCAAAGCCCCTTGGAACAGCTGAATTTATCCGTGGGGGAGCCAAAATTTGGGGCCTACGAAACGGTGACAGAGGCCCTAGCCGCTGCTGATCCCACGAGCTGGGGCAAGTATCCCCCTGTGAATACTGGTCCAGCCTTGCGAGAGGCGATGGCGGACTGGCTGCGGTGGCGGTACAGCCTGCCTGATGGGATGCTCGATACCGACGCGCAGGTTCACCCGGTATTTGGCACCAAGGAAGGACTCTTTTCGTGCATCCTGACGGCTGTTTTGCGCAAGGAAGACCGTCTGGAGCGCGCAGGCCGGGGGCACCTGCGGCCGATCGTGGTGCTGCCCAATCCGCTCTATCACGTCTACATCGGCGCAGCGCTAACCTCCGGGGCCGAGGTCATCTATGCCCCTTGCACGGCTGCAACCGATTTTGCGCCGGATCTATCGGTGGTTCCTGAGGATGACTGGGAGCGCGTGGCGCTGGTCATTGCTACCAATCCGGGCAATCCCACCGGTACGCTGCTGTCCGCAGCGTTCATGAAAGCCGCAATTCTGCGGGCGCGGGAGCACGATTTTACCTTCCTCTCCGATGAGTGTTACAGCGAGCTGTATTTTGACACTAAACCCCTGGGGGCCATGGACATTTGTCGGGATATGGGCGGATCGCTTGACAATGTTTGGGTGGTCAATTCGCTGTCCAAGCGCTCTGGCCTGCCGGGTCTTCGGTCGGGGTTTATCGCAGGCGATGCAGACCGGCTGGAAGATCTTTACTACCTGCGCGCCTATGGCGGTGCGCAAACGCCCGTCGCTCTGCAAGAGGCCTCAATCCGGCTTTGGCGCGACGAAACGCATGTTGAGAAGTTTCGAGCTCGCTACGCGGCCATCAATCAAATCGCGCACGACATCTTCGGCGAGCTACCCGGGTTTCGCGCGCCCGAAGCTGGTTTTGTCCTGTGGCAGCCGGTTTCCAGCGGTGATGGTGACGCCGTTGCGCGTCGGCTTTGGCAGGAACAGGCCGTTCGTACGCTACCTGGTTCCATTCTCTCACGCGCTATGCCGGATGGTTCGCTGCCGGGGCAGGGGTTCGTTCGCTTTGCCTTGATCTATCCTGAAGAAACCACCAGAGAGGCCCTTTTGCGCTCGCGGGACATCCTCGCCAGTGACAATCGACCTTAGGCCGCAGCCTCCTCAACATCGCGATCAGCATGCTTGCGCGCACCGAGGCAGGTTCCGGCGGGCCGCAACGGCATGTGATAACCCGCTTGTCCGATGCTCCGTATCGCTGGAGCTCGAAAACTTGCCATTTTGAACCTTCCAAATCCGCGCAAATTGATAAGATTCATGAGCCCGTGGACCTGGGCCGTCAAAAAGTTACCCCAAGGAATCACAAGCTCGCCGCGCTAAGGCCGTGGATTCACCCGCTGCACACGCGTTAAAACTCTCCCATGATTGAGCATTATGCGAAAACAAGGGAGAGCAGAACATGCGTATGGGCCTTTTTATGATGCTGACAGTCGTGTTTGGTGGCTTAACCGCGTGCAGTAAACCTGACCGGTCATCGAACCAGCACAATCGCGGGCTTTCGAGCACGCAGGTAGACCGAGTGGAAATGCGGACGTGGTCGGTTGCTGGCTTTGGCGGCTTGGCTCAAGGGATTGATCCGCCCATCCTCGCCTACTTCCGTGACGAACACGTCTTCTTCAAGCGCAAGTCGGGCGAGGTGGAGAAACTTGAGTTTTTCACCAACTATCAGGGCTCGGAGGTTTGCTTCAAGCAGCTCGGCGATTGCTACACCTTCATGCCGGTCAATTTGCTGCAAAAAGTTCTGGCAACCAACGTCGGCGTTGCGACCAGTTCTGATCTGGCGTCAAACGCGCTGTCCCGCCAGCGGTCTGAGACCATGGGACCGGTTTGGCCGTGTCAGGACGGCAGCCCCAACCTGGCGGATTGCCCCGAGCGCGCATCCCTGACCAAAATACGGCGGAGCGTCGCCAAGTTCATTGACCGCGACAGCGCCGAGGTCTCACATATCCTCGTCGCCGGCGATTTCGACGACGTAGATCGCCCGCCAAAATTCCTGATTCTGGGGCGCGGTTTTGAAGGTGATGCTTTCGAGCTGCGCAAGGCCAGTCGACAGGCAAGCAATCGGCAGTGGATCGGTGGATCTTGGGATGCTGCGCTGGACGAAGGACCGGCGATTTTAGGGCTGGCCAGCGCCGCCGTGACGCTCTGGGCGGCGGTGGATCGGCTAACGCGCTAAGGAACGGTTGCGCGACGTGCCCTTTGAATGGGGTGATGGCAAATGCCTGGGTTCCGAAGGGCTCCCAGGGTAACCTAGCCCTGCCACCCTGTTCGGCGAGCGTAAATGGCACGAATGTCCTTGGACCAGACCTCAGAGGTCGGGCCGCCATGGGATTCTACGCAATCGCACAGAAGGTCTTCGAGGCGGACGATCTCAGCGATCAAGGCCTCGCTCTCCTTCTGATAATTCGGATCGATGGGACTATTCTGCTGCCTGAAAGACGTCAGCCCGTTTTCCAGTGTTGTTATCTGTTCGACCAACCGCGGGAGTTGTTCCACAGGATAGATCATCCTTTTCCCCTTCACTGCCTGCGAATTGCAGGGGATCACATGAGACCGAGAGCAACCAGACCACGCTGGCCGTCAGGTGCGTCTGATGACAAGTAGTGCAGCCACGTCGCTCCGGACCCTTTTGCTCTAAACGAGGCCGGAAAAAAATGTCCACCCCACTGATTCCGCGAAATTAGGCGTGAATTGCGGTCAAAATAACTTAGGCGTGCATCCAAGGTTTCGATTGGTAGGCAATCACTATCGTAAAGCAGCTTGAATTCAGATGGATGCTCTGCGGTGGAAATGAAATCTCCACCAATAATGAGCAGCCTGTATCCAGAGTCGTATAGAACGCCTAACCCCGCGGCCATTTGTGAATAAACCTGTCGGCGTTGCGCAGACCACACAAAAGCTGTCTCAAACGCTGCCACGTCGCAATGATGCACACCGTGGGGAAGCAGACCACTGGGCAAAAACGCAGGCAGCATGGATACCCCCATTTCGGTGAACAAGAAAAGCTCGAAACAGGACTGGGCTTGGCCCGAGCACGCCGTCATTGCTTACATCAATACAGGGCCCCCTCAGGTCAAGAGCTAAACTCTCCCTTTTCGATAAATCGCTGCTAGAGGTCGCTGTCTGAGTGCTTTGGATGGTCCTCGGGACGGTAATCAGGAAGGGGGGGCAGGGCGACGGTGATGACCCGGGCGCAATCAGATTCCTGGCACACTTGGGAGCCGCCAAGCCCACGCCAGATCTCCGAAAGTGTCTCCAGCTGGCTAGATAGGGCGTCCGGCGTCTTGCTTGTGAGCCGCGCAACGATGATTTCGCGCCCCTTGATTTGTGCACCAAGTGTCAGGTTGGCTCCGTCGGTATTGGCCAAGGACGTTAGTTTCAGGCCCAGCTTTTTGGGAGCTTGCTGGAGCAATTTCTTCGTCATTGCCTCGACCCTTTCCTGAGCCTCAACCTCGGTACACAGGGACGCTGCGTCTTGCAGGTCGCCTGGATTGGTGGTCAGGCCGTAGGAGATTAGCGCGCCTTTATCGGTATCAGGGCTCGGAAGCGGGGCGAAGAACCATTTTTGGGTTTTGCCACCTTCAACCGTGAGCAGTCCATCAAGCACAAACTCGCACCGTTCGCGCATGCTCAGAGCGGCCCATTTGTCGTCGTGCATGCAGACATAGGACCAGCGCCACGTCTTGCGGGACGAACAGGGGGCCTTGGCGATGGTGAATCCTCGGGCGTTCAGATAGCGCATCGTGAAGCGCATGCCGGTGACGATATCGCGCGAGGTGAGCAGGCGGTCGCCCGTCACGGCGTCCTTATCACCGGGCCAAAAATCGTACCCTGCTTCAAACCCGGTTTCTGCTTCCATCTCCTTCACAAAGCGCGCAGAGGGGGCGTCGCCGCCGGGGATGTTGAGCGCGATTGGGGCATTGCAGCGGTAAGCGAGGTTATGCTGGTCGTGCTCTCGAACGGCACAGCCCCGTTCGCTGAGGTCTGGTTGATTGTCATATCCTGCCAAGACGAGCGTCGGGGTTGGCAGGGCCGGAAGGGCCCGCGTGCTAAAAGCCTTGGGCAGGACGTCTCGTTGTTTCAGGGGGGCGCGGGGGCGAATTTCGGGAAGAACGTCGATGCTTTTGTCTTGAAAGGGCGCACTCAGCTTGCGTCGTTTCCAGGCCGCTGCTGCGGCCTCCGGACCAACCTCGCTGGCGAGCAATGGACCTTCGCCATGACTCCCAAAAATCCGTTCAAATTCTGCCTCAGAAATGGGTTCCATGATCGGAGAATCGGCCTGCGCGAACCCTTTTGCCGCTGAAAACAGTGCAAAGACTCCAAAACTTATAAGAATCATCCACCTGAACGGCGGTTTCAGTCCTGGAAACAGGTGCATAGGGTTAAATTTCCTATCAAACCTCTGAAATCACGCGCGAAAATACGGGGCGTGGAAACAATCGGAAGCGGTTCATCAATGATCGAGCCATGAAAACGAAAATGCACTATGCGTCTTTCATGCCATGATCTGCGTCAATTATGCGACGGTTTATGCCAGTCAAACCACATTTCCGCCAGACGTGATTGGCAAAACGATAGTGTCGGCTCGCATTGTGAAAGCTGATTGCTCATAAAGTGCAATGATTTATGTGATGGAACACTGTTGGTTTTAGTCAGTGATCTGGGAGGATATATGCGGCGTCTCATGAAATGCGGGGTGTCAGCTGCCGTCGTCATGACGGGAGCCGTACTGGTTTCTTTCTCTGGTACAGCGCGCGCTGATCTCGCAGTCACGTCGACGTGCGCGCAGGTTCCGCTGGCATCTGAATACGATCGTGCTGCCGCTGCTGCGGCGTTGCCTACGTTTGTTGGTATTAATCAGATTTGTGTTCTGCAGGCGCTACTCGCTACGGTCGGTGCGCTGCCAGGATCGCGTGCCGTGGACGGGCGCTATGACCGCCAGACCCGTGATGCGCTCAAGTCGTTCCAAGTGCAGAATGCGCTGGTTAGTAATGGCTTGTTGACCCCGGAGACCATGAACAGTCTGACTGAAGCGGCGCTGGAACGCATGTTCGACACGACAGGTGCAGCGGAAGTGACGGCTGCGCAGGCGGTCCCCGAAGCCGCACCCGCCACACCAGAGCAGTCAGAAGAAAAAAGCATTTCGGATACGCTGGAAGCGCTCAAACTTGCCTCTCCTGCCGCAGCCCCGGTCCTCGAGCTCGCGCCAACACAAAACACCATCGAGTTGCCCGCGTCGACCCGAACGCACCAGGCGCTGACGAACGCCGTACAGAGCAGTGGTGGTGCAGCGGATCCCGCCGAAGCGGTCGAGCCATCGATAACATCGGCGGCGTCTACGCCGACGCTATCTTCGACCGATAATGGTGAAGGCGGCACCATTTCCCGTGCGACCTCGACCGTTGCTGTGACAACCGAAAACACGGCGCTGACCGACGACCAAATCGTCGATTTGGTCAAAGAAGCTGCACGTGCAGGCACGCTCGGTCAGGAACCCATCTTGGTTAGCCAGACCACCACCACAACAACCATCGTCGATAATTCGCCAGAGCCGACGACTGAAGTCGCGACAGAAGTGGTCCGCGACCCCTTGGACAACACCACAGTGTCATCGTTCGTGGCGCCCAGCATCTGCCACGCGCCAAGCTCGGCGAAGGATCAGGACCTGATCCGAAACCGGGGCATGCTGCCCGTTGGAACATGTCTTCGCACCTTCGTCGGTGCAGGTGATCTGCCCTATCAGATCTACAGCCTTGAGGTGCTCGCTGACGGACCCACGTTGGTTTTGTTCCACGATGGCGATGACGCCAGCTTTGATGCTGCTGTGGCGACGTTGAACGCCTTTGGTGGCCGTTTGGTGGTGTTGCAGTCTGAGGAGCGTACGCGGACCACTATTTTGGGCGGTAATCCTGAAATTATGACGGTTTCACCGTCACTGAACGCCCGCTGCGACTGGGCGCAAGAAGAACGCCCCTTGGCCTTTGCTGTGCATGATTATGTCGTCGCCGGCTCTAAACCCGTTATCATTCTCCGGAGAAACCGGACGGGGCAAACGGGTTTCGACGTGTTCAGCGATGGCAAATATCGCTTTGATCGCACAGCACTCGGTCCCGCGCGTGAATTATTCGTTTCCTCCGGCGAACCGGTGACTGGTCAGGCGTTTATGGAGTTGATGGTCACCTCCGTAACCCGGCGTTCCTTGGAGACAAGAAATATCATTCGCAGCGGTGTCCAGGAGGGTCTGCCTGTGGCTCTGACGTTGGTGGATGCGCTGGGTCTTCGGGATCAATGCTCACTGGAGTCTCTGGCCTTGCAGACCACTTTGCCCGTGATACGGGTTCTGCTCGGAGATGACCGAAACAATCAGTTAGAGCCCATCATCGCGGCTGCATTCAACGCTGTTGGCTTTGATCGGCGAGATGCTGTTGAGACTTTGACCGCTGGCGAACCTGTCAATGACGGAAGCGGCGACATTCCGGCTTCGGTTCTGGCGCTGGCAGCAGGCGGGTTGGATGCGGATCTGAACGACGATCTGTCAACGGACGGGGAAAGCACGCCTCGGTCTTTGTCGGAAGCGATCGGGCCCGGCCTGCCTCCGCTGCCGCTTGATCGTCCCAGTGAGCAGGAAGATCCGCTGGTTGCCGACGCTGCCGAACGGGCATCCAGTGAAACCAATTTAGGCCGCATCACCACGGGCGTGTCAGCGGGGAGTGGTGTGGACGCCCTGTCACCCGTTGCCATTGGAGGTGTAGACGGGGTGGTTGTGAGCACTGGCGGCCTTGAGGGCGTTATCGTCGAAGAGGCGGTGGGGCCGGTTTCTGGCGCTTTGCCACCGCAGCCGATTCTACGTCCTATTAGCGATGCTCTGTATCGTTTCATTCCTGATGACATCGACCCAATCTTGGCGATGGATGGCGGGGCCTATTACCTGAACAGCGGCAGTGGGCTGGGCGCGGAGGGCAATGGAATTGACCAGCCGCGTGTGATCTCTTCGCGGACCATTCAAACCACGGTACCCAACAACCCCTTTGCCGTCCCAGCCTCTCAGCAGCAGCCGTCTGCTTATACAGATTTACCGACCATTTATATCCAGCAACAGCCCACCAATCAGGGCACAGGTGGGGTCTCTGGACCGCTGTACGGCAACGGGGGTGAATCCAACTACGCCCCTCAGCCACCCAGCAATGAAACGATCATCATAAACAACTCGATTTACTAGGGCGTCAGCGCATGAGCTACGGGGATTTGACGGGGCGAACTGTGGTCATCACCGGCGCCAGCAAAGGCATAGGTGCGCGGGCGAGCCGGGTTTTGGCGCAGGCTGGTGCTTCAGTGGTTGGATTGGCACGCAGTGTTGATGAGCTTACTGCACTTAAATATGATCTAGAAAATGATGGCCTGAGCTTTGATTTTGGCGTGGTCGATCTGGTCTCACCGGACGCCTCGGAGCAGCTGGGTCAGCTGATGGCAAAGCATGTCCCCGATGTCTTCATAAACAACGCGGGGGCAACCCGCCCGGCGGCCTTTCAGGACGTTACAGTTGACGACTTTGACGCCGTTATGCGGCTAAACTTGAAGGCAGGCTTCTTCGCTACGCAAGCCGCTGTTCGCGCCATGACAGCGAAAGGAAATACCGGCTTAAAACGTAGTATCATCCACATAAGTTCGATGCTCGGAACAGTAGCCTTGCCTGGTCGTGCCGTTTACAGCGCGACCAAGCACGCTTTGGAAGGTTTGACCAAGGCCATGGCATTGGATCTCGCTTCCGATGGCATCCGCGTCAACTCGATCTGTCCCACCTATATCGAAACACCTTTGACCCGTCCTTTGATGGAAAATCAGGCATTTGTAGACTACGTCACCCAGAGAATGCCGCTTTCCACGGCAGAACAACCGATCGGTAAGGTCGGCGACCTCGACGGTGCCCTCATGTTTCTTGCCGATTCGGCATTATCCGACCTTGTGACCGGTACAAACCTTGTTGTGGATGGTGGCTGGACCGCTCAATAGGCGGAAAAACCTATGCCTAGTGGCAATTAATCCACACCTGCGTTCGATTCGTGTCGACTTTTCCCCAAGTCTTGTTTTAGCCACGGTTAAAGAGCTTGAGTGCGCTCATCGCCTAGTGCTACCGACCTAATTTAAGTGGGCATTACGCGAGCATATGGGGAACTTAGCTTCGTATGCCTAGAAACGAATTAATTTTTGCCAAGATTTGCAGTGCATAGACACTGCTGAACTTGATCAGTTTGAATGTCGTTGGCGTGTGCCTCGACGCGCGAAACGACTTCCGACCGGCCGTTATGCCGGAAGGGGCCACGATAAACGGAGATGACGAATATGATGTTCGACAGTCAGCATGATGCAGGTGCCGCTAGCCGCGATACCTCTTTTGAACCGATGACGCGTTCTTCTGCTGCTGCGAAGAAGAGCCTGCGCGGTCGCGCTGGTGCTCTTCTGACCACAAGTGCTCTGGTCGCTGCGGGTGCAGCACTGGTAGCCGGTGAAGCAGGCGCACAGGTTGGTGTTCCGGCCGGTTTTGGACCAGCACCAGCGGACGTTGTTTCATACGTCCAGTTGTCCAATGGTTCGGTTTTGGTCCAGCTTGCTAACCAGCAGTCGCTGCTGGTCACCTCCAATAACTTCTTCATCGATGGCGCTGGCGTTCTTTACCTGAGCCCGACCGTTGCATCCGGCATTAGCGGTGGCAACGTGGCTTCGGGTGCGATGATCGGCAGCGCGCCGGCTCCGATGGGCTTACCGGCGCCATCCGCGCCAATGGGCACCACCAACCTCGGCGCAACGTCCACGGGCGTTATTTTCGATGATACCGAAAGCGCTGCTTCGTCGGGTGGCCTGCTGGGCACGATTACCGGCGGTCCGGGCCTGTTCGGTCTTGGCACGATTGGAACGGTTGCAGCCGTTGGTCTTGGCGCGGGCGCGATCTTCCTCGCTGCCAATGCCATCCGTAACCGACTGAGCGATGATGACGATGGCGACGGATCCAATTCCGCAGCGCAGTTGGATATTATCGATAACGAGATCAGCAAGGGTGAGTCGTCCTCTGTGACGTACGCAATCACCGACCAAGACGGCATTGACGAAAGCGACCTTCAGGCCGCAGTCGAGGCGGCTGTCGGCGGTGCTGCGACCATTGCTTCGGTGTTCGCTGATGGCGCTACGGTCACCACGGAACGCTCCGGCTCTGGGCTCGTTGACGGTACAGAAGACACCTACCGCTCGATCAACGTCACCATCGAAGGCATCGCGTCTTCTGAGCTGAACACGGGCGAGTTTGCTGGCCCGGCCATGACGTTCACCGACGCGGCGGGCAATGTTGAGACCGTCAACCTCGCGCTGGATATCGTTGAAGGCAGCGGAAACGGCGGTAATGGCGGCAGTGGTTCGCTAGAGCTGAACGAAACTGACGGTGCGACGTTTACCATCCCTCAGGGTGAAACCAAGCTGTTCCGGGCGACAGATCCCGATGGCGATACCATCAGCTACGAGATTTCCAACAACCCCAATGGCATTGGCATCGACAGCAACACCGGTCTGGTTGTTGTCGGTAACAACGTGGCTGCTGGCAGCTACTCAATCTCCGTCACAGCATCTTCGACCAACGCAGACGGCACGGTTGAGACCGATACTGAAACCTACAACATCCTAGTGACCGCAGGCTCCGGCGGCGGCTCTGGTGGCGGTGGGAACAGCGTCAACGCTGATTTTGACTCCGAAGGCGCTGGTTTCTCCACGCTAACCGGGGTTCGCATCTCTGACAGCGATCTGGCAACCAATGACAATGATGAGCTGGAAGTGCCTGAAGCGGCGCACCTGGCCAACTCCTTCGTGATGGACGGCCTGAGCGGTGACGACACCGTTTACTTCTCTGAGGCCAACGCGGTTTACCATCTGGATCCAACCTGGGTGAACGGCTTTGAAGACGTATCCGGCTTCGAAACGCTGGTCCTGATGGAAGACGTTGACCTGGAGTTAAACGGTGGTGTGCTGGATAGCACGGCCAGCGGCGACATCGAGCACCTGCGCGGCGAAGGCAACAACGAGGTTCGCCTGGTTAACGCGAATGCAGATCTCGGCCTGGACGTTACCGTTACCGATATCGCCATGTTCGACATGAACAACCGCGACCTGACCATCGATTTTGCCGATCTGGGTGGCATCGACAAGGTAATGGGCGACACCCAGTCTACGCTGGTCTTCACGGGTCAGTTTACCTACGACTTCTCGACCGGCGATCTGGTGACCGAAGCGGTTTCGCGGATTGGTCTTGACGGCGGTAACTACAACTACAGCCTGACCCTTGACGGTGTGAACGACGAAGACGTTCGCGAGATTGTGGCTTACGGTCCTCTGGAAATCGAAGGCGATGTCATGATTGACACGCGTGAGAACCCGAAGATCACGCTGATCGATCTGGCGGGTGACAACTTCACCACGCCGGGCCTGGACGGTGACTCCAACATCTTCGCAACCTACGACGACATGCTGCGCATTCGTGGTGGCGACAACGATGATGACGTGGATCTGATCCTCGACAGCGACATCGAAGACGGTGAGTTCAAGTTTGATGGCGGTGGAGACGAAGAAGACTCCCTGAACATCAACCTGAATGGCGACGAGATCGATACCATTGGCTTTGGCCGTGACATCGACCACGTTGAGTACATCGACATTGATGCCCCTGGCGGTGACGGTGAAGCGCACCTGCAGTTCAACGGTTCTGGCGCCGACAAGAGCACGCTGCGTGCAGTGGACCTGTCGGATCTGTCGGAAGATGGTTCGGTTGTCCTGCGCGGTGATCTCTCGGTATCCAACCCGGGTGTGGCCATTGCGATCGACCAAACCTCAGCCTTCTCGCCCTTCACGGCAGCAGCACCGTCCGGCACTACGGGCGTGCGTCTGCTGGACGGCTTCGTCAGCGATGATGATCTGGAAATCCAGATGACGCCGGGCGATGACGTGGTTGATCT
This sequence comes from Geminicoccus sp., assembly GCA_002705565.1. Lineage (GTDB taxonomy): Bacteria > Pseudomonadota > Alphaproteobacteria > UBA7985 > UBA7985 > UBA7985. Next base: position 39,509 of record PAHJ01000101.1, on the reverse strand, counting down.
GGTGATTGGTGAATCCGAGTACTCGGTTTCCGTAACCGCAGGGACGCTGGCAACCGGCACCCTGACCATGCTGCAAGTGCTGTCGTCCAGCGCCCCGATCACGGGCGCAACGGGCGTGAACGTTCTGGCCACCACCAATCTGGCTCAGGCTGCTGAAGAGGTGGACGTTTACCTCGGCGGTGGTGATGACAGCGTCCAGCTGGTGATCGGTTCGGCACAGGTAGACGATGTTACCCTGCACGTCGCCCGCGCGAACAACGACGACCACGACACCGTCAGCATTGACGAGCTCGAGGATCTTGGCGCGCTGGCTAATGCAAACGTCGCTGTTTCCCCGATCACGGTAGCAAACGTGGCATCCTTCGGTCAGGCGACTGGCATCAATATCGACTTCGAAGACGATGTCTCGACGATCTTGACGGATGCTTCTGCTGTAGACGCAAACGGGGTCAACATCGCTGGTTCAACCCAAGGCGCTCTGATCGTCTTTGGCATGAACGCGGGCGCGGTACAGCGTGGCTTTATCTACGATTACGACGGTGACGGCGAGCTCTCTGACGGCGATACGTTGGTCGATATGACCGATGCATTGATGCCTGTCGGTGCGCTCAACTTTGCTGGCTCTGCGATGACAGCCGCTCAGGTGATCAGCGCTAACTCCAGCGCAATCGGTCTTGTAACCGATGGCATGGATTACGTGCAGTTCAACCTCTCTGAAGGTGACTTGGTCGCCTGATCAGCGGGCGAGCAATCCCAGCAGATAGAAGAAAAATAATGGGTGGAAGGCTAATGGAGCCGCCTTCCACCTTCGCTCCTAAGGAGGAACAATAAATGGCATTAAGTACCAAGGTATCGCTCTTCGGCGGTTCATCCATCACCACACTTGGCTCGTCGGCTTCCAGCGGAGGCAGCGGCTACGGCGGTTCCGTGCTGTCTGGTTCTTCCTCATCCTCGCTGTTCAGCGGGTATGGCTACGGCACCGGATTGCTCGGCAACTCCGGGCTTTTTGGTTATGGGTCCATTTCATCAGGTGGTGCGGGCAGCGGCGGTGGGTCGACCACACCTGCGCCGGCGCCTCAGGTCGGTCCCCAGGGTACTGATATCAGCAGGCAAGTGGCCGAAGATTCGCTCGCTGGGCTGGATTTTGTTGGCAGCGATTTTGTCGTATCAGACGGCTCTGCCGTTGACAGCCTGCAAGTCATTTCCCTGCCGTCAAACGGTTCACTGGAATTGGCGGGCGTTGCCGTGGCGCTGGATCAGATCATTGATTCAGACGACTTTGGCGACCTGAACTACGTACCCGATGCGGATTTCGACGGTGTTGAGACCTTCACCATTGCGATGAGCACGGATGGCGAAACCTACGACAGCACACCATCGAACGTGTCGATCACCGTGTTGGGCGCAGACGACGATGCACCAACGATCGATGCTGTTCCAACCATTGCTGTGGAAGAAGGCGCTGAAGCAAGCAATCTTGGGGCTTTGATTGTTGCCAGCTACAACGATCCGGACAGCAACGATTCCCTTGATGAGGTCGTGATCAACTCGCTGCCAGCCAATGGCACACTGAGCTACACCTCAGGCGCGGGCGGTGTTGTCTCTCTCGCAGGGGCTGCAACCATCACCGCTGCGGAAGCGGCGACGCTGGTGTTTACGGCGGACGATGACAACGGTGCAGGCGAAAGCGCCGCGACGACAAACACCTTTACCTTCGATCTGGTTGACAGCAACGGTGACTCTTCGGCGGCATCCGGCACGGTCAGCATCCAGATCAATGACGGCAACGATGCACCAACCATTGCAGCCACCGACAGCTACTCGATCGACGAAAACACAACCGCCATCTCAGCTGTTGTGAACCCGGCAACCGACAATGAAACACCTGACACTCTGACGTACAGCGTCACCGGCACAGATGCTTCCTTGTTTAGCGTGGATGCGGCGAACGGTGACCTGTCTTTCAAGTCCGCACCGGATTTTGAAGACCCGCTGGATTCTAACAAAGACAACACCTACCGCTTTAATTTGATTGCGACCGATGACGGCGGCAAGACGGCAAAGCAGGCGGTGGAAGTTGATGTTGATGATGTCGCGGCCGGGCTGACCCTGACGGCGGCCTCAACGTCGGTTGACGAAGGCACAACTGTTGCCCTGACCGCAGTCGCAACCAATGCAGACGGCTCAAATGACGTGACGTTTAGCCTCAATGGTGGTGCGGATGATGATCTCTTCACCATTGATCCAGACTCCGGACAACTCAGCTTCAAGTCTACACCGGACTTTGAAAACGCTGAGGACGCTGATACGTCGAACGACTACGAAGTCGACATTCTGTTGACTGATGTTGAAGGTAACACGGATACGGCTCAGATCGTGGTGTCTGTCACCAACATTGGCGACGAAGACCCGTCTTTCTCCGCAGCATCAACCGCCGGTGCCGGTACGTCGGCGAACACAACCGAGGGCAGCTTGAGCGTTGAAGTGCCTGAGACGGCAACGAGCACCGGCGTATTTTCGCTGACCTTTGACAACGGTGAGGACGCGCCATTGGCGCCGGGTACCGTGACCTATGCGCTGTCATCCAACGCGTCTACGAGCAATTTCGAGATCTCGACGGCGGGCGTGATTTCATTGACCGCCAGTGCGGAGTTGGACTTTGAAACCCGGGAAACTATTCAGCTGACGGTCACTGTCACAGATGAGGATAGCGCCACCGCGCAGACTACGGTTCAGGTCAGTGTTACAGACGTTGATGAAGCGCCAGAGTACACCACGCCGTCTGGTGTGATGAGTGTGGACTCTGACGAAGACCTCGATGTCGGTGATGAAATATCGGATGCGTTTGAAGATCCGGAAGGTGCATCCTTGACCTTTACGGTCAATGCTCCCTCTGCTGCGGGAACATCTGCGACAACGGCGGGCGTGCTGACCTATGAGCTGGGCGGCGTGAACGGTGCGACTGTCACAATTCCAGCAGGCAGTTCGGCGACGGCCCTGACCGTAAGTGAGGTTGCGTCTTTGGTTTACTACGGACCAGAGTCAGACGAAGCTCACGGCGGTGCGGCAACGAATAGCATTACGGCATCCATGGTTGTCGATATCGCTGTGACGGCCTCCGATGGATCCACAACGACTTCGGGAGCGTTCGAGGTCGTGGTTGTTGACCAGGACATAGCCTAACAGCTTGATCGCCAAGCTTTAGGGATAGCCCTTCAAAGGCCGGAGCAAACATGCCCCGGCCTTTTTTCTTGGGCCTTCAATGGTCCCAAGGCCCAACTTGGGTTAAGGTCGGCTGCAAATTCAGGCAGCGCAGCGATCAGACCGATGACCGACAGCCCCAACAAACTGACGTCTCAAGCCATGGCCAAGCACCTGGCCCATGAGCACGGGCGCAGTCCCTTTGCCGACAACCTCAAGGAAATCGTCTACGGCGGGCTGGATGGCATTATCACCACGTTTGCCGTGGTATCTGGGTTTTCTGGCGCGGCGTTGCTGGGGAACAGTGGCAATGGTGAAGTGTACGCCATCACGCTGGTCTTGCTCTTTGGCCTGGCTAACCTGCTGGCTGATGGTGTGTCGATGGGGCTGGGTGACTTCCTCTCCACTCGCTCTGAGCAAGCCCGCTGGAACCGGGAGCGTGCGGTCGAAGTCCATGAAATCGAGCACAACCCTGAGCAGGAATACGAAGAAACCATCCATTTGCTCGAAGACAGCGGCCTCAGCCCGGAAGACGCGAAAACCGTTGCTGACATTTACCGGCGCTACCCGGGCCTGTGGGCCGACTGGATGATGCGGCACGAGCTGGAAATGGAAGATATGAGCGAGGCGACCCCGGCCCGGGATGGCATGGTGACCTTCCTCAGCTTTCTGGTCTTTGGCGTCATCCCGTTATTGCCCTATCTGGCGTTCTGGGGCCGGGATGTCTCGGCCAACATGCTCTTTATCATGGCTTCAACGGCGACCGTCGCAGCCCTGCTGGCGCTGGGTTTTGCGCGCTCGGTTGTCACGCGGGAGGCGCGGGTGCGGGCTATGGGTGAGGTCTTTGGCGTCGGGCTGATTGCGGCGCTGATCGCCTTTGGTGTGGGGGTCTGGCTGGGCTAAGGGCTGCCTAAAAATCCACCGCTTCAACGCCGGGAACCGATTTGATCGCCGCGCGCACGGGACCGGTCAGACGGTAGCGCTTTTCCAACACGACCTCCGCCTCGCGGTCTTCGTCCAGTTCGATGACGATATGCACGCGGTCATTCCCCCCTGTGCAGCCTTCGATCAGTTCAGAGACCGGAGACAGGCTGTCAGGTGCGGACAAAAATAGCTTCAGGCCCACCGACCCGTTAGCAACCATGGCGTCCAGTTGCTCGATCTTAGCCGCTGATAGCCGCAAGTCGCCGGCTTCAGCGCCCTTGCCCCTGTCGCATTCGACGTAGATGGTCGTTCCCACCTCAAGATGTTCCCGATTGGCCATGAGCATTTCAGAAAAGCAGACAAATTCAACCGTTCCCGTAGGATCTGAGATGCTGATCCAGGCGAAGCGGTTGCCGTTGGCGGAGCGGCGTTCGTTCTTTGACGATACGACGCCGGCCAGCTTGGCCCGTCCGCCGTTGATGCCATTCTTGAGCAGATCGCCGATGGTCTGAACCCGTAGTTTAGCCAGGGCGTCGGCGTAGGCGTCCACCGGGTGTGCCGTCAGATAAAAGCCAATGGCGTCGAACTCGCGCGAGAGTTTTTCCTGCAATGGCCAATCGTCCGCCGTCAGCATCTGCAAGGTCACGGCCCCATTGCTGCCGCTGTCGTTGCCTGCCCCGCCAAAAAGCGAGGACTGTGACGAATTCCGCTCCTCGGTCACCGCGATACCAAAGCGGTTGAGGCGTTCCACGTTGATGAACAACTGTCCGCGGTTGGGGTCGATGGTGTCGAAGGCTCCGGCTGCGATCAGGTTCTCTAAAATCCGCTTGCCCGCAGCGCGGGTATCAACCCGGGTGGCGAAGTCTTCGAGGTTCTTGAACGCTCCGCCGCTGGCCCGGCTCGCGACCAGGTTATCCATAGCCGAGCCCCCGACGTTTTTGATGGCATTGAGCGCGTAGCGAACTGCTTTTTTGCCGCTCTCAACGTCAATTTCGACATCAAAGGTCGCTTGTGAGGCGTTGATGTCTGGGGGCAGCAGGGGCACGCCCATACGCTCCAGATCCCCTTTGAAAATCGCCAGCTTGTCGGTGTTGCCCGCGTCGAGGATCATCGAGGCGCAAAGGAATTCTTCGGGGAAGTGGGCTTTTAGATAGGCGGTTTGGTAGGAGACCAGCGCATAGGCGGCAGCGTGAGATTTGTTGAATCCGTAACCGGCAAAGGCCTCGATCTGCGTGAAGATCTCCAGCGCTTTTTTCTCGGAAATCGCGTTCTTGGCCGCACCTTCGACGAACAGCGCCTTCTGCTTGTCCATCTCTGCCTTGAGCTTTTTACCCATGGCCCGGCGCAAAAGATCTGCGCCGCCCAGGCTATACCCGGCGAGCGCTTGGGCCGCCTGCATGACCTGCTCCTGATAGATCATGATGCCGTAGGTTTCCTGCACGATGGGTTCGAGCAGCGGGTGCAGATACACCACTCTGTCCTCACCGTGTTTCCGTGAAATATAGGTTGGAATGTTTTCCATCGGGCCGGGACGATACAGCGCGACAACAGCGATGATGTCTTCGAACCTGTCAGGCCGCAGCTTGCGCAGGACGTCCCGCATGCCCGTGGATTCCAGCTGGAAGATACCAACGGACTCCGCCCGGCTGAGCATCTCAAAAACTGGCGTATCGTCGAGCGGGATACGGGTGATGTCAAAGTCGGGCTTAAAGCGCCGAATCAGGCGCTCGGCTTCTGCGATCACGGTTAGGGTTTTCAGACCCAGAAAGTCAAACTTCACCAGACCCGCTGGCTCGACCCACTTCATGTTGAATTGTGTCGCGGGCATCTCTGAGCGTGGGTCTTTATAGAGCGGGACCAGCTTGGTCAGATCGCGGTCGCCGATGACGACGCCAGCGGCATGGGTCGAGGCGTTGCGGTACAGGCCTTCGAGTTGCAGCCCAACGTCAAACAGCTTGGCGACCGATTCCTCTGTGCGTCGCATTTTCTGCAACTGCTCATCCCCGTCGATGGCTTCACCCAAGCTGGTCGGGTTGGCGGGATTGTTCGGGATCAGCTTGGAAATTCGGTCGGTTTGGCCATAGGGAATGCCCAACACCCGTCCCACGTCACGCACGACCGCGCGTGCTTGCAGCTTGCCAAAGGTGATGATCTGCGCGACCCGGTCCGAACCGTACTTGTCACGCACGTAGGCGATCACCTCATCGCGACGATCCTGGCAGAAATCGATATCGAAATCCGGCATTGAGACACGCTCAGGGTTTAGAAAGCGCTCGAACAGGAGGTTGAAGGGGATGGGGTCGAGGTCAGTGATGGTCAGGGAATACGCCACCAGCGACCCAGCACCGGAGCCCCGGCCTGGACCCACGGGAATGCCTTGTTCCTTGGCCCATTGAATGAAGTCAGCAACGATCAGGAAGTAGCCGGGAAAGCCCATTTGCTCGATGACGTTGAGCTCGAAATCCAGGCGGTCGCGGTAGGTCTGCTGTAGCGCGGTGTCGGGGCTGGGTTCGAGGGCGTTCAGGCGTTCTTGCAAACCCTCTGCCGCCATGCGCGCCAGCATCTGGCCTTCATTCTCACCCGAGCCATCGTCATAGGCGGGCAGGATGGGGTCGTGCAGGCGGGGCATAACGGCGCAGCGCTGGGCAATGCGCCAAGTATTGTCGATCGCTTCGGGCAAATCAGCAAACAGGCGCGCCATGTCCTGACTGGTCTTGAAGAAGTGCTCCGGGGTCAGGCGGCGGCGGTCGCGGTGGGCGAGGGTAACGCCTTGAGCGATGCAAGAGAGGACGTCGTGGGCATCGAATTGATCTGCGGCAGCGAAGTGGGCGTCGTTGGTGGCGACCAGCGGTAGGTTGTGGGCCTGTGCGGCAGGCAGAAGCCTCGCCTCCAGCGCGCGTTCATGGCTCTGACCATGGCGTTGAATTTCCAGATAGAGCCGACCGTTGAACAGGCCTTTCATGGCCTGAATGTGGGTTTCGATCAGGCTCGAACCGTCCAGCAAGTGTCGTCCGAGCGGAGACCCCTTGGCGCCGTCCAAAGCGATCAATCCATCGCTGCGTCCCTTTAGGGCCTCAAAAGGCACCGCCGGGTCGGCTCCATCGCCTTTCAAATACCCTTCAGAGATCAGACTCATGAGGTTTTCGTAGCCGGTTTGATCCTGCGCAAGCAGCAGCAGATGATCGGGGTCAGCTCGCTCCGCGCCATGCTGATCCTTCCCGCGCACGATACCCAAAACAGCCCCGATGACCGGTTGTAGGCCCGCTTTGGACGCCGTCACCGCAAATTCCAGCGCACCGAACAGGTTGCCGCGGTCGGTCAGGGCCACAGCAGGCATGTCCAGCCCGGCAGAAAGCTTGACGAGGTCGTTTACCCGTATGGCGCCTTCAGCCAACGAATAGGCGGATTTGACGCGCAAATGAATAAACGGTGGGGTCGAATCGATGCTCATGCAGCGAGCTTATGCGAACCCTTAGTTGCTTCAAGAATAATCCATCCACGCGAGACAATCCGAAGCTGCATGGGCAAATTGTCATAGACAGTGGCTTGGGTCTTGGGGTTTCATTCCTGAGCATGGATGGAGGAGGCAAGCATCGAATGAGCCAAGCGGAAAAACCCCTTAATGTTGCTCTGATCGGCCTCGGGATGGTGGCGCAGACCCATTTGAGGGCGGTGCGCGATCTTGCGCCGCTGGTGCAGTTGCGCGGGGTTTTGGCTACGACGCCAGACAAGGCCGAGCGCTTTGCCGCCGGGGCGGCTGAAGATGGGGTTCACGGGGTGAAAGCCTATGCCAAACTGCACGAGTTATTGACCGATGACGGCCTTGATTTCGCGATCCTGCTCACCCCACCAAATGCCCGCCAGGCGATCGTTGAAGCCCTTTGCAGCGCGGGACTGCCCATCCTGATGGAAAAGCCCGTTGAGCGCGATCTCGCGGCGGCGACGGCTTTGGTCGAAACCTGCGAACGTGCTGGAAACCCCTTGGGTATCGTCTTTCAACACCGGTTTCGGTCCGTTTCCGAGATGCTGCGCAAACGGTTGGCTGAGGGGGCTCTGGGCGAACTGGGGTTGGTCGAAGTCACGGTGCCGTGGTGGCGGGAACAAAGCTACTACGACGAACCGGGGCGGGGGACATACGCCCGTGATGGCGGTGGAGTGCTGATCTCGCAGGCGATCCATACGCTCGATCTGATGGGAGCGCTGGTGGGCGATGTGGTCCGGGTGCAAGCCATGGCCCGCAAGACCCGGTTTCATGACATGGAGGCCGAAGACTTTGTCACCGCAGGCCTTACGTTTGCCAGCGGTGCGGTTGGCTCCTTGCAGGCTTCGACCGCCCAGTATCCGGGCGACGCTGAATTTATCATTGTACACGGTGAAAAGGGTGTCGCGCAGCTGGGTGCAGGGCAGTTGGTGCTCGAATGGCGCGATGGCACTGAAGAGCGCTTTGGCGAGCAGGGAACAACCGGCGGCGGCGCTGATCCTATGGCCTTTACCCATGCCTGGCACCAATCCGTCGTCGAAGACTTTGCCCACGCTGTGCTGGACAAGCGTCCCCCGCGTGTCACCGGCCGAGAAGCCCTGCGTGTGCATCGGCTGATCGAAGCGCTGATCGCCTCCTCGAAGCAGGAACGGGCGCTCGATGTTGCCGCGCTGTGAAACGCCTAAGTTGACCCTCTCACCAAGGATTTAAGCCCCTATGAACCATTCTCTTCGCGTTGCCGCAATCGGTCTTGATCACCGCCACATCTACGGACAGATCGCGTCCATGCAGAAGGTGGGAGCCGAGTTGGTGGGGTATTGGACCGATGGCGAGCCCGGCACTCTGGCCGGTTTCAGTGCGCGCTTTCCCGATGCCAGGCGGGTTGAGAACCGACAGCAGTTGCTCGACGACCCCAGCATCGATCTGGTCCTGATCGCGGCCATTCCTTCGGATCGGGCCGCACTGGCCATTGAAGCGATGGAGCACGGCAAGGACGTTATGACTGACAAACCCGGGTGCACCACCGCCGAGCAACTTGCCGCGATCAAAGACACCGTCGCGCGGACGGGGCGGATCTGGTCGGTGGACTTCTCTGAGCGGTTTGAGGTGGCGTCTGTGACCAAGGCAGCAGAACTGGTGCAGGCGGGTGCGGTCGGCAGGGTGGTTCAAACCGTCGGCCTTGGCCCACACCGCCTGAACCGCGAAACCCGGCCTTGGTGGTTCTGGGACCCGTCGCAGTATGGCGGTGTGCTGACCGACATTGCCTCTCACCAAATCGACCAGTTCCTGTATTTCACCGGTTCCACAGACGCCGTTGTAGCGCACGCGAGTGCGGGTAACTTCGCCAATCCGGACGACCCGGGTCTGCAGGATTTTGGGGAGATCGTGCTGCGCTCGGATCAGGGGCACGGTTATATCCGCGTGGACTGGTACACCCCCGACGCATTGCCGACCTGGGGCGATGGCCGGCTGACAATTTTGGGCACCGAAGGGACGATTGAACTGCGCAAGTACGTCGATATCGCGCGCGACGATGGCCGTGACCACCTTTATCTGGTCAACGGTTCGCGGTGCGAGAAAATCGACTGTTCGGACGCCGGTTATCCGTATTTCCAGAACCTCGCCAACGACATCCGCGACCGCACCGAAACCGCCATGCCGCAGGCGCACTGCTTCAAGGTGTGCGAACTGGCTTTGCAAGCCCAGGCCATGGCCGATGCGGGGCGCGCCTGATGAGTGTGCTTCGCAAACGGGTTGCCATTATTGGCGCTGGGATCGGGCGGGAGCACTTTTCGGCTTATCAGAACCTTTCAGATCGCTTCGAAGTTGCCGTGGTGTGTGACCGCGACGAAGCCCGCGCGCTTGAAGTCGTGGCCGGATCCGGCATTGCGACGTCAGCATCGGTGGATGAAGTCCTGGGTGATCCCAGTGTCGACATTGTCGATGTTTGTTTGCCGCCCTTCCTGCACCTTCCAATTTCCGTACAGGCCTTGCGGGCCGGGAAGCACGTGGTATGCGAGAAACCCATGGTCGGCAGCCTGGCAGAGGCGGATCAGCTGGCGTCAGCGATTGATGCCAGCGGGAAGATGTTCAGCCCTGTGTTTCAGTATCGCTTTGGCGCGGGTATGGCGAAGCTTCAGGCGTTGATCAACGCTGGGCTGGCCGGAAAACCGCTGGTTGCCAGCATCGAAACCCACTGGAACCGCGACGCAACCTATTATGACAACCCCTGGAGAGGCACCTGGAAGGGGGAGCAGGGCGGCGCCATATTGGGTCATGCCATCCACGCCCATGATTTCCTGTGCGCCGTGTTCGGCCCGGTCACGCGCTTGAGTGCTTTTCTAGACACCCGCGTGAACCCGATCGAGACGGAAGACTGCGCCGCTATTTCCCTGCAGATGGAGAGCGGCGCCCTGGCCACGTCTTCGGTGACGCTGGGTGCACACCACGATACCAGTCGTTATCGGTTCGTGTTCCAAGGACTGACGGCGGAAAGCGGCCTGCGACCCTACGCTCCAGCCAGCGACGAATGGACCTTCAGCGCGCGGGGTTCCACCACCCAAGACCAGCTCGACCGGGTTTTACAGTCCGTGCCAGCGGTCAAGCAAGGCTTTGACGGCTTTCTGGAGGCCTTTGGCGACGCTGTCGAAGGCAAGCGCAATAGCGCGGTCACCTTCGCCGATGGTCGCCGGTCGCTGGAACTGGTCACGGCCATTTACCAGGCGGCCCGGTCAGGAGAGGTTATCGACCTGCCTTTAACCGGCGGTCCCCTGTACGACGACTGGACGCCGCAGGCAGGAGGAACGGCAGCATGAAGCAAACGTGGCGCTGGTTCGGGCCTGCGGATCTTGTTTCCATCGATGATATGCGACAGGCCGGGGTCGAGGGTGTGGTGTCGGCACTCCATCACCGTGCACCGGGCGAGGTGTGGGCCTTGGCCGAAATTCAGCAGCGTCAGGCGGAAATTGCAGCGTTTTCGGACGGTAGCCCTTCATCGCTGGCCTGGGACGTGGTGGAAAGCTTGCCGGTTTCAGAGGCGATCAAGCAGCAAAAGGGGCCTTGGCGCGAGCATATTGAAGCCTACAAAACAAGTCTCGAAGCCTTGGCAGAAGCCGGGATTGCGGTGGTTTGCTACAACTTCATGCCCATTCTCGACTGGACGCGCACAGACCTAGCGCGGCGCATGCCGACCGGTGCAACAGCCATGGCCTTCGATGCCATCGATTTTGCGGCTTACGACTTGTTCATTCTCGCTCGAAAGGGCGCAGCAGACAGCTTTGAACCCGGTATCCAAGACGCCGCTACGGAGCGTTTCGCAGGAATGGATAAAGCAGCGAAGCAGCAGTTGGCCCGGACCGTGACCTTTGGCCTGCCTGGCGCAGCGCAGACGTTGAGCTTGGATGATGTGCGGGATTTGCTGGCGCTTTACGGCGATATTTCCGCAAACCAGCTGAGAGCGCATTTCATCGATTTCCTTGATGCCGTTATCCCCACTGCAGAAAGACTGGGTCTGCGCCTATGCTGTCATCCGGATGACCCGCCGTTTCCGCTGCTGGGGCTGCCGCGGGTCGTCTCGACCGAAGCCGACTATCGGACGCTGCTGGATGCCGTCGACTCAACTGCCAATGGTGTCACCCTGTGCAGTGGATCACTGGGTGTCAGGGCGGACAATGACCTGCCGGGCATGATGCAGCGGTTGGGTGACCGCGTTCACTTCCTGCACCTGCGCAATGTCTCGACAAGCGGTAAGGAGCTGTTCTGCTCGTTCTACGAGGACGAGCACTTGGCCGGAAACACAGACATGGTCGCACTGCTCGCCGCGGTGCATGCAGAGGAGCAGCGGCGACGGGGGCAGGGTCGCGCCGACTGGTCGATCCCACTGCGTCCCGATCACGGGCAGGATATCCTCGATGATCAGGGGCGGAAAACTCAGCCCGGTTACCCGTCAATTGGCCGGTTGAAGGGCCTCGCTGAATTGCGCGGTATTTGGACAGCTCTGGACCATCCCAAGTGGGGACTTCAGGGTCGAAAAAGTGATTTGGGTGCCGAATCAGCGTGACTGAAGAATGTCAAAGTTTTTGGGACTATTTCCGATTTTGAGCGAAAATCCCCATTTTAAATGCAAGCGCTTTCTAAAATCGTAAGTATCCGAGGGAAATTTTCCAGATGAAGACCAAAGAGAAGCGGAATATTGAGTAAAGATTTCGAAATTGGTGTTTTCAGACCTTCTAATATCAGCCGTTCTCAGGTTTACTGCGCGCAACTCTAGGACATGGCTGAAACAAGCCTTGGTCCTTACGAGTTATTGAGGACGTGGGAGAGTCTTCGTCCAAGAGGGATGATTGCTAAGGAGGAAAGGCATGAAAATCCAAACAACATTTGCTGCGCTCGCTGGTGTAGCGGTTTCTGGTTTTGTAGCGCAGGCTGCGCTGGCTGATGAAGTTGATTTCCTGTGCTACCAGGATCTGAACGAGTGTGAAGTGATCGAAGGTATGGCTGCGGACTTTACCGCTGCGACCGGTCACACCGTAAAAGTAACTACCGTCGGCTACGACATCGTGCGCGATCAGCTGGAAAACCAGCTGCAGACCGATGCTGCTCCTGACGTGGCTCGCGTCACCAACCTTGGTGGCTTCAACAAGTACTACATGGACCTCGCGCCTTACGTTGACGGCGACTTCTGGGAAGCAAACTACTCCGCGACCCTGCCTTGGTTCCGTGCGCCAGGTGGTGAAGACCAGGGCATCTACGGCTGGATGACCCAGCTGACTGTGACCGGTCCGTACGTAAACGTCACCATGTTCGACGATGCTGGTGTTGATATGCCAGAAGAGGGCGCTTCCTGGGACGACTGGATGGACGCTCTGCGTGAAGTCAAGGGCACCCTTGGCATCCCATCCGGCATGGCTATGGACCGTACCGCTCACCGTTGGGCTGGTCCTGCGTTCTCCTACGGCGCTCAGTTCTTCGATGACGCTGGTGTTCCAATCCTGGTTGACGATGGCTTCCGCACGTTCGCTGAAACCTTCGTTGGTTGGCATGAAGAAGGCTTGATGCCTGCTGATGGCTGGCCTGCTGGTTCCGGTACGTCCTACCGCAACGCAGCTCCACTGTTCCTTGATGGTTCCGTGGCGATGCACATGTCCGGTTCCTGGATGATCGGCAACTACGCCAACAACATCACCGACTTCGAGTGGAAGGCTGTGCCGATCCCTTGTGGCGCTGGTGGCTGTGGTGCAATGCCGGGTGGCGCTGGTCTGGTTGCGTTCGCAACGACCGACGTTCCTGAAGCTTCCGCTGCGTTCATTGACTTCATGGCGCAGACCGAAAATGCTGAGATGTTTGCTTCTGCAACCTCCAACATCACCGCACACCAGGGCCTCCAGGCTTCCGGCGTAGACTACCAGGGCGTTTCCGCTCAGGTTGCTGACGCGCTGTCCGTGTTCGCGGCGAATGCTGGTAAAGCAGCAGACTCAACCCCGCAGGCTTACACCTTCCAGGGTTACGCTAAGAACTTTGCGATCTACGGTGTTGTTCCTGACTACATCACGCAGGCTATCAACGGCGACATCTCTCTGGATGAAGCTCTGTCTGCTATCGACGCTGATGTAGCGGCGAAAATTGCTGACTAATTCTTTAGCATGATCGAAGGGGCAGTGACGCACGCGTCGCTGCCCCTTTTTTCTATCTTCTTTTGGGTTCGTTACAGAACCAAACTGAACCGATACCAAACAAAACCGAACAGCTTGGATTATCAGCAACGATGAGTGTTCGCACACAGGGAGGGAAGCATGTTTGAAGCATTGGCAAACGCCTTTTCAGGCACCGCATGGCCCTACGCATTGGTTGGCTACGTCGCCCTTGGCTTTTTTCTAACCAAACCAACAGGCGGCTTTGGCTCGCGGGTCATGAGTGCCATCGGCTGGCCCATCGAGGTGATGCAGAACGCTACCGGTTCGCGGCTCTTGCCCTATCTGTTCCTGATCCCCAACCTGGCTATTTTCGGTCTCTACACATTTGCCCCGCTGTTCATCAACATCGGTTTCTCGTTCACTGAAGGGCAGAGTATCAATTTCACCGAGCGTGATTTTGCCGGGACTGACAACTACAAGCGCCTGACCTCCGAGGTCCAAATCGATACAGGCGGTGAAAACCGCGAAGACGATAAGTTTCAGCGCGCCGTCGCCGATACCATTATTTTCGTGATCTTTCAGGTGCCGATCATGATCCTGTTCGCGCTGATTACAGCGCTGGTCCTCAACCGCGATATCCGGGGACGAGCCTTCTGGCGTTCGATTTTCTTCTATCCTGTGATGCTCAGTCCCGTGGTGGTTGGCTTTCTGTGGACGCTGATCCTGAAGCGGACTGGCGTGCTCTCGCTGACGCTGATGAACTGGGGGTGGATCGACGAGCCGATACAGTGGCTTTCCGACCCGTCGTGGACGATGTTCTGGTCGATCTTCGTCTACACTTGGGCCCAGCTCGGCTTTTACATGCTAATCTTGCTTGCCGGTCTGCAGGCCATTCCCAAAGACCTCTATGAGGCCGCGAAAATGGACGGCACACCGGGCTGGCGCATGCTGAGCCGGATAACCCTGCCGCTGCTGATGCCGACGCTGCTGGTGGTCACGATCCTGTCTATGATCAAAGCATTCCAGGCCTTTGAAGAACTCTACGCCATGCAAGTGCGCTGGATTTCGGTGGTGTCGTACATCTTTGAGACGTCGGGCTTGCGCGGGCAACCGACGACCCACGGTCTCGGGATCGCGGCGATGGCGTCGCTGTTGATCGCAATCGTCCTCATGGTCCTTTCCCTGTTGCAACTCTGGCTGACCTCGCGTCAGACCAAGCTTTAAAGGAGGGCTGAGCGATGACTGCAGTCTGGCAATTCCTCAGCCGCAAACAGGGCAGAGGCGGACAGCTGACCCTCGGGGACTGGCTTTCCTATAGCTATCTGCTTGTCGGTTTTCTCGTGATCTTCCTGCCCGTGATGTGGATCCTGCTGAATTCCTTCAAGTCCGCTTTCCAACTGGACAAGCAAGACATCTCGCTGCTGCCGACGGACTACGTTCGTGTGGCGCGGGCGACGGTAAATGATGTAAATGGCAAAGACATCTTCATCATGAGCGATCTGCCCGATTGGGTGCTGAACTGGAAAGAGCTCGATGACGCTGAACGGCAGAACATCGACCTGACAGCTTACATTTCGGGCTTTAGCGGCAACGAGTTCTACGTGCTGCGGTCTCACCTGGGCATGGTTGATGGCTTGGCGCGGGCTCTGGTGGAATTCAAGAACCTGCCTGACTGGCTGCCGCGGTACTCAACCCTGCCAACAGCATCTAAGGCCAATTTTGACGTAGACGCGGTACTGGCGTCGGTGACCAGCGAGGAGCGACGGTTGCTGTCGGAGTGGCTTGGGGTCAAGCCGTTTAAGGCTAACAAGCTGATTTCCCAGATCTTGGTTACGGCACCGCATCCCGAAACCGGAGAGGTTCAGCAATGGGCGGTGAGCACGATCAACCCGCTCTACCCAACCACGGCAGCGCGCTCTGTGTCTGGCGACCCGTCGAAGGTCGTCAAACTGCCAACTGAGACGATGGAAACCCGCCGCTCCCTGCGTCCGTCCTGGAGCAACTATTCTGATCCGCTGCAAGGCAAGGCCAACAACATCAATGTCAACTTTGCCAGCTGCTACACCAATTCGGTGCTGGTGACGATCATTGCGACGGTGATCACGCTGCTGATCAACTCCATGGCTGCCTTTGCACTGGCAAAGTACAAATTCCGCGGTCAGCGGGCGTTCTTTGTGATGATCCTGGCAACCCTGATGGTGCCGCCTGCGGTGACGCTGGTGGGCGTGTTTAAAATGATCACCATGACAGGCCTTTCAGGGTCGATTTGGGGGGTGATTATTCCGGGCGCGGCGACGCCGGCGGGGGTCTTCCTGCTGCGCCAATATATGCTGACCATTCCCGAAGAATTGATCGAGGCCGCCCGAATGGACGCGGCAAGCGAGTGGAAAGTTTATTGGAAAATCGTCCTGCCGCTGGCTATGCCCGCCATTGCGGCCTTGGGCATTTTGTCAGTGATCTGGCGCTGGAACGATCTGATTGTGCCCATGGTTGCCATCGCGACCGCCAAGGAAGCCTACACGATCCAGCTCTGCTTGCTTGAATTCCGGGGCGAGTTCTTCGCCGCAGAACACTATCGTCTCGCCATGACCGTGGTGAGCCTGATACCGACGACTTTGGTGTTTGTCTTCCTGCAGAGGTACATCACGACCGGTATTGCCAATACGGGGATGAAATAACGAATATGGCTACTCTTGAGCTTAAAGAACTCCGCAAATCCTACGGCGATACGGAAGTCGTCCATGGGGTCAATCTGCTGATTGAATCCGGGGAATTCTGCGTTTTTGTGGGTCCCTCAGGCTGCGGTAAGTCGACGATGCTGCGCATGATCGCTGGTCTGGAAGACATCACGTCGGGCGATGTCAAAATCGCTGGAGACCTGGTCAGCAACGTTCCTGCAGCCCAAAGAGGGCTGGCTATGGTGTTCCAGTCCTACGCGCTCTATCCGCATATGTCGGTGAAGCAGAATTTGTCCTTTGGGCTGGAAAACATGCGCATGGCCCGCGAAGAGATCGAGCGTCGCGTGGCTGAGGCTGCGCGTATGTTGCAGATCGAAGAGTTGATGCAGCGCAAGCCGGGGCAGCTCTCCGGCGGCCAGCGTCAACGCGTCGCTATCGGCCGGACGGTGGTGAGAGAGCCTAAGGTTTTCCTGTTTGACGAACCGCTGTCCAATCTGGATGCCGAACTGCGCGTCGCGATGCGTGGGGAAATCGCCGCGCTGCACAAGCGCCTGGGCAACACCATGGTTTACGTGACCCATGATCAGGTTGAAGCCATGACCATGGCCGACAAGATCGCTGTGATGCGGGCGGGAATCATCGAGCAGTACGGCACGCCGCTTGACCTCTATAACTACCCCACCAACACCTTTGTCGCGGGCTTCATCGGCTCGCCACGGATGAATTTCCTCGATGGTACCATCGCTGAGCGCACCGCCGATACGGTCACACTCAAGCTCGTTGGCGATCACAGCGTCGAGCTGGACGCCAAGCAGATCGGCGGGGGAGTGGGGGACACCATCGAAATGGGTGTCCGGGCGAACCACCTCGAACTGGCCAGAAGTGAAGCCGAAGCAGAACTTATCTTCGCGGTCCAATCGGTAGAGCAGTTGGGCGGTGAAACCTACCTCTACGGCGCTGTAGGTGGCGATGTGAGCTTCACGGTCAACGTGCAGGGCCAGTCGGAAATTGTGGGCGGAGACAAAGTGCCGATGAAACTCAAGCCCGAGCTGGTCCACGTCTTTGACAAGGACACCACGCTTTCCCTGCGTCAGTAAAGATAGGCAGACTTGCGTCCTCGTAAGCTGTCGGTGCAAGGTCTGCTTTTGCATCCGCAGCCAATAGAGTGCTAAGAATCTTGCCCATGACGACACCGGGTTACCGCAAAACCAAACGTTCTCTGCCCATCGCCCTGCTGCGCGCACGCGAACGGGTGATGGAACCTGTGCGCGGTATGTTGGCCGAAAGCGGTGTGACCGAGCAGAAGTGGCGGGTGCTCCGGGTGCTGGAAGAAACTGGGGAAATCGAGCCGACTGTCATTGCGTCAGAAGCTTGTCTGCACCTGCCCAGCCTGTCGCGCATCCTCAAGACTATGGAAGCGGACGGTCTGGTTCAGCGCAAGGAAGACCTCGCGGACCGGCGAAAGACCCTCGTTGCCATTTCTGAGGCGGGGCGGGCCATTCTTGCCCGCCACTCAGAGCAATCTGTCGCCATTTTTTTGGAACTGGAAGAGCGCATGGGCAAAGAAAAGATCGAGGCTGTTCTCGACCTGCTCGAAGAATTGCTGGATTAAGCCATCCCTTCTTGCCCCATTTTGTAAGCTCCCTTGAAGCCTGATATTCGTGCGTCCTGATGCCGTCGCTGAGCGTTCACCGGCACAATTGCGGCCAAAGTGCTCATTTGGAACAGAGCGATTGACCTTGGTGACAGTCGTGCTTAACATGTTAACTATAGTGGAGAGAGAAGATGCCGCACTTATCTATTCAATACTCGCCCCAGCTCGACGACAGCCACGATATCTCGGCGCTCTGTCATGACTTGAGCGACGCCATCACAGAATCCGCTCTGTTCCCCGTGGCAGGCATTCGCGTGCGAGCGTTTCGGGCCGATCATGAGAGTGTCGCGGATCGTCATCCGGATAACGCCTTTGTCGCGATGCAGATGTACATTGGCGCTGGACGCACGCTGGAAGAGCAGCAACGGGCAGGGGCCCATATCTATGCGGCGGCAGAGGCCTTCTTTGCCGATCGGCTGGCTGGAGCGCACTTCATGCTATCCATGGAAATATTCGAAAACCGAGCCGATTTGAGCTGGAAACGCAACAGCGTTCATCCGCGCTTAAAGGGCTGAAGCCATCAACAAAGCCGGGCGAAAGGCGCCCCTCTGGGAGACAAAAGGCGATGACGTTGGAAGAAAACCTGGCACGGGTCGGGGGCTATCTTAAACAGTTTCAGGCTGGGCCGATACATCACCGCATTGGTGGCCAAGACGTGCTGGCCAGTGACGGCCGGACCTTTGACAGTCTGTCACCTGTCGATATGAGCCCACTGGCAACGGTTGCGCAGGGCACAGAGGCTGACGTGGACGCAGCTTGTCAGGCTGCCAAGTCCGCCTTCGCAGACTGGGCTGCTACCTCGGGTGCCGAGCGCAAGCGGGTTTTGCATGCCATCGCCGACGGCATTGTCGCGCGCAAGGAAGAGATTGCGTTCCTCGAAGCACTCGATACCGGACAGTCGCTGCGATTTATGTCCAAAGCGGCGCTACGTGCTGCTGACAACTTCCGCTTTTTCGCCGATATGGCACCGAGCGCGCGCGACGGGCGTTCGCTCTATGGCAACAACCAGCTCAACGTCACCAACCGCGTTCCACTTGGGCCCGTTGGCATTATCACCCCGTGGAACACGCCGTTCATGCTGTCCACGTGGAAGATTGCCCCAGCGCTGGCCTGCGGCTGTACCGTCGTCCACAAGCCTGCGGAGTTCTCCCCGCTGACCGCGCGACTGCTGGTGGAAATCGCCGAAGAGGCTGGCTTGCCCGCTGGCGTGTGGAACACGGTCAACGGCATGGGTGAGGTTGCCGGGAAGGCGCTGACCGAGCACCCGGCTATCCGCGCGATCGGCTTTGTGGGCGAGAGCCGGACAGGATCGATGATCATGAAGCAAGCGGCCGATACGCTCAAACGCGTTCATTTTGAGCTTGGCGGCAAGAACCCTGTGGTGGTTTTCGAAGACGCCGACCTCGAACGCGCAGCGGATGCGGCGGTGTTCATGATCTACTCGCTCAATGGCGAGCGCTGCACATCCTCCAGCCGTCTGCTGGTCCAGCGCAGCATCCACGACCGCTTCGTTGAGATGGTGATCGAGAAAGCCAAGGGCATTAAAGTCGGCCACCCGCTGGACCCTGCGACCACCATTGGCCCGCTGATCCATCCGGTACACGAGAAAAAGGTACTGGAGTACTTCGATATTGCGCGCGCAGAAGGTGCGACCATTGCCATGGGCGGGGAGAAAATTGGCACCAAGGGCTGCTACGTGGGGCCAACGCTATTCACCAACGCCACCAAAGACATGCGGATCGCCCAGGAAGAAATCTTTGGCCCTGTGCTGACAGCGATCCCGTTTGATACCGAGGAAGAAGCGCTGGAGATCGCCAATGGCGTGGCTTATGGACTGTCAGGTTACGTCTGGACGGCAGATGTCACACGCGCGCTGCGGTTTACCGATCAACTTGATGCAGGCATGATCTGGGTCAATTCCGAAAACCTGCGCCACCTGCCTTCGCCCTTTGGCGGCAATAAGGCGTCTGGTATTGGCCGAGATGGCGGCGACTGGTCCTTTGATTTCTACATGGAAACCAAGAATATTGCCTTTGCCACGTCTCAACACCGAATTCCCAAGTTGGGAGCTTAAGTGCCATGCCTATTCCTGCTTTTAACCTATACCCCCCTTTCAACACCGTACGCCTCAGCCACATCGAGCTGGTCGTAACTGATCTGGCGGCAAGCCGGCATTTCTATGTCGATACGCTGGGCCTGCTGGTAACGCACGAGGACAGCAACCAGATTTTCCTGCGCGCGCTGGAAGAACGTGGGCACCACTGCGTGATCCTGACCAAGGGGGCGACGCCCTGTGTCCGGTACACCTCCTACAAGGTCTGGGACGACACCGACCTTGACCGCGCCAAGGACTACTTTGAGTCTCTGAACGTGGCGACCGAGTGGGTGGATCGTCCGTTTCAGGGCCGAACGCTGCGCATTCGGGACAATCACGGCGTGCCGGTGGAGTTCTACCGCGATATGGAGCGGCTTGAGACTGTGCACCAGAAGTACAGCCTGTATCGCGGCGTACGACCGCTGAGGATCGACCACTTCAACCTGTTCTCGCCCAATGTTGATCAGAGCGTCGCCTTTTATAATGACTTTGGCTTCCGCACGACCGAGTACACCGAAGACGAGGAAACCGGCCGCTTGTGGGCAGCGTGGTTGCACCGTAAGGGCGGGGTTCATGACGTGGCCTTTACCAACGGTACGGGCCCGCGCATGCACCATACGGCGTTTTGGGTGCCAACACCGTTGGCGATTATCGACCTGTTGGATGTCATGGCGACCACCGGGTACGTTGACAACATCGAGCGCGGACCAGGACGGCACGGGATTTCGAACGCGTTCTTCCTCTACATCCTCGATCCGGATGGGCACCGCACTGAAATCTATTGCTCTGACTACCAGACCATCGACCCTGACCACGAGCCAATCCGCTGGGATCTCAAGGACAAGCAGCGTCAGACCCTCTGGGGTGCGCCTGCGCCGCGGTCGTGGTTTGAGCATGGTATGGTCTTTGAAGACCTCGCCCCGCGCGAAGCCGACCTGAACGCCACCCCGATTATCGCCCCCTAACCCAACCCCAGCCAACCTTCTGCAGACCGGAGCCACAACCATGCGTTACGTTTCCTTTGAGACCAAAGAAGGCCTGCCTAAGTTTGGCGCGATGGTCGGAGACAGTCATATTTGCGATCTAAGCGATGGCGAGTGGCTTGACCTGAGTGATGTTGCCGAGGATCAGGCGTGGGCTGCGCTGGCTGCGACCGTTTCTGAACGCCGTGACTATGCGGTTGAAGAGGTTCGCATGCTGCCCCCGCTCACCCGGCCCGGAAAAGTCATCTGCGTCGGCGTGAACTACCCGGACCGGAACAGTGAATATAAAGATGGCTCTGGTGCGCCGACGTACATGTCACTGTTCCCTCGCTTTATTTCCGGTTTCAACGGCACGGACGAGAACCTGGTCCGTCCGCCGGAAAGCGAGCAGTTGGACTACGAGGGCGAAATCGTCATCGTCATCGGTAAGGGTGGGCGTCGGATACCGGAGGCTGAGGCCTATAGCCATATCGCGGCTGTGACCCTGTGCAATGAAGGCACCATTCGCGATTGGGTTCGTCATGCCAAATTCAACGTGACCCAGGGAAAAAACTGGGATCGTTCAGCCTCTATGGGGCCTTGGCTCATGCCGTTTTCGGGCCCGGAAATGATCCACGGTGTTTCGTTGGAAACACGCGTGAACGGCGAGGTGCGCCAGCAGGACAACACGGCGAACATGGTGTTCTCGTTCACCAAGATCATTAACTATATCTCCACCTTTACCACGCTGGATCCGGGCGACATGATCGTTACTGGCACGCCAACCGGGGCAGGCGCACGGCTCGATCCGCCGCAGTGGCTCAAGCCCGGTGATGTGGTCGAAGTGGAAGTGCCGACCATTGGCGTCTTGCGCAATGGCATTGAAGATGAAAGCCTGTAGCTGATCAACGCGGAACCTGAAGCCCTATGAGCCTGACCGACACCCAACGCGACACCTTCGCCCAAGCCCTGTTCGACGCGGACCGGACACGGAGTCAGATTCCGATTATCTCGCAGGATCACCCTGACCTCGACCTTGAAGACGCCTATGCCATCCAGTCGGCGCTGGTGCAGCGGTTTGTGCAGGCCGGGCGCGTGATCAAGGGATGGAAAATTGGGCTGACCTCGAAGGCGATGCAGTACGCGCTCAACATCGATATTCCTGATAGCGGCGTGCTGTTCGAAGACATGTTCTACGACAATGGCGGCGACGTCCCAACCTCGCGCTTTATTGCCACGCGCATCGAGGCGGAAATTTGCTTCATCATGAAAGCTGACCTCAGTGGCCCGAACGTCACCCGCGAAGACGTCATCGCTGCCACTGAGGCCGTGTGCCCCAGCCTGGAAATCCTCGACACCCGCATTATCCCCAAAGACCCCGCGACCGGTGCGATCCGCAAAGTCACCGACACGATCAGCGACAACGCGGCCAACGCCGGGATCGTGCTGGGCGATGAGCGCCACGCGGTCGATGCTTTTGATTTGCGCTGGGTTGGAGCGATTTGTAGCCGCGATGGAGAGGTCGAGGAAACGGGCCTTGGGGCCGGGGTGCTTGATGACCCTGTCATGGGCATCGTATGGCTGGCCAACCGCTTGGCGACCTATGGTGATAAGATCAGTGCTGGAGATGTCGTGCTCAGCGGCTCTTTCATCCGGCCTGTGCAAGCCCCCAAGGGCTGTGAGATCCAAGCAGATTTTGGGCCTTTCGGCTCAGTATCCTGTCGTTTTATTTAGCCGTTTAGGGAGAAACGCATTCCATGCCAGCACCAGTAAATGCTTTCAAAGCCGCGCTCCGTACCGATGAGGTTCAGGTGGGGACGTGGCTGGGTTTTGCCGACGCGTACGTGGCCGAAGCCGCTGCGACCGCTGATTTCGATTGGTTCCTGATCGATGGCGAGCACGCACCCAATGACATCCCCTCGATCCTGCCGCAGATTTCCGCCGTGCAGGGCGCAGGTCGGAACGCCGTGGTGCGCTTGCCCGTCGGCGAGACATGGATGGTAAAGCAGGCGCTTGATCTGGGCGTGCAAACGCTGCTGATGCCTATGGTTGATAGCGCTGAGATGGCGAAAAATCTGGTTAGAGACTGCCTTTACCCGCCACAGGGACACCGTGGTGTCGGTGCAGGTCTGGCGCGGGCGTCGGATTTTAACGCCATCAGCGATTATCTGACCACGGCCAATGACGAAGTCTGCTTGCTGGTGCAGGTCGAAAGTCAGGCTGGTATGAAGGAGCTGGATAAGATTCTGCAAGTTGTGGGCGTCGATGGCGTCTTCATCGGTCCCTCAGATTTGGCCGCAGACATGGGCTTCTTGGGCAATTCCGAAGCGCCGGAGGTCCAGGCTGCGATCGAAAGCGCGATTGTCCGGATCAGAGCGGCGGGCAAAGCCGCTGGAATCCTGACCGGCGATGCGGCTGGGGCGGAAAAATGGGCTGATCTTGGAGCGAATTTCGTCGCAGTGGGCGTTGATGTCATGGTCTACACCCAAGCCATGCGCGCCCTAGCGCGGGAGCGTAAGGCTTTGATCAAAGGCTAGCCAGCGCGGCGACATCGATGCGAGCATGCGGGGACAAAACACAATGGAACACGACGCAGCAACCAAAGCGCTAATCGAGCGTCGTGCGCGGCTGCTGGGGCCGAACGTGTCGACGTTTTACCAAGACCCGGTTCACGTGGTTCGGGGTGAGGGTGTTTGGCTGTGGGATGCACAGGGGCGGCGCTATCTGGACTGCTACAACAACGTTCCACACGTGGGTCACTGCAACCCTCGCGTGGTCGAAGCCATCCACCAACAGGCGAGCACCCTCAACACACACACACGCTATCTGCACGAAGGCATGCTGGACTACATCGAGCGGCTGACTGGGACCATGGACCCAAGCCTGTCAACGGCAGCGCTGACCTGCACCGGGTCAGAGGCGAACGACATCGCCCTGCGGATGGCCGAGGGGGTGACGGGCAAGCGCGGGATCATCGCCACCGACGCGACCTATCACGGCAATACCGCGCTGGTCAGCCAGCTCTCGCGCAGCAACATTCCCGAGCTGGGCTTTGGCCTGGAGCAATTTTTTCGCTTCATCCCCGCGCCTGACAGCGTTCGCAATCCGGACCCGGATGCGGCGTTTTTCGTCTCCGCGCTGGAACAGCAAATCGCAGCGCTGGAAGCTGATGGTACGGGGTTCGCCGCGCTGCTGATCTGCCCAATGTTCCTCAACGAAGGCTTCCCCGACTTGCCTGACGGCTGGCTCAAGCCCGTCGCTGAGGTCGTCCGTCGGGCCGGGGGCGTGCTGATCTGTGATGAGGTGCAGAGCGGTTTCGGGCGCACGGGCACGCATTTCTGGGCGTATCAGAAAATGGACGCACTGCCGGATATCGTCACTATGGGCAAACCTATGGCTAACGGGCATCCTGTTGGGGCCGTGGTGACAAGGCCGGAGATCATGGCAATCTTCCGGAACAGCTTCAGCTACTTCAACACCTTTGGCGGCAACCCCGTCAGCTGTGCGGCGGCCATGGCTGTGCTTGAGGAAATCGAGGCGGCGGATCTGACCGCGAACGCGTTGAAGGTCGGAACCTATGCCCGCGAGCGTCTATCAGCGCTGATGGAACGTTTCCCTGTGATCGGCAATGTTCGAGGTATGGGGCTGGTTTTTGGGGCTGAGATGGTGCTGGACCGAGACAGCATGTCGCCGGCGACAGCCTACACAGACCGGGTGGTCAACGCCATGCGGGCGCGGGGCGTGCTGCTGTCCAAACTGGGCCGACACCGCAACACCCTGAAAATCCGTCCTCCCATGCCATTCAGCATGGAAAACGTCGATCATCTGATTGAGACACTCGACACAGTGCTGGCTGAAACGCCGGTTGAAGCATGAACCCAGTCATCAAAGGCGCGCTTGCCGGATGGGGCTTGCAAGGCGCTGAGGTCAGGCTCATAGCCACGCGCGAAAATCAGGTGTTTCGCGTTGATCATGGGGGCGGTTCGCTGGCTCTGCGCCTGCACCGCTTGGGCTACCGCACCGATCAGGAACTGCGCTGCGAGTTACAGTGGATGGCGGCGCTTGCTGAAGGCGGATTGAACGTGCCCGCGCCCAAAGCTGCCTTGGATGGGGACACGCTGCAAACCGTTGAAGGCGTTCAGGTCTCCATGCTCGACTGGCTCGATGCCGAGCCGATGGGGCAGATCGGAACGCCGCTGGTGCTGCCCGACCGGTTAGGCTTGTTTTTCACGCTCGGCGCGAAAATGGCCCGGCTGCATGAGATTTCTGACAGCTGGACACCGCCGACGGGTTTTCAGCGCTGGGCCTGGGACCGTGATGGCTTGCTGGGGGAGGCGCCGCTCTGGGATCGCTTCTGGGAAAATCCAACCTTGAACCGGCAGGATCGCACTATGCTTGAGCGCTTTCGGACACAGGCTCAAACCTGGTTGGAAGCAGAGGAAGGCGCGCAGGATTATGGCCTGATCCACGCTGACTTGGTGCCGGAGAACGTCATGCACGGCGAAGGCGGGGCGCTGTATTTCATCGACTTTGACGATGGCGGTTACGGCTTTCGACTGTTCGATATTGCCACAGCGTTGATCAAGAACCGCGCTGAACCCGACTACACGGATCTGCGCGCCGCATTGATCGAGGGCTATCACAGTCAACGCACGCTGGATATGAGCGCGCTGGATCTGTTCATGGCACTGCGATCGGTGACCTATGTGGGCTGGATCATCGCCCGACAGGCGGAAGAAGGCGCAGATGCGAGGAATGAACGCTATCTGAAGCAGGCACGAAGCCTGATTTCTGCGCTTTAGCCGATCTTAAATTCTTGCACATGCCAGCAGAGTCTGTAATCGTTCACATATGAATGATTACAACCGCAATGACACAGCGCCGTTTGATGCCAGTCTGCCGATGATGTTGTACCGCGTGCTCGATGGAGTGATGCCGCATTATCGCGCGCTGTTTTCTGAGTACGGGCTGACAGAGCAGCAGTGGCGGGTTCTTCGCACGCTTTGGGAGGACGACGGCCTGTCCAGCATCGAATTGGCCCGTCGCACGCTCCTGCCGGCAGCCAGCTTGGTTGGCGTGCTCGACCGACTGGAGAAGAAGGGCCTGATCGTGCGGCTGCGATCGGTCGAAGATCGCCGCATCGTTTTTGCCAAACCAACACCCGAAGGCCGCAAGCTGGAGCGTCAGATTGCGCCGCGCTTGCAGGATATTCATCAAGCTGTCCGCAACTGCGTCAGCGAGCAGGACTGGCAAACGCTATCCCACTTGCTCCGCCAGTTCGAAGACGGACCAGCTTTCGGCACGCCAGCCGAAACACAGGAGGAAAAATCTCATGCTTAAATCAACCGATGGCCGCGCCGGACGCGGTATTCGCTCCGGCGCCGAGTACCTCGCCGGCTTGCAGGATGACCGTGAAGTCTGGACCGGCGGTGAACGCATCAAAGACGTAACCAAGCACGCCGCGACCCGTCGGGGTGCAGCAACGCTTGGTGGTTTTCTCGATCGCCAGTCTGAGCCGGAGCTTGAAGATACGCTGACCTACACGGACGAAGACGGTGACCGTTGCGGCATGTCGTTCATGAAGCCAACGAGCAAGGAAGACGTGAAGGCACGCGGAAAGGCCTACTACGAATGGGCCACCTGGTCGCATGGCATGTTTGGCCGCACGCCAGACTATAAGAACGCCTCGCTTATGTCCTTTGCCTCTGCCGCCCAGTGGCTGGACCAGGGCGTGGAACGTGGGCAGGGCAATGCTGATTTCTCCGCCAACATGATCAATTACTACAACTACGCGCGGAAAAACGATCTGGTCCTGACCCACACGCTCGTCAATCCGCAGAAGTCACATGCGGTTGCCGTTGAAGGCAAGTACGACGACGAAGTCGCCCTGCACGTGGTCAAGGAAACCGATGCCGGGATTGTGGTTAAGGGCGCGCGCCTGTTGGCCACACTCGGTCCTATCGCTGATGAGATCGAGGTGTTCCCTTCTACGCTGCTGCGCGGTTCGGAAGACAACATCCCCTTCGCTTTTGCCTTTGCCATTCCAATCGCCACACCGGGTCTGAAACTGCTCGCGCGTGATACTTATGACCACGGCAAGAGCCACTTCGACGCGCCGCTGTCTTCGCGGTTCGAGGAGATGGACGCGGTTGTGATCTTCGACAACGTGCTGGTGCCGTGGGAGCGGCTGTTCATGTACCGGGAGCCGCTGTTGTGCAACCAGGCCTTTGCCCGGACTAATGCGGTCACGCACATGATGCACCAGGTTGCCTGCGGAAAGCTCGCCAAGGCTGAGTTCATGGTGGGGCTGATGATGGCGATGGCGCGTGCGACGGGCCGGGATAAGGATCTGCACACCAAAACCCAGATCGCTGAAGTCATGATGATGACCGAGACCGTGCGTGCACTGCTGTTCTCGGCTGAGGAGCAGGCGTATGAGGATGAATGGGGTAACTTCGCACCGCTGCGCCGCCCGATCGATACTTCGCGCAACCTGTTCCCTAAGATGTACCCGCGCATGGTCGAGATCCTGCAACTGCTGGGCTCCAGCTCCCTGATGGCGACACCGACTGAGGCTGATTTCAGCAACGAAATGTCAGAGGATGTGCGTCGGTACTTCCAGGTCGCCAATCTTGAAGCGCGCGACCGGGTCGCGCTGTTCCGGCTGGCACACGATGTTTGCGTGAGTGGTTTTGGCAACCGGCAGGCGCTGTATGAGCGGTTCTTCTTTGGCCCGCCTGCGATCATGAATGCGGGCTATTTTGACCTTTACGACAGCGACCCACTGATCGAGCGTGTCAACGCAATGATCGGCGCTTAACCGCGTCGATCGTCCTGCATTAGCGCGGCGAGTGCTGCGGTTTCTTGCCCAATTGTTGAGCCTGAAACCCGCTCCGCCGCGCCCATACGGGCGTCTTCCGGCTTGTTCTGGTTCAACTTCCACGTTCCATTCACCTCTTCGATCTCAAAGCGATAAGGGACGACCTGGATCAGCATGCGTTCAAGTGCCTCGGCCTGAAGTTTCGCGCTGCTCCAAGGGGTTTTTCCAGCAATTCGGCTTTCAAAGTGGTCGGAAAGTTCATCCACCACCCTCCGGATTTCGCCCTGCTCCAACCGGATCAAAGCGCCGCGAAGATGCACCGCCACATAGTTCCACGTCGGCACCTGCTGCTCGGTTTCGTACCAGTCGGGGGAGATGTAGGCGTGGGGGCTCTGGATCGCGATAACAGCGGGCAGCGGATCCGTCTTGATTTTGACGATTGGGTTAGCGCGCACGAGGTGTAACTCAGCACTCAGGCGATCCGAGGACAGCAAGAACGGCACGTGCGCAAGCAGGGGTGCTTGATCCGGGGCCGGGGTTGCGCAGAGCATGCCAAAGCCGGTTTGCGCCGCAAAATCGAGGTGTCTTTCTTGGGGCTCCTGACGGAAAGCAGGGTTCGGATGCATGGAGAGTGCCTCTTCAGCGGATCAACAAAAACCTTGATCGATGGGATGGACTCTTTGAATGCTAATCCGAAGCAGCGTTAGGGTACAGTTCTAACCATACCTTTACCCGCATCCGCACCGGTGCAGGCACGTTCAAGAATCGAGGAGGAAAACCATGGTTGAAGTGAGCAAGTTTCAAGCACCAGCGCAGTCGTCGTATGACGTTGTGATCGTTGGCGGTGCGATGTACGGATCGTCCATTGCCTGGTTCACGCAGAGCAATCCTGACTTCGATGGCTCCATTCTCGTATTGGAGCGGGATCCCACCTATGAGTGGACATCGACCTCGCACACTAACTCTTGCATTCGTCAGCAGTTCACCAACGAGATCAACGTGCGGATTTCGCAATTTGGTGCGGAGTTTGTGAAGAATTTCCGGAGCTATATGGGGGCAGACGACGACCGCGTGCCCCAGCCCCGCATTCAGAACTTTGGCTACATGTACCTCGCGGATAATCAGGCCTTCGCTGATGTCCTTGCGGAAAGTCAGAGGCTGCAAGCCGAGCTTGGCGCAGGTACGAAGCACATGAGCCGCACTGAAATCGCCGACGCTTATCCCTTCTACAACCTCGAAGACATCATCGCCGCCAACCATAATCTGGTGGACGAAGGCTATTTCGACGGCGCCACGCTGTTTGACTGGTGGAAGCGGTCGGCGCGGGAACAGGGGGCGGAGTATTGCACCAACGAAGTGGTTGCGATGACGTTGAACGCCGCAGGAACGGCGGTTGAGTCCGTGACGCTGTCAACCGGCGAAGTCGTTGCCTGTGGTACCGTCATCAACGCCTCCGGCCCTCGAGCTGTGCGGACTTCGCGTATGGCGGGAATCGAGATCCCCGTCGAACCCCGCAAGCGTTACACCTTTATTTTTGATGCCGCTCACCCGCTGGACCGTGACTTACCGCTGACCATCGATCCTACGGGCGTGCACATGCGCACCGAAGGGCAATACTATCTCGCCGGTTGTCCCCCGGATGAGGACCCGGCGGTGGATTACGATGATTTCGTACAGGATCACAGCATTTGGGAAGAGAAGGTGTGGCCCGTGATCGCCAACCGGATTCCGCAGTTTGAGCAGATCAAGCTGATCAATTCATGGGCCGGGCATTACGCCTTTAACACGCTGGATCAGAACGCCATCATCGGGCCGCATACACAGGTGGCGAACTTCATCTTTTCCAACGGCTTTTCCGGCCACGGCTTCCAGCAATCTCCGGCCATGGGGCGCGGGATCTCTGAACTTGTGGTCTACGGTGAATACCGCTCGCTGGACCTCTCACCCTTTGGCTACGAGCGCATTGAAGCCGGTCGTCCCTTCTTTGAAAAGGCAGTAATCTAATGGCTAGTACTCAACCCGTCGCAATGATTATTGGGGGTGGCAGCGGCATTGGTGCGGATGCTGCTCGCAAGATGAACGAAATTGGTCATGCGGTCGCTGTTATGTCGTCCAGTGGCAAGGGCGAGGCGCTGGGCAAGGAATTGGGTGGGCTTGGCTTCACCGGTTCAAACCTTGTTGTCGGTGACCTTCAGGCCTTCGTTGAAGCCACGATGGCGCGCTTTGGCCGGATTGATGCGGTGATCAACTGCGCTGGACACGGCCCCAAGGGTGATCTGCTGTCGATTAGCGATGAGGACTGGCACCTGGGAATGGATTATTACTTCCTCAACGTTGCACGTATGACGCGTCTTGTTACGCCCATTATGGCGGCGCAGGGGAAGGGGGCCATCGTCAATGTCTCAACCTTTGCCGCGTTCGAGCCCGACCCGGATTTTCCGACCTCAGCCGTATTCCGTGCCGGCCTGGCGGGCTATAACAAGCTGTTCGCCGACCAGTACGCGGCCAAGGGCGTACGGATGAACAATGTCCTGCCCGGTTTCATCGACTCTTTGCCAGAAAAGGAAGACCGGCTTGCCCGGATCCCCGCAGGACGATACGCGCGTGTTCGAGAGCTTTCCGAAACGATCGCCTTTCTGGCAACCGATGCATCGAGCTACATCACCGGTCAGAATTTACGTGTGGACGGGGGGCTGACGCAGTCGGTCTGAGCCCTTCCTTCAAGCGCTTTAGCTGTCCGTCAGCAGGCGACGGGCGGCACGCTGGGTCAGTGATGACAAAATCCGGGCCGCCCGCCGCTGCGCCTGCGATGCGTGCCGGAAATCCGCAATCATGTATTCAACGGTCGCTCGCCCACCGCGCAAGCGTTTGAACCCTTCAGCCCCGGCGCTCATGTGATAGAGCCGGTGGCCGTTGCGAGCGGCTGCATGATTTATGGCACGAAGACGCCGATAGAGACCCGTTGCACGCGGCAAAGTCCTGTCATAGCCAACGATCGGTCCCGTCAGAACGTCGTGCTGTTCATACCGCCCTATGACACCAACCATGCCCTTTTCACGATCAAACAACCCCACCAGCGTTAATCCCAGACACGCCTGCGCCAACCGGAGAAACAGGCCGGAATACTGCGGGTTGAGGGTGGAGTATTTGTCCAGATAGAGCTGGCCATAAAGATTTGCTGCGCGGTCAAATTCCTCAGCGCTAAAGGTCGTGCCACTGCGCTGTTCCAGATCATCCCGCGCCAGCAAGCGCGCGTCGCGCTGCTCATCGGTGGTCCAGCGCCGCTCGCGGGCATAGTCCCGAATGAAGACTTTGCGCATAGGAAATGGCGTCAGA
This sequence comes from Geminicoccus sp., assembly GCA_002705565.1. GTDB lineage: Bacteria > Pseudomonadota > Alphaproteobacteria > UBA7985 > UBA7985 > UBA7985. Next base: position 8,227 of record PAHJ01000101.1, on the reverse strand, counting down.
TCCGCGCCGATGAGGTCGTCCAGCAATCGCTGGTGCATGGCCCGGTTGACCGAGCGCACAACCGGAATAAAGCCCGGGTGGTCAGCGCCGGCAGTCTCCAAAGCTGTTAGCCAGTCGTCGCTGGTGGCGGGGGGTAAAATGTTGGTCGCAACCAGCCAGTTGTTTAACTGTACCTGCCGATCCAGCCCCGTTGCCCGAACCAGGGGTGCCAGCCCGCGCAGCACCGCTCGACCGCCCAGACGCGCAGCCGGGTTGGAGGTGAGGCGATCGAGCTCCTCGGCTCCGTAATCGATGAAGGCGCGGCTGGGGCAGTTGATATAGCACGTCTTCGCCTGTCCCGAATTGAGGCTGGCAGGAACCATCCACGGCCCAACGCGCCGGGTGTGCATCTCCGTTTCCAGATTGCGCACCAGGGCCGAAGCGCCCTGATCAGTGACCAAGGAGGCTAGGTTCTCGGCTGCCTGATTCATCGTGTCAATCGGCCTAATTCATCCACAGAAACCACCTTAATTCCATAAATAGACATTGACAAGTTTCGTCACAATGGCCACCTTTTGATGTATCCTCTCGTGTCTTACGTGTTTTTCCAAGGGAGCAAAACGTGAGTGCCAGTTTTGACCAATCGGCTGCTGCTATAACCGGGTGGGGGCATGCCTTGCCTCGGGCGAAGGTGGCCTCAGAGCAGCTGGAACAGATCCACCGCTTAAAGGCCGGGTCGCTCGTCGCTGCAACGGGCGTCAAAACACGGTACATCGCGGACCGCTTGGGGGCAGAGACGCAGGTGGCGCTGGGTTTGCGGGCAGCGCGAGTGGCGCTTGAACGGGCGGACTGCTCGGCAAGCAGTCTCGACCTGATCATCGCCGCCTCGGCGGTGCCTCAACAACTCATTCCCAGTACCGCACCGCTCTATCAGCAAGGCCTTGGCCTGCCCGATGGTGGCTGTCAGGTGCTGGATGTTAACACCACCTGCCTGAGCGCGCTGTCTGCGCTGGAAATCGCAGCGAGTTATCTCGAAAGCGGCCGCGCGCGGCGTGTGCTGATCGTCAGCAGCGAGTTGGCTTCTTGCGCGCTTCCGTGGCACGCAGCCCCTGAGGTTGCGGGCCTGTTTGGCGACGGTGCGGGCGCGTGGGTTGTTGAAATGGTCCCGGGACGCGGGTTGGTGGGAACCGCCTTTGAGAGCTTCCCCTCTGCCTATGAGGCCTGTCAGTTGCCTGTCGGCGGCACGCGCAATTCGCCCCATGACAACGCTGGCCACTTCCTCGAACAGGCTTACTTCCAGATGACCGGCGACAGTTTGTTCAAGTTGGTCCGCAGCCAGTTTTCCGACTTCTTGGACCGTTTTCTTGACCGGGTGGGCTGGAGCCGGGGGGACGTTGATCTGTTTGTACCGCACCAGGCGAGCCCCTTGGGCTTGATGCATATGGCCCGAGCGTTTCAGGTGCGCTCCAACCGCTATATCGACATCACCCGCAGTCACGGAAACCAGATCGCCGCGTCGATCCCCACGGCCTTCTCAGAGGCACAGCTCCGAGGCATGATCCAGCCCGGCGCGCGGGTTCTGATGCTAGGCACCTCAGCGGGGGTGCAGTTCGGTGCCGCGGCGCTGGTGGCGTAATGCGGGTTCTGGTGACAGGTGCGACGGGGTTTCTTGGGGCGCGCTGCATGCGGGTTTTGGCCGAAAATGGCCTTTCGCCCATTGCGACCGGCCGTCGGGCTGAAGCTGCGCCAGAGGGGTTTCCCTTCATTCCTGCCGATCTCGCCAGCTCTGATACGCTCGCCGCCGTGCCAAGCGTCGATGCCGTCGTCCACTGCGCCGCCCGATCGGCCCCCTGGGGACCGCGCGCCGCGTTTGAGCGCGACAACGTGTTGGCGACAGAGAACCTGCTGCATTGGGCGGAGCGGACTGGGGTCGAGCAGATTGTCCATATCTCAACACCCGCCCTCTATTTCGACTTCAAGGACCAAATCGACCTGCACGAGCAAGCGGTTTCTTCTTGGCCAATCAACCTCTATGCCGAAACCAAGGCCAAGGCGGAGGCGCTGGTTCAGGCGTCGCCGCTCCCCAGTACCATCCTTCGCCCACGTGCCATTTACGGTCCCGGCGATACGGCGCTATTGCCCCGCTTGCAGCGCGCGATAGAGGCGGGACCGTTGCCTAAGCTGCGCGGTGGCCGGGCTGTGACCAACATCACTCATGTTGATGACGTCTGCCGTGCGGTGCTGCAGTCACTCAACGTGCCGGGTTCCGATGGCATCTATAACATTGCAGGTCCGGAGCCGCTTCGCCTGACAGAGTTGGTGGAGCGCATCGCCAAAGCGCAGAACCTGCCTCTGCGCTGGCGTTCGGTGCCGCTGCCGCTGGTGCTGGGCGCGGCACAGTTGCTAGAGGTGACTTATCGTGGATTTAGATTGGCGGGAGAGCCGCGCTTTACACGCTACAGCGTAGGCATTTTTGGCTATTCTCTCACCCTAAACACCCAACGCGCTGCGGAGGACCTTGGTTGGATCGCTCAGGTGCCATTGGATGAGGGGATCGAAGGCGTGCTTCGCGTTGCAAAGGATCGATTTTGAGGCTGGAATTGTACAACAGCGCAACCATCAAAGCGCCTGGACGCCTGTTTGATCCCAGCCGTCCGTGGACGCGAGAAACCCTGCGGGTTCGCTATGGTCTGTTCGAGCATCCGCAGTTGGGGGTGACCCTCGTGGACAGCGGCTATGGTCCTCGTTGCTTTGGTCGAACCGCCAAACGGACCTTTGGGCTCTGGCTCTATACCCTGATTTTCCGCGCAGAATTGCTGCCTCAGGGGCAAGTTTCGCAGGTTCTCGCAGACAAGGGCCTGAAGCCCGAGGACGTGCAAACGATTATTGTCAGCCATCTTCACGCCGACCACATCAGCGAACTGCGCAGCTTCACGCAGGCGCGATTCGTCGGGTCGCGCGATGCTTTTGAGGCCGTTGGCCGGTCAGGCTGGCGGGGGCCATTGCTGCACGGCTCGTTTCTGGAGCTGCTGCCCGATGATTACGCGTCCCGACTGGATGCCATCGAGGATTTACCCACCATCGATTTGCCTCATGGCCTGGGCGCGGGACGAGCATTGATCGATGGGGTCTTGTCTGTGGTGCCGCTTGAAGGGCACGCGGTGGGGCACTTTGGGCTGTATCTGCACGCGGCGAATGCGCTCTACGCCGTGGATGCGCACTGGGTGCTTCAAGCCCTGCATTCGGATCAGCCGCTCGTGGGGCTACCTCGGCGCATTGCAAGCGATGTCAACGCCGCCGAAGCCGCCCTTCGCCGACTGCGTGGGTTCGAGCAAGCGGGCGGGACGGTTGTTCTGTGCCATGAGCCGGAGGCCAGCGCCTTTGATGTCCTTTAGCGCCCGTCAGCGCGTGTTTCGTGCCTTTGTGCGAGCGCGGTGGCTGGCCCTGCGCCTGCGCACCCGACCCGCACTACTGGCTCATCAGGAACGGCAGATGGGACAATGGCGGCAGCATGTTATCGAGAGCTTTCCCCACCACGACCCCGACACGCTGCGGATGAACAAGGCCGATCTGATGGCTGACTTCGCCGCCTATAACCAAGAACGGCTTTCCGCGGACGACGTCCGGCATGGGCTGGAAACCGGTTATGTCCACGAGGACGTAGCCTGCGGTATCTCAAGTGGTACGTCCGGCAATCGGGGCCTTTACGTGATCACCGATGAGGAACGCTATCAGTGGCTCGGGGTGATTCTGGCCAAAGCACTGCCGGAGGTGTGGCGAACGCCGCAACGCGTGGCAGTAATCCTGCCGCAAAACTCAGCGCTGTATCAGGCAGGCAACCAATCGGGCTGGTTGCGGGTTCAGTTCTATGACCTGCGGGATGGCCCGGAACAGTGGGCGGATGATCTGACTGATTTCGATCCAACAACCATCGTGGCACCGCCGAAAATTCTGCGCTGGTTGGCGGAGAACGCGGACCGTCAGCGAATATCACCAACCCGCCTCTATGCCGCTGCAGAAACGCTGGAGGCGCCGGATCGTACCATCATTGAGGACGCTTTTGGTCTGCACTTGGGTCGGATCTATATGGCGACAGAAGGGCTTTTGGGCGTGTCATGCAACCGTGGCTCGCTGCACTTAGCCGAGGAGTTTGTGAAGTTTGACTTCGACTGGGTCAGCAACCTGCTGGCCACGCCCATCATCACCGACTTCTCGCGCCGATACCAGTTGATGGCCGGCTATCGGATGAACGATTTGCTGCATCTGGAAGACGAACCGTGTCCATGCGGTTCTCCCTTGCAGGTGGTGCGCGAGGTCGTGGGGCGACAAGATGACGTGTTCTGGTTCGATACAGTGATGGTGACGCCTGACATTCTCCGCAACGCGGTTTTGGATGCGCACCCCGAGATTGATGATTTTCGTGTTCAGCAGAGGGTCGATGGTACCATTATTCTGCGCTTGCCTGCCGACCTGCGCGAGGAGACCCGGCACCGGGCCATGCAAAGCCTCCAGGCCGCTTTCCAACGCCGCAGCCTGAGCCCGTCTATCACGCTGGAAACGATCAGCCGCTCGGACCTCTTCGAACGCAAGCTTCGCCGGGTTGAGAGACTGCGAACATGACCCAACCGTCGGTTCTGATCACCGGCGCAAGAGCTCCGGTCGCGCTTCATTGGTGCCGGCTGTTTGATGCAGCAGGTTGGTCTGTGGTTCTGGCTGACAGCCTGAAGGCCCCGCTGGCTCGTTTCAGCCGCAAGAAAAAGAGCTTCGAGCCACTGCCATCGCCCAGGGAAGAGCCTGTAGCCTTTGCCCGGCGGATCGCAGAGATCGTAGATGCTCACCATGTCGGCCTGATCCTGCCCACCTGTGAGGAGGTGTTTCATCTTGCCCATGCCGCACAAACATCCCCCAACGGCCACCAGTGGCGCGACATGCTCTACGCACCGTCGCTCGATGCGCTGATAACCCTGCATGACAAAGCTCGTTTCAACGCCCATGTAACCGAGATCGCGCCGGCTTTTGCGCCTGCATATTACCGGTTGGAAAGCGCCGATCAGGTGGAGCGTGTGCCGGGTCAGGACTGGGTGTTCAAGCCCTGTTTCTCGCGCTTTGGCACCGATACAATGGTCCGCCCCACCGCCGACCAGCGCGCGCGGATCACACCGTCACCAGACAGACCCTGGATCGCTCAGGCTTACGCCAAAGGGGAAGAGCTGTGCTGTTCAGCATTGGTCGAGCAGGGTCGCGTGCTGGCCCTGCAAGCCTACCGTCCCATCGTGCGATTGCGCAGGGGCACAGGCACCGGCGCAGGTGTTGCCTTTGAGGCCGCCGACGAGGCCGCCCATCGCGCGATTGAGCCTTTCGTTGCAGCCGTTGCCCGGGCGATGCCGGGCCGGGGGCAGCTATCCTTCGACTTTCGCTCAGACGCTTCGGGGCAGTTTAAAGTGCTCGAATGCAACCCGCGCAGCACCAGCGGCCTGCATTTCTTCCCCGTCGCACAGGGGCTTGTCGAGGCGGTTTCATCGGGACAGGAAACCAGGTTTCGGGCCCCCCCGAAGCAGTTGATGGGAGAGCGGCTGGCGACGGCGCTTGTCGGCGGCTTGCCTGCCTTGGTTCGACTGCATCGACTGCATAGTCTCAGCGCCTGGCCAGATGATGCTCTGTCGCTGTGGAGTCAGGCGCGTGCCTTTGGCGAGCTGGTACGCACCGCCCGGCGGCATAAGTGCAGCCTTGAAGCCGCCACCACGTGGGACATCCGCTGGGACCGACCGCATCCATAACAAGCGGCTTTAGCGGTGGGGCTAGCCGGTGTTCTGGGCGAGCCACTCTTCAATCTCGCTGATAAAGCCCACCGCTTCAGCGCTTTCAAACTCCATGTCGCGCAGAATGCGCAGCAAAACCCCGCGCTTTTCACTTGTGCGTAGCGCGTGAACGGTCTGTTCGGCCCAGTCACACCCACGCTGCAATCCCTCGTGCTGTCCTTCGATACAGGGGGCGGTTGCATCCAGTTGGCTAGGACTGTTTTGGGTCCAAAAATGACGTTTGCCGGTGCTGTGATCGGACCGGACAAAGGGTAGAAGCGCGAAAAATGCTTCCCACGTTTCCAGCTGCTGTCGGGGTGCGTCTAAGGGCATGATGGTGGATCCTGGTTTGCTTTGAGAGGCGTGGTGAAACGTTCGGGTCTAATGAAGCGCGATGTCCTCAACAGCTCGGCGTGGGTGGTACGCTATGGGCGGTCGAGGCTTTGCAGACTGCGGATCAGCGGTAGCAAGAGGCGACTGTCGTTAAGGCCATAGAGGTGGAAGGACGTGCAACCTTCAGCCCGCAGCGCGCGCATGTTGGCGTAAGCCAGTCCCAAACTCAGGGCATGGTGACTATGGTCAGGTAGGCCATCGAACAGCAGCGCTTCGCCGGGGTCAGGTTCGATCCCGCACCGGTCAATCAGCGTTTTGAACCGCTCCCAATCCGGTACAGGCATCACGCCAACCCGCATTTCGACCGGCTCGCCAAACCGCTCGACGGCATCACGCAGTCGCAAGACCCCGTCGATACGGGCGGAGAACTGCGTGACAATCTGATCTGCGCCTGCTTCGAGCTTGCGATAGAGCCAATGCGTTTCGCTCATTTCATGGGCTGCTTTGCGGGCATCCGGGTGTCCGTCCGGGTAGGCGGCAACGGCGGTTTTCATGCCGTGCTCCGTGAGGAAAGCCACCAACTCAACCGATGAATTGGGGCCATCGTTGCGCGGGCGGAAGGCATCACCGCGCAAGGCAAGAACCCGCTGCACTCGCAGGCGTTTCCAACGGGTAATCAGCCGTTCCAGGCTCTTCCACGTTTGGCCTCGGCACGTCAGATGCATAACCGGCGTCGTCTTGCGGTCGTAGGTGCGCATGTACTTTAAGCAGGTCGTTGATTTATCCTGACCTGCGCCCAGAGCGCCAAATGTCAGCGAATACTCCGACACCCCCGCAGCCTTCAGGCTTTGCCACGTCCGGCTTAGGCGTTCCAGGGGCAGGGGAGAGGTTAGAGGAAAGAATTCAGTGCTCAAATTAAGCAACGTTCTGATCTCCCGCCTGCGAGGCTTTGGCGGCCTTGTGGAACACCATTACGTGGCTGGTGACACCATCGCCAATCAGACCGGTTTGTTCGACCAGTATTAAATCCGCAGCCTCCGCCCAGGTGAGCAGATCCGCCCTCTCAAACCCTGGCCATTTGTGGCCAAAGCGCTCTCCGAAGTCTTGTTGCGCATGGCTGGCGTAATCGATGACGGCCAAGGTCCCCTGGTCGGTGAGTAGTCGCGCGGCTTCTGCAAGCGCGCGTGCCGGTTCGTCAGCGTGGATCAGCACGCGGTGCAGGGTGACAAAGTCGAAGGACTGATCGGGGGAAGGGACGCCGTACATATCGCCCAACTGGACCGAACAATGCTTGTGACCTGCACGGTTCAGCCGGGTTCGCGCAACGGCAATCCGCTCCTTGGAGATATCCACCCCCACCGCTTCGACGCAATGCACGGCCAGCGCTTCGAGCAAGGCACCGCTGCCACATCCAATATCGAGCCAGCGTTCGATCGTCCCTGTCTGTTCAGCCAGACTGTTGAGCAAAGCAAAGGCTGACTCGTCGGTGGAATAAAGAAAGTCCGCAGCCTCGTCCGCGCGCGTGATATCGCGTTCGAGACTGTCGGAATAGGACGCGCGAATGTCGAGCATAGCCTGCATCCGACGGACGTCTTCTTTCAGCGTGCCTTGGCGGTCGGCGTGCCGTTCGACCAGCTTGAGAAGGTCGAGCGCGAGAGGTTCCCGTCGCAAGGCACGAAAGAACATGTTCTGCCCCACGGCGTGCCGTTCGATCAAACCAACCTGCCGCAGGATCCGCAAATGCCGAGAAACCCGGGGCTGGCTTTGCCCCAGAACTTGGCACAGGTCGGTCAGGGTCAGCTCTGCTTCTTTGCACAAGCAGAAGATGCGCAAGCGGGTTTCTTCGCCTAGCGCTGAAAAGATAGCGTGCATGGTGTGGTGTTCCTTTTCCTTAACCAATTCCTTAATTAAAGAAATCTTTAAGTCAATAAAACAGCCGAGATAAGCAAGGTGTTGCAAGATCAGCGACAATGACAGGAAAATTTCACCTTAGTTCGGATGATAGGAAACAATTTCTCTATAAATACCAAAAATACGAAGTAATATTCTCGATAAATGGTGAGATAACGGCTTTTAGGAGGATAAAATTTTGCAATGATGCAGAAAAGCGGAATTCT
>PAHJ01000100.1 GCA_002705565.1 Geminicoccus sp. | reverse complement strand
TACGATGACTGGAAGGCGGGCACCTGGTCGAAAGATCCGTACGTCGACATGATGATTCCGTCACTGACGGACCCGACGATGGCGCCGCCCGGAAAACACATGATGTCGGTTTTTGTGCAGTATGCACCCCCCAAAGTTGGGGGTCGGGAGTGGACTGACGAGGATAAGGATGGCTTTGAGAAGTCGGTCATCGATCAGATTTCGAAATACAGCCCCAATTTCCGAGACCTCATTCTTCACTGTGAGACGCGCACACCGCGTGAAATCGAAGCGGAAGTGGGTCTGACCGAGGGCAATATTTTCCAGGGCGAACTCACCTTTGATCAGTTGTTGTTCAACCGCCCTATCCCGGGCTACGCCCAGTACCGAACGCCGATCGACGGGCTCTATATGGTTGGATCGTCAACCCACCCTGGCGGCGGCGTTATGGGGGCACCGGGCGCGAACGCAGCCCGGGAAATCCTTCGCGACGCTGGCAAAGGACAGGCGATGCCTGTCTATAAGGATTGAGGGGTGCCCAGCTGATGGAACAACGCTCAACCAATACAAACTTCGACGCCATCGTCATCGGTGGTGGTCACAATGGTCTAGCTGCCGCCGCGACGCTGGCGCGCAAAGGCAAGCGTGTTTGCGTGCTGGAACGCGCGTCCACGCTGGGCGGCATGATGGCGGCGGAGGCTGTTACAGACGGTGTCGATGCTGCGCCAACACCGCCCCGGCTTGCGCACCTGCTCTATAACCTCAACCCCAAGGTCGAACGTGAACTGGGGCTGCGAGTACAGGCCGAGCCTCTCACGACCGTATCGCTCTCACCCACCAGCCAGCACGTGCAGATTGATGGGAGCCGCGCGCTGAACATGGACGGTTCCGCACATGCGCAGGCGACAGCGTTCTCGACGCTCCACGATCGTCTCACTCGTTACGCTGGCTTGCTGTCCCGGCTGGCCGTGCAAAGTCCGCCAAAGCTCGAAGGCGCGTGGTCGGATCCAGACACCTTTTCTGAGTTGCTCAGCTTGGGTCGGTTGGGACTGGGCATTCGGGGGATGGGTAAGCGAGAAATGCGGGAGTTCCTGCGTGTCTTGCTGACCAACGTACACGACCTGATGGTCGATGAACTTGGCGATGGTCCGCTGGCGGGTGCCATGTCGGCAGACGCGGTTCGCGGTGCCTTCTCTGGCCCCAAAGCCCCAGGCACCCTGTTTAGCCTTCTCTACCGTCTGGGTAATGGCCGCGGTAAGGTGCTTGCGCCCGTCGGCGGCATGGGCGCTGTGGTTCAGGCCTTCGAAGACGCGGCCACCCGGGCGGGCTGTGTGATAAAGTGCGAACAAGGTGTTGCGCGTGTTCTGGTGGAAAACGACCGGGTTCAGGGCGTTGAATTGACCAATGGTGAACGTCTGAACGCCAAGGCTGTTCTTTCAAGCCTAGGGCCCATGGCGACCATAGACCTCGCTGGCCTCGCGCAGTTCGACGTTGAAACGGTTCGCCGGTCCCGGAAAATGCGCGCCAAAGGCAGCGTCGCAAAGCTCAACATGGTGCTCAGTGCCCTGCCCGTGTTCAGTGGTCTGCCCACCGCGTTGCACGGCGCGCGCCTGCTGCTCGCCCCGTCTTCGACATACGTGGAGCGGGCTTTTAACCCGGTTAAATATGGAGAGAGCTCCCAAGACCCCTGTCTGGAATTGTTCTTTCCCAATGCCAAACAATCCGATCAACCGCAGGCCCTGTCTGCACTTGTCAGTTTCGTCCCGCACACGCCTGCGGGTGGCGAATGGACAACAGAGACGCGGGACCGTGTCATCCAGCGGGTAGTTGAGACCCTGGAGCCCTTAGCTCCCGGCATCAAAAGCCTGGTCCAACAGGCCGAACTGCTTACTCCTGCTGACATCGAAGCTGAAACCGGCAGTCCCGGTGGGCATTGGCATCATGGCGAGATGGGGATCGATCAGATCCTCAACGTCCGTCCGATTAATGGCATGGCGCACTATAGTTGTGGCGTTGCGGGGCTCTATCTCTGCGGAGCGTCGGCCCATCCCGGTGGCGACATCACAGGCGCACCCGGTCGAAACAGTGCCTTGCAGGCCCTCAAGGATGGAGCGCTCTGATGGCAACGACACCGAGCAAGACAAGAGCACCCCGGAAGGCTTCATCTACGGCAGTCAAGCCTGCTAAGGCTGTTCCTGTCGGCCTCATTCCTACCGTTTTTCAGCCTCGGCTGGAGGCTCTCAGCACCGCCAAAAGCTGGGTTGGTTGGGCCGGCTATCAATCGCCGACGGTGATCGACAACATCGAGTTCGAATACTTCGCGATCCGTAATCAATCGACGCTGTTCGATGTCTCCCCCATGCACAAGTATCGCATCACCGGCCCCGACGCTGAAACCATGCTCAACCGACTTGTGACCCGGGATGTGCGTAAGATTGGCACGGGCCGTGTGGGCTACGTGCTTTGGTGTGACGAAGAAGGCATGGTCATCGACGATGGCACCCTATTTCGGTTTGCTGAAAATGATTTCAGGCTGTGCTGCCAAGAGCGCATGCTTGGATGGATGCTGGACGCAGCCTGGGGCTTTGACGTGGCAATCCTGGACGAGTCCGACACCGTCAGCGGTCTATCGCTGCAAGGTCCGACCAGCTTTTCGATTTTGAAGGCCGCAGGTCTGTCAGCAGTCGAAACGCTCAAACCTTTCGACCTCGCCGAAGTCGAGCCCGGATTATGGATCTCCCGCACCGGCTTTACCGGCGATTTGGGGTACGAGCTCTGGATGGCCAACGACGACGGTTTGGCGCTTTGGGATCGATTGTGGGACGCCGCAAAAGATTGGGGCTTAAGAGCGATCGGGTTTGAGGCGCTGAACCTCGCCCGGATCGAGGCGGGTTTCATCGCAGCGCGTGTCGATTTCCAACCCATCCTGACCACCCTGCGTCTCGGCCGAGGCCGCACGCCGCTGGAGCTTGGATTTGACCGGCTGGTGGACTTCGAAAAGGGACACTTCAATGGCCGTCGTGCGTTACTCCGTCAACGAGCGCAGGGCCTGCGAACGCATTTGGTGAAGATCGAGCTTGGGGGCTTCAAGCCAGCGGATGGCGCGTTGCTTTATCATCGCAAAACCAAGGAAGTCGGCCACGTCACCTCCGGCATCTGGTCGCCAACCACCAAACGAAACATCGCTTTGGCGGAGTTCAACGCGCCATACGGCGGGCGTATCCAAGATGATTTATGGGCTGAAATCTATGTCCATGAAGAAGGCCAGTGGGACCGCCGTCTGGTGCCTGTCACCGTGCAGACGGGCCCTTTCTTCAGCCATCGCCGCGCCCGACAAACGCCCCCAGACATCTACTAGAGATAACGACATCGAGGCACATGACCATGACACTGTCCAACCAACCCGACCTGGCCACTCTGCACGAGTGGGATCGCAACCATCAACTCCACCCGTGGGCGGCGATGGATGCCTGGCGGGGGTACGACAACATTCTCGTTGACCGGGCCGAGGGGATTTATCTCACCGACGGTCAGGGCCGGAAGCTGCTGGATGGTCCAGCGGGGATGTGGTGCATGCAGATTGGCTATGGGCGCAAAGAAATGGCGGATGCGATAGCGAAGCAGGTGCTCAAGCTGCCCTATACCTCCCCCTTTACCAACACCACTGAACCCTCCGCCATCCTGGCCAAGAAGCTGGCAGATCTAGCACCTGGTGATTTGAACAACGTGTTTTTCACCACTGGCGGTTCCACAGCAGTGGATACCGCGTTGCGGACCATGCACTTCATGAACAACCGTCTGGGACGGCCTGAGAAGAAAATCGTTCTTGCTCGGGAGAAGGGCTATCACGGCTCGACCTATCTGGCGCAGACGGTAACCGGCAAAGAGCGCGACAAAACCCGTTTTGACACAGAAAAACGCCTTGTCCGCTTCCTGCCCGACGTGAACCCTTACTGCCGCCCAGCCGGTATGAGTGTCGAGGCCTGGTGCGATGAAAAGGTCGCGGATCTGGAGCAGATGATTGCGGAGGTTGGCGCCGACAGCATTGGTGCCTTTATCGCCGAGCCAATTTTGGCCTCAGGCGGTGTCATCGTACCGCCACCGGGCTATCATCGTCGCACGTGGGAAGTCTGCAAGAGCCACGATATCTTGTACATCTCCGATGAAGTTGTGACGGGGTTTGGTCGCTTAGGGGAATGGTTTGCTTCTGAGGCGGTGTTTGACATCCAACCGGACATGATCACCTGTGCCAAAGGAATTACCTCTGGTTATCTGCCGCTGGGGGCATGCATCATTTCCGATGCAGTTATGGAACGCTGTACGGACCCAGATGACCCAGTCCTCTTTTCCAACGGCTACACCTACTCTGGCCACCCGGTTTCCTGCGCTGCTGCGCTCAAGAACATCGAAATCTTGGAAGAGGAAGGCATCCTCGCACACGTCAAAGAGATCACCCCCCACTTCCAGCGCCGTTTGCGCGAGCTTTCGCGCTATGAGATTGTAGGGGATGCGCGCGGAATGGGACTGCTTGGTTGCATCGAAGGCAAGGCGGAAAACCTTGAGGCCGAGCGCCAGCTTGGTCAGATGATCGACGACGCCTGTGAAGAGCGAGGCCTTCTTGTGCGCCCATTGATCAATATGGCTGTGTTTTCCCCGCCTTTGATCATTACACACGAACAGATTGACGAAATGTTTGATATCTTAGAACAAGCTCTGGAAGCCGTGGAACGGCAAATGGGCCTATAAGGCAACTAGAGTAAAACGGAACACAGGAGAAGGAGAGCCGAAAAAGCCAGTCCCGAAGACAGTCTGTATTGTCACCCCAAAAAAAATAGGGGGGGTTGATGAAGCGCTGAGGGCGGCAAAGTCTAAGATTGCTTAATTGAGAGTGAGAGAGAGAGTAAAAATGAAAAAGTTGATGAGAACAGCCCTTGTCGCAGTTGGGGCTATGTCGTTGGCGAGCAGTTCTGCACTGGCGCAGGATTCCGAGCTGATTATTTTTGATTGGGCGGGCTATGAAGACCCTGAGTTCTTCACTGCCTACACTGCAAAACACGGTGACTCCCCGACATTCACGTACTTCGGCGACGAAGAAGAAGCCTTTCAAAAGCTTCGTACTGGCTTTCGAACTGACGCTGTGCACCCCTGTTCACAGTCCGTGCCGCGCTGGATTGAAGCGGGCCTGATTGCGCCGCTTGATACCTCGCGCATCGACCGCTGGGACGAGGTTAACAAGGCCTTCCGTGACATCCCGGCCTTCCAGAAAGACGGTGAGTACTACTTCGTGCCCGTCGATTGGGGCAACACGGCAACAACCTACAACACCGAATTGCTTTCAGAAGCGGATGTACAGTCTCTGCAAGCCTTCGCTGACCCAAAGCACCGCGGCCGCATTTCGCTGCCCGACAACGTGGATGACGCCTACGCGCTGGGCTTCCTCGCGGTTGGTGTGAAAGACTGGGCAAACGCCAGCATGGATGAATTCCAGCAGGCGTCCGACTTCCTGCGGAAGGTGAACGAGAACGTGCGGGACTACTGGTCCGATGGCGCGTCGCTCGCACAGTTGATGCAGAGCGGCGAGGTCTACCTTGCCTGGGCGTGGAACGAGACGTTCTCGACCATGAGCTACGAAGGCTTCCCGATCGCGATGAAGCGCGACACGGATGAAGGTTCGTCCAGCTGGGTTTGTGGCTACGCCAAGTCTGCAAACGCTCCGGGTTCGGAAGACAAGTTCTACGACTTCATCAATGCTTGGCTTGAGCCGTCCACGGCTGATTACATCGTAACCTGGTGGGGCTACGGTCACTCTAACGAGGTCGCCATGTCCGGAATGTCCAACGAGGACTTGGCAGCAGTTGGCCTTGAAAGCAGTGAAAAGCTGCGCGACGGCACGTTGTGGCAGGGACCGGTTCCGGCTGTTCTGCGCGAAGCCATGATTGCTGAATTCGAGAACATCAAGGCCGGCTTCTAAGTCATAGACTTAGCGTTTTCGCTGAAAACAAAACCGCCTGCTGGTTTAAAACCAGTGGGCGGTTTTTTTGTTCGGCACGTGGTTCTTGGCTCAGCCTGGCCGACGACCGCGCAAGTGGTGCGGGCAATGTTCTCCGGTCTTCAGTACCACGATCATTTTTTCCCACGTATCGACAAGGCCGGCGTGGAATTCATGACCGAACTCCCGTTCCAGCCGTGCTCGTCCCTCGCCCTGCAAGTACGCCAGTTCATCGTTTGCGACCTCGCGGTACCACGAATTTCTGTTGCGCAAAGCGATACTCTCAAAGCCCGCAGCCTCCAGCGCGCTCTGATAGCGGTTGGGTGAGGCCATAGCGAAATCGAGGTCCTCGGCTTCGATGTAAATCTTCATCTCTGCACTGGGCTCGCCGTCATGCGAGGTCAACCAGTCTGAAGCCGCAAACCAACCGCCCGGGCGAAGGATCCGGAACACATCCGCGCAAAGCTTTTCCTTATCGGGAATGTGGATGATGGAATCCTTGGAGAACACTAGGTCGAAGTGCTGATCTGGAAAATCCAGTGGGCCGGGTTCAACTTTGCGAATGCTGACGGCATCGGCCACGCCCTTCTTTTCCGCCAGCCGTCGCGCGGCGTTGCAGACATCGTCTTCAACATCAATGCCGATGACTTCCGCTGCGCCATAGTCCTGCGCCATGAGCACCGCAATCGCACCGGAGCCGCAGCCGATGTCCAGAACGCGCTTGCCGCGCAAATCCAGTCCGTCGAGCACACGCGCAACCTCTTCTGGCCCACCGGGCGAGAGGAACCCCTCGCCCCAGATGTCTTCCAAGGTCGCGATATGGCGATCATCGTATAGCATTTCACCGTCGGACATGGTGTCTCTCCCCCTGGGTTCTGTCCCGCCCTCGTGCCGGGCTGGTCAGGCGCTCAGCCGCGCGATGTAGTAGTCTAGAAACCGCTGCGTGTAGAATTCCATCTCAGCCAGTGGCCCCGGCTGGTAGTAACGAGAATTCACGCCTTCCTGGTTCTTTTCGATGATGTGCTTGTCGGCTTTCGTGGTCACATCCCAAAGCCAGCACAGGTGTTCCAAATCATAGTCGCGCCCTTCCTCCGCCTCTTCGTGGACCAGCCAGATGATCTCCTGGATCGAAGTTTGGTGATCAACGGGGACAAAGCGGTAAATCACGGCGTAGTCATTGTAGATCAGGATCGGGTTGAGCATTCCAACGTAGAGGTCACTTGCGCCCTGATCGTAACCTTTGAGCGCGCCCAGAAGCGGCGCAACGGGCTTCCCGTCCTTGCTGCCGGTGTCGTAGGCCTCATAGAGCGAGTGGCGACTGTAGGTGTAATCAACCGACCCCGCCGGACAAAAGGGCCCAACACGATCAATGAAGGCTGTTGAAACCCCCTGCGCTGCTGCTCGGGCTAGCATGGCGTCGTTGAAGGGTTCGACCTTGTCCGCGCTCATATGGGTTGGGTGGGTCAGCTTGAATTCCGGGTGTGCGGGACCGCAGTGATAGCACTCGTTGTAGTTCTCAACCAACAGCTTCCAGTTCGCCTGCACTGGATAGCGTGTGCGATGGGCAATCTTCGTGTGCGCAAGGCCAAAGTTGGCAAGCGGCTCGTCCAGTTCCGCGCGCATGTCGGCGAAGCTGGTTGGGGCATCGGCGAAGCTGACGAATATCATGCCATGGAACACGTCACACGCGACCGGCTTGAGCCCCAGCGCACTCCGGTCGAGATCCTTTCCCATCATGCGCGCGTTCAGCAAACCGCCATCGAGGTCGTAAGTCCAAGCGTGGTAAGGGCATACAAACCGGCTAACTGTGCCGCGATGTTCCAGGCACACGCGCGAGCCACGGTGCCGACATACGTTGGCTAAGGCGCGAATGTTGCCGTCTTTCCCACGGACAATGATCACGGATTCCTTGAGCAGCTCGAACACCATATAGGCGCCTGCCTCAGCGATCTCGTTAGCCAGGCCGGCAAAGTGCCACTCCTGCATCACGACCGCTTCCATATCCCGCTCAAAAACTTCAGCAGATGCATAGAAGCCCTGAGCCAGCGCGTGGCCGGACTGGTGGCTGGTGAGAAGATCGTTGAATAAAGGTGTTTGTGCCATGGTTTAGTCGTCCAGTGGATCAGCTCGGAAACAGCACAATGGAGTCTGCACCCCATCCCAGACGAACCGCGGTGCCCGGCGGTACAATGGACCGGCCAGCCGTGTTTCGCATTGAGACTGTTACGGGCTGTTCTGCCTTAGAAAGCTTCACGCTGTAATAGGTCATATCGCCATAGTAGGACGTGCCAACCACTTCCCCCGTGCTTTCGCAGGCGGCCTTGTCAGTCTCGTCAAACAGGATCGTCAGCATTTCCGGTCGCATCCCGATTTGCGCAATCGCTGCCACGTCCGTCCCTTCAGGCACTTGTGCAGCGTGCATCGATACCGAGCCCAAAGCTGGGATGGTCAGGCTCAGATCTCCACCGGAAGAGGCTTCGGCTGTGGCTTCGAGGAAGTTCATGACGCCGATGAAGGACGCCACACGCTGGTTTATTGGCTGACGATACAACCGTTGAGGCGAGTCCAGTTGCGCGATCTCGCCTTCGAACAGGACCGCGATCCGGTCGGACATGATCAGGGCCTCTTCCTGATCATGGGTGACCAGAATGAACGTGATGCCAACAGATTGCTGTAACGCGCGCAGTTCGACCTGCATCTGCTCCCGCAGCTTCTTGTCGAGCGCCGAAAGCGGCTCATCGAGCAGGACCACACGTGGTTTCATGACCAACGCCCGAGCCAGCGCTACCCGCTGGCGCTGGCCGCCGGAGAGTTCATGCGCACTGCGTTCGCCGTAGCCCTCGAGGTCAACCATGGCGAGCGCGTTGTTGACTTCCTCAGCCTTTTCCGCCCGGCTCATTTTCTTCTTTGCGAGCCCGTAACCGACGTTGTCGCTAACGCTAAGGTGCGGGAAAATGGCGTAACTTTGGAAGACCATGTTGGTGGGGCGCTTGTTGGCTGGAATGCCGGCCATCGACTGGCCACCGATCATCACCACGCCTGAGGTGGGTTCATCAAATCCAGCAATCATCCGCAGCAACGTGGTTTTCCCGCAGCCCGACGGCCCCAAGAGCGAAAAGAACTCACCCTCGCGGATGGTCAGATCAATTCCTTTGAGCGCTTCGACCCTGCCGAAAGACTTGTGAACGCCGCGAATGTCGATGATGGATTGTTCGGTCATTGCATGAACCCTCTTGTCGATGAGGCGTCGAGGCCCTGGCGTTTGGCGGAGCGGCGGCGGAACCACTCACCGAGAATAAGCAGCAGCACCGACATCGCCAGCAGGATTGTGCCCAGCGCCATTACCGAGGGTAGCTTTGCCGGGAAGCGCAGCTGACTCCAAATGTAAACCGGCAACGTTACTTCTGTGCCTGTAAGGAAAAAGGCGATGATGAACTCATCGAGCGAAATGGTGAAAGTTATCAGCAGACTGGAGATCACGCCCGGCAGAATAAGGGGGAAAATGATCCGCCAAAATGTCCCCCAGCCGGTTTCGCCCAGATCCATTGACGCTTCTTCCAGGTTCTTGTCTAGGCCCTGAAAGGCTGAACTGAGAATGGCCACGGAGAACGGGACGCAAATCAACACGTGCCCCCCGATCACCGACCAGATCGAAAGCGGAAAGCCCAATTGCATCAGCAATACCAGCAGCGCGACCGCAACGATGATCTCTGGCAGCACCAGCGGTAGCATGATGAAGCCGACGATGCCCCGCTTGAACGGAAACCCGAAACGTATCATTGCGCGCGCGGCGCAGGTGCCGAGAATGGTGCTGATAACGGCTGTGATCAGTCCGACTACCAGGCTGTTCTGTACCGCCCGGTGCAGAGCCTTGGTCTCCAACAGCACGCTGAACCACTCGGTAGTGAAGCCAGTGAGCGGGAAGGCGATGATCGAAGAGGCGTTAAAGGCGAACAGCGGCAGCAGCACGACGGGCGCATAGAGAAAGAACACGTAGAGCGACGCGTATATCAGCAACCAATTCCGAGAGAAAATCCGCATGAACCTCATGGTGTCCTCCCCCGGAACCATCGTCCGGCCATGTAAATCACCAGGCTGATCGAGGCGACAATCACCATTGAAGTGATCGCCAGTGCGGCCCCCAGCGGTGCGTTGTTCGCCTTACCAAACTGGATCTGGATCATGTTGGAGATCATCAGGCCCTCTCGTCCGCCTACGAGTTTGGGCGTGATAAAGTCGCCGACGGTTGGTATCAGAACGATCAGCGTCGCGGCCATCACACCGGGCATGGCGAGCGGCAAAGTCACGCGGAAAAAGCGCCGGACCGGGCCATCGCCCAAGTCTTCAGCCGCTTCAAGCAACGACCTGTCAATTCGCTCCAGCGCCACAAAGATCGGCAAAATGGCAAAGGGAGCCCAGGCATGGGCCAGCGTGATAACAACAGCGTTGACGTTATAGAGGATGAACGTCATCGGCTCATCGATAAGCCCAAGTCCCATTAGCGCTGAATTCAAAACCCCGTTGTAGCCAAGGATGACCTTCCACAGGAACACCCGCAGCAGATAGCTTGTCCAAAACGGAATGGTGATCAAAAACAGCCATAGCGCCTTATGCCTTTTGACCCGGAAAGAGAGGAAGTAGGCCATGGGAAAGGCCAGCAGCACGGTAACAATTGTCACCATGATTGAGATATTCAACGACCGCATGATCAGGACCCGATAAATGGGCTTGGTCCACGCGTCGCGATAATTCTTCAAGGTGATTGTGGTGTCGAGGTCGAGGTAATTCTGGCTCCAGAAGCTGAAGGTCACGACCATAGCCAGCGGTGCTGCAAGCATTAGCAACGCGTACAACAATGGCGGACTGATCAGCGTCAGTCCTTGGCGTCCTTCACGGCTCAACACAACTCGGAACCCTTTCATTCACAAGTCATATCTTGGGCGAAAGGATTGGGGTTGAGCAAGCTTAATCTGGGGCGACTCCCCCCGCGAAGGCGAACTAATCAGACAGCGCGCTCTCGACCCAATCCAGCCGATCCTGACCAAAGTGCAAAACGTCGTCGATTATGAACGATGGCGCGCCAAAGAGGCCTTTTTCGATGGCTTCTTGCGTGCGCTTCATCAGGTCGTCTTTGACTTCCTGATCCGAGATCATCACGAGAAACTCGCCGGGGTCAAAACCATTCTCGTTGAGCAGCGCAGCAAAGCGGTCCTGATCGCGCACATCGACTTCGTTTTGCCAAATAGCTTTGAAGATCATGTCCACATAGCGCAGAAAAACATCTTCGCCTTCCCGCTTATAGCCCACGGCACCACGCATCAGCGGCAGGGTGTTAAGCGGAAAGCCTGCCGGGAAACCAATCTTGGTCCCGTAGCGCTTGGCCCAGCGCGCAAGGTCCCGGTTCATCCATTTGGCCTTGGCAGGGATCAGAACAGGGCTTGAGTTTCCCGTCGCCTTGAATACCCCACCCAGCAGCATCGGTTTCCAGATCAGTTCAGCGCCGGTTCGCTCTGCGATCTTGGAGATTTGCGTGTACGCCAGAAACGTCGCGGGGCTCCCAAAATCGAAGTAGAATTCAACGGTTTTACTCATGGTATGCTCTCTCCCCGCAGCGCATAATTCTGTTTGTCTCTATTTTTACACTCATGATCGGCTTTGCGCCAAGGCTCCATAGACCAGCGCGCGCAATTCTCGGCGTAAAGGGTAGCCGCTGGACGGAATCTGTTGCGTGAGAAACACTGTTGTCACGCCTTCCACCGGGTCAACCCAAAAGACCGTCGAAGCCAGACCACCCCAACCGAATTCGCCAGGTGTACAGATCATCCCGGTTTTAGCCGGATCAAGGATGCTGTACATGCCCAAACCAAAGCCGACCCCATGGAAACTCACTTCGGCAAAGCTCTCCACGCCCATGGCAGCTATATCGCCTGGAAGATGGTTACTCGCCATGAGTTGAACGGTGCGCGCGCCAAGAATTTGAGCGCCGTTCGCGCCCTGCCCCTGACCACGCAGCATCTCAACAAATTTGCAGTAGTCCGCCATGGACCCGACCAGACCACCGCCGCCCGAAAAGCAGGTCACCGGCTTGGCAGGGTCGGCCCACAGGGATTCTTCACCCGTTTCAACCAGCTTGAGTTTCTCATCGTCGGTTTTCATGTAGAGCGCCGTGAGTCGGTCCTTCTTCTCCGGCGGGACCTCGAAGAAGGTGTCGTGCATCTCCAGTGGCTCTAAGATGTTTTCGCGGAAATATTGATCCAGCGGCTGACCCGAAACCACCTCAATCACGCGGCCCAATACGTCCAGAGACACGCTATAGGTCCACTGCTCGCCCGGATCATGTGCCAGCGGGATCCCCGCCAGGCGGGCACAAACCTCTGATAGTGGACCATCTTGCGGGTTAAAGTCCGTTTTTTGGCGCAGATACTCCCCAGCGACCGGATGACCGGCGAACAGTCCATAGGTTAGCCCGGAGGTATGCTTGAGCAAGTCGTGGATTTGGATCGAGCGTTTGCGTGGGCGTCTGGAATTGATCCGGGGGGCGACGCGATCGAATACAGGCGTATCGGCAAACTCCGGGAGCCATTTTTCCAAAGGATCATCTAGGTGAACAAGCCCTTGTTCCTCAAGCTGCATGTAGGCAACCGCTGTGATGGGCTTGGTCATGGAATAGAGTCTAACCAGAGACTCGTCACCATAGGCGCGGCCAGTCTCGATATCGGCGAGCCCTGCGTGGTGAGAAAACACCTGCTGCCCGTCCCGGCAAACAACGACATGGCCAAAGGGGATCTTGCCCGCGTCGATGTAGCGCTGCATCCAGGGTTTCAGCCGGTCAAGCCGTATTGCGTCAAAGCCTGCTCTGCCAGGGTCGCCTGTTTCCATCTACTAAACTCCCGCGTAGGTTCGCCCCCAGAATGCGTGTTTCTTCCCGGAGAGCAAGATGAAACGACTGGGTATAATCGGTGGAATGAGCTGGGAAAGCACCGCCGTTTATTTTCGCTACCTGAACGAACAAGTGAAAGCTGCGGTGGGTCCGATGAATTCGGCGCCTTTGCTGCTATGGAACATGGACTTCGCCCCGCTTGCGCGCTTGCAAGCTGAAGGTGAATGGGACGAGCTGACCGAGCTCATGTGCGAGGCGGCGCGGGCTCTGAAAGCGGGCGGTGCTGAGGCGCTGGTGATTGCCACCAATACCATGCACTTGATGGCCGACGCCGTTCAAGAAGCCGCTGATTTGCCGCTAATCCACATCGCTGATGCCACCGCCGGTGCGATCCGGGGGGCTGGTGTCAAAAAACCCCTGTTGCTTGCCACGCGTTTCACCATGGAAAAGGACTTCTATCGCCTGCGGGTCGAGGAAGGCGCAAGCTGTCGGGTTATCGTTCCGGACGAGCCCTATCGCAGTTCGATTCACGGCATCATCTATAACGAACTGGTCCAGGGCGAGCTCAAGGCGTCTAGCCGCGAGACGTACCTGAACGTCATCCGCTATTATCAGCGTGAGCACAGCATCGATGGTGTGATTTTTGGCTGTACTGAGGTGGGGTTGTTAATCAATCAATCGATGATCGATCTTCCCTGTTTTGATACCTCAGCAATACATTGCGATGCCGCCGTTGCCGCCATTCTGGCTTAAGGTCATACCCCTGCCCTGTACCTTGAACGCGCATTTAAAAAAGCCCGCCACGAAACCGTGAGCGGGCCTTTTTTTGCCTCAGGGCATGTTCAGCTTTGGCTCAAGACAAGTCGTAAGCCCGCTCGCCGTGCGCGGTGAGGTCCAAGCCTTCCAGCTCGGTCTCGGCATCGGTTCTCATTCCGACGAGGGCACGGCAGACCAAGGCAATGACGACCGTTGCGACTATGGTAAAGACCGCGACCACGATGACACCGGCGAACTGCACGACGAACTGCGACATGGCCGACACGCCATCACCCAAACCAGCGCCGCCCAGACTTGCAGCCGCCAGGAATGGCAGTGCAAGCGTTCCCCAGATACCGCCGATACCGTGTACGGCAAAGACGTCCAGGCTGTCATCTACGCGAAAGTTTTGCTTCACCACGTTGATCATTTCCTGACACAGGATGCCAGCGGCACCGCCGATGATCAGGGCGCCCATAGGCCCGACATGACCCGCCGCCGGCGTGATCGAGGCCAGGCCGGCAACCATGCCAGTCGCGATACCAATCAAAGACGCCTTACCAAAACGCATCCGTTCCCAAATCATCCAGGTACAGCATGCGGTTGCCGCAGATATGTGGGTCACAAACGCAGCAGCGACAGCGTCACCGCTCGCCGCAAAGGGCGACCCGCCATTAAAGCCGAACCAGCCAACCCAGAGCATTGAAGCGCCGATCATGACCAACACCGGTTGGTGAGGAGGTTGTACGGACTTTGGGAAGCCGGGACGTTTCCCGATCATAATGGCGAGCACAAGCGCTGCAACGCCCGCGGTGGTGTGTACGACGACACCACCGGCGAGATCCTGAACGCCCATTCCGGCGAAAAAGCCAATACTGCTGTCAGTGGAAAGGAAACCTCCGCCCCAGACCCAGTGAGCCACAGGCGCGTAGCACAGCAGCATCCACAGCAGCGAAAACAGCACCACAAACCCAAACTTCACACGCTCAACGAAGGCGCCGATTATCAGTGCAGGTGTGATGATGGCAAACGTCATCTGGAACAGCGCAAACAACTGATCCTCACCACGCGGTGTGGCCAGCATAAAAATGTTTGCTAAATTGCCAATGAATTGACCTGACCCGCTAAACGCCAGGCTGTAGCCCAACACCACCCAGGCTACGGACATGACCGCAGCAAGCATAAAACAATGCATGAGAACAGAGAG
>PAHJ01000003.1 GCA_002705565.1 Geminicoccus sp. | reverse complement strand
GGGCACTGGTGGCCCGAAATACAGCTTGGCTGAATGCATGAAGAAGATCAAAACGGTGCTCCCTGATGCTACCCGCGCTACCTTTTGCCTAGAGGCCTTTTTGTCCAATTCCCATAAGTGCTCAGTTGGCAAACATTCGGCGAGCCACGCGACGCACCAGTTCTCGGCGGATCTTTTGGCGCTCCGCGAGAGCATGGAGTTCAAGCCTTACCGGGTGGACAACAAGGCAAAATAGGAGGCAGGCCCTGCCCCTCCGCAGGGTATCCGTGTTACGTTCGATTTGGATACCCCTGCGGGGGACAGGGCCGTTCCCTGTGATGGCGAGGTGGCAGATGGTACCTCGTCGGTGGCTAAGGGGCCTTTAATGGAGGCTCCGATGGTGCGCCCCGCTGTTCTTGCCCCTGAGATCCGCGCGACGAAAGAGAAGCGGAGCGGGTCGCCGGTCCTGGAGGCGACTATGCGGGCAAAGAAAGCCCATCCTGAGAGTTATGCGGTGACCTATCCGAGCTATGTTCGAATGACACCGACTACTCTCCATTCTTTGTGGAGGCGGGCACCACTGGGTGCTCAGTCAGTTGTGCTCTTCTACGATGAGTCGGAGCTAGTTCGTGATCTCTTCATACTCTCGAATTGGCATGTGGCTCCATTTAGTTTCCCGTTCTCATTCCCCCTTTGGCTTCGAGAGCTGCGCCGGGATTGGCTCGAACTTGTTTCGGCCCCCATGCAGTTTCAGGTCAACTGTGGGGAAGTACCCCTGATGCTTTGCAAGGCTGCCTTGATGCAGGACGAGCGTAAGCTGCGCGAAATCAGCGAGGCGGACTCTCCGGCGACTGCTAAAGCCTTAGGGCGACGGATCACTGGCTTCCAACAAACCCTATGGGATCAGTATGTGTGTGCCGTGATGATTGCTGTGGTTCGAGCTCGTGTCGAGAAGTTACCAGAGCTCCGTGCGACTCTCCAACCGCTCTCGGGAAGGTACATAGCTGAGGCTGCTCAGCGAGATCTTACCTTTGGCATCGGCTGGCGTTCGACTGACGTCGAGGCGATGCAGCCTCGGGAGTGGCGCGGAGCGAATGTCTTGGGATGGTCATACATGTGCTTGGTGCAGGAACTGTCCCGTGCACCTGATTCGGACTCACCTTCCTCCAACGTGCTGCCACTTGGCTCGTCCTCGCAAGCCGGGCCTGGCTCCGCCGCCGCTGAGGCGTCAGCGCCAGCTCCACCGGTCGTTTCGCTCCCGGAGTCCACAGTGGATGGCCCTGTGCCGGGCAGTCTGGTGGAGGGCGTTGCTGTTCCGGAGGCCATGGTGGCTCGGCTGTCGCTCATGCACGCGGCGTTCATGCAGTGTGCGGCTATTCTGGTTTTTGTTTCAACTTTGGTAGAGCCCCTCATTCTGGCCCACACTGATGGTGACTCGGTCCTTGTCACTGAGTCGTCCCCCGAACTACCCGCCGGAAGAGGCGTTGCGGATCGTCGACTAGCTAAGGCTGAAATGGCCGTCAACCAAATCTTCCATCCATGTCCCCCTCTGATTGTGCCGGCAGGTTCCACCCAGGAGGGGGCGGGTGTTCTCCTTGCTCCCGTCCCGATCCACCCGTCGTCAACCATGGTGATCAGGTCTTCTCGACAGAGGATTCGCTCCAAAAAGGTGGGATTCTTTTTCATGACGCTCTCTGCCATCGCGGGCACCGTCTATTATGATTCGCTGGCGCCCGCCTTGGTTAGGGCCAACACCTTTGTGCGACCGACGATGAGCATTCAGGAATCAATCCTTGCAGGTGCTAGCCTGGCTGAACAGGTGACTTTCCGTTTCGGCGGACTCCCAGTGACTAGCCTTCTTAAGGACACGCTGCCACTACGACAGCGGGTGCTTCCTCATGCGGACAGTTGTAGGCGTCTTAATGAAGGCACCAGACAAATGAGACATGCCTTACTCGACTTCGTGGCAGAAGACCCAGAAGTACAGGCTGATGTTAGAGAAGCTGCCGTGGGAGTGGAATTCATTGACCCCAATCTGGTTCCAGAGGCACTGTGTCGGCAGGGCGTCGACTTCAACGACCCCATCCTGGACTCCATTCCATTCTCGCACGAATGCCCGGTACCCGTGACTGACTTCGTTCCTAGGGCGCCGGCTCAGCCCGCCCAATGCTCTACCTGTGCTGCCACGGTGTCCACTTGCACCGAGCTGATCCTCAATGTGCCGCGCTGTACTGGTCTCATGGAAGAGTGGCGAGCCAATGCCACCCATGATTTCGAGATCCTCCGGAGCGGGGAACGTCTTGATGGGCGGCGACGGACTCGTTTTGTTGCCTTGGGACGGGACTGCTTTGTACCCTGCGCTCGCGAATGCTGGTTTGACTGCCGTAGGCAGGAAGAAGGCATTGTACAAGCGCTGGACTACTATCAGGACATTGACAGCCAGGTGGATCGCGACTTCATCCGTGCTAATATGGAAGGATGGCCCGACCAGGAGACCGCCTCCAATTTGGCATATGGGGCGCTGGTTTCGCCCGCGATGCCACATATGCTGGTGCTGTGTAATCAGCTTCTAAGCCTAGCTGATGGCTTTGCGCTCGTACAGGCGGGGCTCATGGACCTTGCTGCTAAAGGCTGGTATGCTATATTTGCGCATATACCTTTCATGCCAGGTCACTTCTGCCCCAAAGGCATGACTACCCGTGCATTGGAGAAGGATAACCCAAGGCCTACCACAGATGGTTCAGCTCCAAACAGTAAGGCTGGAGGCGCTCCTTCTGTGTACGATACTGAAGGCCGGCCCGTGTTTAGCCCAAACTGGAGAGCACGAGGCGGGGCTGATGCGGAAGCCCCAGGTCCGGAGGTGGCGTATTCGGATGCGGAGGAGACGGCTTGCGTCGATTGCTCCAGACCATGGGCTGTCAATTCTGAAGGTTTACATGTTCGTCCCAGCCATGCTCAATTGAATGCGGAACCGCCAAAAGGCTGGGAGTCCCGTGCCTCCACTCAGTGGAATGTTGAATGGTGGCGGGGCCATGCGACATGGGGATGGTATGGCTCGGGGAGAACACCAGAGCTGAAGCCGACGCTGCGGGGACTGGCCTTAGACAATTCAATCCTTCAGCGGCCGGCAGCCTGCCTGCAGCTCCCCATTTTCTCGTTCGTGAAGGACTGGAAGAATGGTTTTATGCATATTCGCACGCGCCCGGAGAGTTGGCCGACATCGATGACGATGGCCTATTCGACCCCGCATTTGCAACCGGAGGCACCTCCTCATATCAAATATGTGTCCGAGTATGTACTTGGGTTTGGACATACGTTCAACTCCGGCAATTTCCAACGTTTCGCGTCGTACTTGATTGCTTTGGTTGAACAAAAGATGGATCTTCTCGAGCGAACCCGAGTGGCTGCACTGGAAGCGCAACACTCCTGTCTTGCCGGCTGGCTGGCGAAGCGTCGCCGATTGTCGTCGACGACCCACCGCAATGAGGCAAAACTGTATGCCCTCCGTGTATATACAGATGACCCGCACGGGCAGTGCGTGGGGATTCCGTGTATGCTCAACCTACTCCAAGCTTGGGCCTCGGTGATGAGGGCTGTTCGCATGATCCCGGCCAACCCCTTGAAGCAAAAGCTCGGCTTTCAAATCAAATGGCTGGGAGCCATGCCCAATACGCAATTGAGCTTTCTTACCGTACCGGAGGACAAGATTTTGCGAGTACAGCAACAATTGGTCAGGGCGATGGCGGGCGAATTACCATTATCCGAGTATCGCAGCTTGCTGGGTTTCCTAGAATGGTTCTCTTGGGTCTTCATTTATTCGCGCGAACGCATGTTCAGTCTGTATCGCCCTCTTCGTGCGGGGCATGAAGTAGATACGGGCCCAGCGACATTGGTGCACCCCGATAATCGCATGCATTCCCAACTTGAACGATGGAGGACTGACCTGTGGAAAGTTGCAGGGGTTAGCATGCGCCAAGCTCTACCTCGGCGGAGGAGGGCTCCGCAACCGTCGAGTCCTACATTCTTTGTCAGCATGGATGCAGCCAAGGAAGGCACAGACACGCCCGGCCTGGCGGGATGGTGCCATGGCTATACTTGGCATCTATTTTATGATATTTCGTGGATGCTCCTTCCCATTACCGTTTTGGAATTTTTGGCGTTCGCTGTCTCACTCATTGTCTTTGCTCCGCTGCTGATGAACGCTTTGCGAGTTCTGTTCGAGACTGACTCCTTGACCACTGCGCTTGACCTAGTCGCGGGCAACGCCCATGCCGATCTGATGCAGGAGGTATACCTCGAGATGCTCGCCACCAACGAGTGGAAGCTCCTCATGGATCAAGGGGACGAAAAGGAACGACTGATCCGCCATTCCATGGGCCGGATCAATATTTTTGCGGATGCGGAATCGCGGGGCAAAGTGGACTTGGTAAAACAACTTTGCGAACACTTTGGCATTCGACGAGTGGAACTGCCCCTCCCATGTGAGGCAGTTTTCTTCCTCAACCGGGTCGTTGAACGGCTCAATCCCTTGGTTCCGGGAGTTTTGAAGAATTTGGACGTATCACCGGCTTGCATTGCTCATGACGGGCCAAACACGTGGATGGATGCTCCAATATTCACAGTTGGTGCTGGGCTGCGCCACCCGACCGAAGAAGAGTGTCATGGGAATTTGACAACGGCGCCTTTTACGGCCCTAGGGTTGGGCTGCAAAGCAGCAAGAGCGGACGGTGATGATGATTACAAGCAATTTTCAAGTGACAACCCCTGTTCGGGCCTGGTGGTGGTTGTTCATTTTTGCAATCTGCATACACCATGCGAGTCTCAGGCGTCGAACAGGCCGTGGATGGCCGGACTGCTCTTACAACGGCGCGTTTTAGGGCCCGAGCGCCAAGGTTTGTCCCTCCGGGCAGAATTGCATGTCATCCTGAAAAGAGACCGGCCCGTGTCACCGTCACCACCTGCTTTTGAGGGAGGCAACCTGGGCTCAACCGAACCAGGTAACGCGAATCTCAATATGGTCGGATCTCAGATTGCTCACCTGCGACTCCGTGGCGCTGGTGGACCGCAATCGCTGGAGGGCTTCCTCGGTCCTCCTCCACCCCCGCCGAGCGTGCAACACAGTTCCTCGGCTACGCGTACCCTGGAAGGGTTGCTGGGCGCATCCCAGCCTGCCACTTTAGAGACCACATCTAATAGTGCGCCAGGGGCCTCCCTGGTTGCATTACAGTCGGGGGCGAGCCACCATTCCATCGTACAACAACGGGCGCTTGCCGCGGGGTCAAATCAGGCTCACATAGGAGGTCAGCACCAAACTTTGGCTGGCTCCTCGCAAGAGGATTACTATCGGATCGAGCCGCCTCCAGAAATACAGGAGGCTTATGATAGCCAGCGGGCTCATTTCATTGAGGCCAGCTTTCCTGCGGGGTCTAGCCATCACAGCCATTGGCGCTTTTGGGATACTCATTGCGCCAGATGGGGATGCCGTACGCCCTGGAGGGGCAATCACGATGCCATCTCGGGACGTGATCCAGTGGCCTTCCGCCAAGAGGTAAACCTGGTAGGTTCCTTTGTTTTGGATCGCTATTTCACTATGGAGCCGCGAACTAAGGGGACTGTGCCGAAAGTCCAATCGGCCTTTCAAAGTTATTTGGCGGTTCGTCGAGTCCTTGACACTCGCTCGATTCCCCATCTCAACATACAGGAAATTCACACCATGCTCAAAGGCCTCACCAACGCGCTCATCGAAGAATTGGGTGAGGAAATCATGCTGCCTCACCGTAAACAGCCTTTCACTGACGATATCCAGCAGAACTTGCTCCATTGGATCCCAGAAGGCGCACGTCTGGGCCGTTTTACTTACTACGCCAATTCTCGCTTTGGGCGCACGTGGAAAGGTATTCTTCGAACGCAGGATCTTGCGGGCTTTCGCAAGGCAGAGTGGACGCTCGCAGCCGTAGCCAAAAGGTCAGGACGTCGCTTCAAAGGCCTCAAATTCAGAAACGTGGCTTTCCGCTTAAACGGCGATAGGGGTGAGGTGGAACGCCTGCCTACTATACAACAATTGCTTAACTGGCAACAGCGACTGTCCGGTCAGGATCGCATCTGGGTCTTACTCTATCCTCCGGCCTCCAAAACTGACCCGGATGGTTCCATCTTTGGTACTAAAGCCATTCCTTTCCTCTACACCGGCGAGGACTCGGCTGCGGCTGCCATACGTGACCTGGCCATTGATGCGTTGCGGGATGGCCTCTCGGGAGAAGCCTATGCGGATCGCGCGCTATTTGCAGATGACCAAGGCCAGCCGCTGGAAGCTAACCACATGGATGAGGCGCTCCGTGATGCCCTCCGGATTTTTCTCACGGAGGACGTCGCCAAGCAGTATTCTTGGCACTGCCACCGCATTCGTTTGGCGTGCAAACTGAGAGCAGCGCATAAAGATGATCATACGATCCAGGCCTGCGTTCGGTGGCGGAGTGCACGAGCGTTGGACATTTATGCGCGATTCGAGCCCCAATTCTATTGGAACCTCCTAATGGATGCCTCACGATGCGATCCCTCATCCGTGGAGATCTCATCCTTACCGGAGATTGATGAGTCCCGCCGCCTGCAATGTCTACGGTCCACCACCTTGGCTCAACTCCTCCAGCCAGAGCTCGAGCTCCCAGCTGATCGCAGGCAGGTAGCGGAAGATCAGCGGCAACGCATTGCAACACCGCGCAGTGGCCCGACAGGTGCGGAGGCCTCTTCTTCCCAGCAGTGTGGAGAAGATTCTTCCACGCGGCCGGCCTCGGCCCGACCAGCCGCGACAAAGGAACTTCCGCCTGGCTTTAGACTTGAAGTTCGAAACGCCAAGGCGCGAGACTACAAACTCTATGTGGCTCCAGATGGCCGCAAGCTCCCTAGCTTGAAAAAGGCCTGGCTCCACCATGAACAGAGGCGGTCCCAGCCCAACTCCTCGCCCGTGCTTCCTTCGAGTTTTGTACCTCGAACGGACGGGGCCGAGGTTCCGGGTGCCAATGGTGAGCGTTTCCTCTTCCCTCCTCTTTACAGGATGCTCCCCGCTTCACGCGGCGGAGCGACGAGTGGACCCGGCACCCAGAGCACAAGCCACCCTACACGATCTGGGCTTGCCCTAGGTCGTGGGGAGCCTGTTTTGCCTGGTGGACGGCGGCCCTCGATGTTGGCTCCGGCTGCCTCTTCTTCTAGGCAGCCCGGTGAGACGCAACGGGCTGCTTCCGCCCTGACGCGTGTGTGCGGTACCCCAGGATGTACGCTTGCGGACTTCCACGAGGGACCCTGTTCGGTCCATGCGAGGGAGAGCCGCCGCAAACCACCCCCCCGTGGTCAGGCACGGGGCAGAAAACGGAGGGCTGAGCGGGGTGACACGGACGGAGATGGACCTTCAGTCGGCGCAAAAGTGCTACGTCTGCGCGGCGGTGTGCCCTCGTCCGGGTGGGACAGTGACTCGAATAACCCCCAGCCGCCTGGTAATGACCCGTCGCGTTGGCCACCAGCGGAACCGGAATCGCCTCAAGACGTCTGGGAATTGCCTTCAACGGAATCCAATCCAACTGACGAAGAAGATCAACAAGCAGCTCACTTTCATATACAAGAGCTCTTGGTATCCCATTTTCCTCCTTTGCCACAGTCGATCAGTGCCGCAGACCGTAACGATGGGGATCTTATCACGGACCTGCTTGAATTTGCCGTCCACCAGGTGTTCATCTCTACCGGCAGGAGTCGAGAATCCTACCGCACGCAATTGACTGAAATGATGAAATGGACGGTCATCAACACTTTGGGGTCGGTGTACCCGCAAGCGTGCGAAGGCTACATCGTACCGGGGCGAATGTTGGACGGCTGCTGGCGCAAAATATCATCTGCTCTATGGCAGTGTGTCTGCGCGGATCTGCAGTGCACCTGCATCTGGTTCTCTAAAAGCATACATGTCTTCCCCTTCTTCGTTGAACCTGCCAAGAACGATCGAGTCACCTTCAGTCACTTACACGCATTTGTTGTACAAATGGCTTGCCGGGTTATGAATCTGCGCCTCCGACGTGCCGCCCTTGCTCACTCGCGTAAAGAACATGGTACATTGACGGAGCGAGCCTTCCAGAGGGAGCGAAAAGCGTTTACAGCCCTATATGAAGCTGAGCATGCTCACAATGATGCACTTAATACTCTCGCGATCGCCTTTCGTAAGGAGGCCAACTTTCGTCGAGAAGCCTCCACGGTAGGCCCGATTCAAGTAGATCGGCCCGATTCGCCCATAAATGAGATGCAGCATCGAGTGCGTGCTCTCAAGTGGAATACCATGGTCGCGCAAATAAACTTCATGCAGGCGGCATTAGATGCAGATCGCATGCGCTTGCGCGTTTTCAGTTGTCTTCATCTTCTCTACGACATTGACCAATGCCTTCACCCAACGCGACTTCGCGAGTTCAACAGTGCAGCGATGGTGGCAGCGCTTTATGAATACCATAAGACCCAGACGTGTGCAATGCTCCAGCATTGTCTGCATCGTCAAAGCCGCGTCACGCAATACCGTCAACGGTTGGTGGGCCTCTACAACAGCGTTGCCCAAGACGGGTCGATTATCGACAGAGGCCCCTTGTACTACCGTTTGATGGACAACTTGCACTGCGTGCATTTCGTGCGCGCTTGCGATGCACCCTTTTGGTTCTTGGCTATGGAATAGACTCTGTGTCTTCAGAACCCAACCCCTCCCATCCCTTTTTCCACCTTCATGAGTGGTGGGAGAATCTTATATTACATACTTATGGCGTTATGGCGTTCAATCTCCATTGTGCTCATTGCTTGTCACTCATGACCTTACCTACCAATGGGATTGTGGATTTGTGAGCACCGTTGGTGTGTGGTGGGTACGTAAGTCAAAAATCCCTACTATATGATAAGCTATGAGAAGAGCTAGAATTTCCGTTGTTGCGGCAGCAACATAAGGTTTCTAGTTCCAATAGACTATCGAACGCGAACGCAAGCGTATGCTCATCCGTGTCCCATGGTGACCCTACCCCCAGGGAAGGGGGAATGGATGAGCCCAAGTAGTGTAACGAACTTGGGAGATGTAGTGAGCGCAAGTAGGAGGTCGCGTCGGTTCCAGACCTCCGTCTGAGTCTGCCCTCGCCCGTTCGCTGTATAGCAACCAGAGCAGGCATCTCTTGTGAGTGGTGGGATCTGTTATCTAAGACCTGGACCTTAGCTCTGGGCATTCAAGGATCTTACATCAAAAGAAAAGCTTTCTAAATGGCTGCGCTGTGGAATGCGAACAACCTGAATCTTAATGACCAAACTGGAATCATTGATGTTCCAGCTGGCCATATCATGCATTTGGTTATGCCTGGCATGTTGACACCCCCTGGTCTGGGGGGTGGGGTTCATACTATCTCTATGTACTATATCCATCTCATGGCTATGGCTCTTTCCAAGAAAGACGTTGTTATGAATCCCAATCCGTTGGATTTAGTCACTCTGGGTGATCACAAGTTGGGCTTAGCTAGTTCAATCAGGATGATAGGAGTTGCGTTTACCAATGGCTTCACCCTTAACATCCCCCCGGGGCCTATTCTCTCTGGTATCAATTTTGCAATCCAGACTGCTCTAGTTTGGGCTGGTCAGAACGTTCCCTTGTTGGATGTGATGAATGCCAATGATTGGGTTGCCTTACCTGCCATAGCTGCAGCTAACCATAACCACTATCGATTTCAATTTACTGTTGGGATGTTTGTCCATGGGGAACTTTTCACCCCCCTAGTTGAATTTACTTGTTTCATGGGATATATTCATTCAGTGAATTCTCGTGGCAATGGTTCGCGATTCGCGGAAGTAGTGCTTCAGCAAGAAAACTTTGTGATGGCAGCCGGTCCCGTTGCAACATCCATGCGAGCAGCCCTAATTGCACAAACTCTTGCAGGGTTTACTCTTCCCCATACATGGAAATACTTCCCTCAGGCTACTGGCTTGGATTCTACTGTGGTTGCTAGCTTGCAGCAACGCTATTTGGCTGCGGAGCCCCTTCTATCTCGTAGGCGGATGAGTTTCTTGGTGAGCCTGGAGGGAATTCTCTCCGCGGGCCGCTATACTCTCCTTCAGCGGTTCCTTCTACCTGCCAATTCTCCGAATGAATCTTTACAGGCCTATGAGTTGCTGGTGCAACAGCTCCACGCGCCAGGGACCATCACTGAAATGTCCTATTTTGCAGAATCCACGGTGGTCCGGTTAGCGACCGACATTTTGCGCCGTTTGACCGATGTGGCCGATGCGGCGGATCAGTCTGTGCCTATCCACATGGCACTCCAGAGAGCCAATTCCGCAGTCCAAGTTTTTCAACAGCGTCAAGCGGCGATCCAAAATACGCCATTGAATCCCACGTCAGCTTCTACTGGGGTATCGATTTCGCGGGCGCAGAAGGCGGACATGCACAACAATTTGTCTGTCCTTCCATGGTTTGGCGCGTTTGCTACACGCGTAGTGCAATTGCAGGCAGCCAATCCTACAAATGAACTTCCGATTATTAACGCGGCGCTGGATACGCGCAATGTGGCAGTATTCCATGTGGTGACAGGAAGTATTAGTGGTGTTTCGGACCTGCATCCTGCTTGGCTCATCCTCGAGACCGTGGCATTCAAGTTCATCAATTTCGTCTCGTATTGCGTGTGCATGCTAGCCACGGGAGCTAGGCCCCCTCACACCTTGTCTTATCATTTTGACCAGTCGCATCTTTCGACGTTCCTTTCGGGCAATCGGGAGAAATTTGTG
>PAHJ01000099.1 GCA_002705565.1 Geminicoccus sp. | reverse complement strand
TTTCAAGAAAATATAAGAACATGCACACGCCTTTGTTGTGGGAATGTAAAAAAGGTCACCAATGGGCTGCAGTGCCTGCAAGCATTAAGGCGGGCACTTGGTGCCCCCGGTGTGCGGGTAACATAAAAAAGACCATCAGAGATATGCAAGCTCTTGCCGCAGCAAATGACGGGGCATGCCTATCATCGGAGTATCTTGGAATGCATAAGGAACTAAGGTGGCAATGCTCCGTCGGGCATGAGTGGGAGGCGACTCCTAACAGCATTCAGCATGATAGGACATGGTGTCGTGAATGTCGGAACCCAAAGGCATAACCTTACCGTCTGCAGATTCACGTTATTTGTTATACAATGTTACCTATACACATCATATTAAGCAGCTGTTTTAATTGATAAAATAACGCATTCGTAATGCGTGGGTCGGGTGTTCGAGTCACCTTACCAGCACCACTTCTTTACGGCATCTCACGGTTAACCCACTGATGTCTGGCGGTATTCTTGATGATTGCTGTGGGAAGGGTAGACCGTGTGGGCGACCAACGAAGCCTCTTATCTGTCTGAGCAGATTGATCTACTGAGCCAATCCTAACTCAAAACATGGAACACTTTTTCTACAAAAAAGAATGGCGGAAGGACGCCGGGTCGTATTTGGAAACTCGATGGTTCTCATTGAGTTATTGCGGAGCAAATGTGCTTTGATTGCAGTAATGCAGCCCCTCCGACAGATTAATTCTATCGGCTTTGCAGCGGTGTGACGGGTTCGGTCTAAGACATCATTTGGCTCGAGACGCCGGACGCTGTTTCGATATCTGCGGCGCGGGGTGCAGGAGCAAACCAGTCCACTGCAGGCCTCGCTGATGAATAACCGCATTCTGATCCTCGTCGCTATCCTCTTCTCCGCCTTTCTTGGCTTGAGCATCCTCCAGAGCTCTGGGGTGCACGGCCCGGCGCGGTACCGTACTGCTGATACAGTTTTCAACGGTTTCCCGGTCTCTAAAACGGCAATCGCAAGCCATTTTGAAAAAGGCTTCACCACCCCCATTGCAATCCGCCTTGCCGAAGCGGATGCAGGCCGGGGACCAGCCACAGCTGCGAGGTGTCGCACGTGTCACAGCTTTGAGCAGGATGGCGGGCACAGGATTGGTCCTGTGCTCTGGAATGTTGTCGGGCGTGATATTGCAACGGGCGAAGGCTACCGGTACTCGGGCGCGTTCAAAGATATTGAGGGCAATTGGACGGCTGAGGCGCTCGATGAATTTCTGCTGCGGCCTCGGATCTGGGCACCTGGAACCAAGATGGGCTTCGCTGGGTTGGGGGATGAAGCTGAACGTGCGGACCTCATCGCCTGGATGTATCAGCAAGCCGATGCACCTCTGGCTTTACCAGAGCCCTCTGCCGATGACCTTGCTGCGTTCGAAGCCCATAAGGGGCAAGGAGCCCACGCGGACTGACGCGGACCCAAACCAGCCATACAGTTGCGCCTCTCGGATGCCTCTTTTCGGTTTGGTGTGACCTTGGGCGCGTTCACCGTTTGATTCGGGCGATTGCTCCAGAGTTGGGATTGTATCCGCGCGCCGCAAGCAGAAAAGCGATAGCGGAGCAGGTCAAGACAACGGCTGCGGACAGAGTGTTGAACTGGCCATAGGCTGCAAATCGGATGAGCTCAACCGCGTGAGTAAACGGGTTGAATTGGGCCAACCAAAACAGGATATCCGCACCAGATTCTCGCAGTTTCCAGAGGGGGTAGAGTGCCGAAGACATGAAGAACATCGGGAATATGACGAAGTTCATCATGCCGGCAAAATTTTCGATCTGGCGCGTGTACACGGTGATCAACAGGCCGATTGAACCCAGCATGATCCCGGCTGCGAGAATTGCAGGAATGATGAAGATCATCCCCATCAGCGGCATGTAAAAGCCGAAAACGGCTGCAAGGCCGAGGAAGAAATAGACTTGAAGCACAGCCAACAAAGTGGCCCCGAAGATCCGAGCAAACAACAGAAAGTGCCGGGGCAGTGGGGACACCAACATGACCCGCATCACGCCGGCTTCTCTGTCGTACACCAAAGACAAGGCGGCTTGCATGCATTGGAACAGCACGATGATACCCGCTAGACCCGGCAAAATGTATTCTTGGTAAGGCGTGTACGTTTGGTATGGCTCGATGATGGAAATCCCAAGCAGGTTTTGCAATCCCGACGCAAAAATGAACAGCCACAGCGATGGCCTTACGATCGAGGAAAGCAGCCGCTCCCGTTGGCGGAAAAACTTCAGGATCTCCCGTTCCGTGACGGCGTAAATCCCTAGCAGATAATTGCTTCGATTGTAGCGCTGCCCATCAGTCACAGGCGAACTCTCTTTCATCGTAACCCAAGGCATCAAGCGTACTTGTTTGATGTAGGAAGCCCTCGAGTGGTGCCACGGCTATAATCGCGTTGTGGGTTGAAAGCAGGATCGGCATCCGCAATTGGCTGCTCCAGGGACGAAAGCTCATCTGCGCCCCTTTTGACCCGTCAAGCCGCAACTTGGCGGCGCGCAACAGCGCATTGGCATCCGCTAACTCGTCGCCTCGTGCTTTTGCGAAGGCTGTCAAAACCGCCCGGGTGGCAATCCACGCGGACCAATCCTGCCACGCCATACGACGGGCATCTTTGGATTGGTCTTCAAAACGCGAGTTTACTTGCGGCGCTCCGTAGCGTTCAAATGCCCAGTGCCATTCGGCGGCAACCAGTCCTGTCGCCCCTATTACCGGGCGGGGAAGGGCGGTCTGATAGGGCACATATCGTGCGAATTCGCCGATCTCGTCCGCCATGAAAATAGCGTCATAGTCGCGGCTTCCGCCGGTGATCAGCGCGATATTGTTTTGTTCCCGCATGGAAGGATTTGTCGATAGGTCGAATTCACGATCCGCGACGATCCGCAGTCTAAAGCGCGCAGCCGCCTCCATAAACGCATCGGCGCGCGTCCCATCACGCTCAGTTTTCCCCCGCAACACCAGAATGTTTTTCCATTTTTGACTCACGGCGTGCTGAACCAGCGTATCTGCGATCATCCGGTCACTCGCGGCTGTGTGCAGTAAGTTGGCGTGGCACTTACTTCTCAGCCAATCATCGGGCGCTGTGGTGTTTAGGACCGTCACTTGCGTGTCAGCCAGCACGGTTGCGACCGCATCTACTTGAGCCGCCGGAAGGTCAACGATCAAGTGAGTCACGCCGGCAGACGCGAGTTCACTGGCAACCGTGGTTAAGTCAGTCTCGTCGGCCAACGCCTGCGACAAAACGGTGGTCAGACCCCGAGCGTCCGTTAGGATCTTCATATCCGAAATTGCCATCTGAACGGCTGTACTCACATCGCCAAGGGGACGAAGTTGGATCCGCGCGTATGCCATGTCTTCGTCGTAACGCGGATCCTGTTCGAGCCGTAAAAGGCCGATCCTAAGCGTATCAGCCTTGGCTGTATTTGCGAGTGCAAGTGCGATTGCCAGCACAGAGGTGAGAAAGAGCTTCAATCGTCAATCACCACCGTATGAGGCACGCGCCCTGCTGGAATTGACCGGATGGGCCGATAGGTCTGCATGTCGATCAGCGTTATGTCATCGGATAGACCGTTAGCAACGACAGCGATCTTTTCATCACGGCTCAGTGCCACTGACCACGCACGCCGTCCCACCAGCACATAGGAAAGCAGCTCCTTGGACCGGGCGTCGATGATGGCGACATGGTTAGCGCGACCCAAGCTTATCAGGCCGATTCCGCCATCTCGGGTTAGGGCCATGCCCACCGGTGTCACGTCTTCTGGCCGGAAACCGGGGGGAAGAAACTCCAGGATTTCTGTGATTTCTTCGCTCGTGCGATCAATCACGTATATCTCGCTAGAAAGCTCAGCCGAGACCCAAAGTTCATTCGTATCGGGTGTGATCACGAAACGACGGGGTCGCGTCCCGACAATGATATTGTTGGTCACAACGCCTTTGTCCCGGTCCACAACGTGCACCATGTCAGCGACTTCAGAGGTCACGTAAAGCTTGTTACTCCCCGCCGGCGCGATGACACCTTCTGGCTCTGCGCCTGTGGGCACGTCATGAACTGTAATTCGCGCCAATAAATCGATGATCTCAAGCATCGAATCCTCTTCGTTGGACACATAGATTTGTGACTCATCTGGCGAAAATTCGAAGACTTCTGGGCTTGGACCGGTGGGTATTCCATCGACGATTTCGAGTGTTTCGACATCGATCACATCAATAATATCATCATCACCACAAGCCACGTACAGGAGCGTTCGCGCCGCGTTTAACTTCATGTCGCGAGGACGTTGTGACGTCTCTATTTGTTTGATCAGATTAAAGTCGGCGTCATAGACGTAAATGTCGTGGCTTTTTTCGTTGCTGACGAAAATTCGTCCCGTGTTGAGCGCGCTTGACGTCGCCGGCGCAAAAACCAGGAAAATGGCAAGAAGAATAAACCGCATCATCGTACCTCGAATTTGCCGGCTAGGCCGCGGTTTTCGTATCCGTCAATCCAGAACTCAAAATCGCCAGGGCGGATAGGGACAAACCAGACATCTATCGTGCCTTCGTCATCAAATTCGATCGCATAGAGGCCCATTGGCTGTACTTCCAAATCTGCGACAACGACCTGATCAATCCAGCTGTTTCGGAAAAGATCGGGTGCCATAATTTGGAATTCTTCACCCCCGTCGTGAACAATGCGCCAGCGATAGTATTTGCCGGTTTCTAATTGGAAATTCGAGATTGAGAGGCTCAATTCGGCGCTGTCGATCGCCATGTCTGGCAATCTTGTGGCTCGAGAAGCGAGGTTGCCTTCAGCATAGCTCGCAGTTGCCAAAGAAAATACGAAGAATACAGATAAGTATTTAATTACATTGATATTCAACACTAAACTTCCCCATGAAGAACATGATTTATCTAGGGACGTAGAATATCAGTAGGACTCATTAGTTTTTTAAATGATCCCTATTATCTTAAGGCCCAGAGGCCGATGTTAACCTTGCTCAATCTGGAAAAAATGAATGGGCACAGGATCATGAAACGGCGCGAACTGCTGAAGGTATGTTTAGGAGGGGTCGTATCGGCCTCTGCATTATCAACGCCTGCATTGTCATTCTCACCGACAAGTAAGACCGTCAGGGTGGGGGTTATGATCAATGGTACTGCAAGTTGGGAAATGAAGGTCATAAAAGACCTGAAGCTGGACGAGAAAAACGGGTTCGAACTCGAACTGAAGGACGTTTCCGGCAAAAGCGCCAGCCACGTTGCCCTGATGTCGAATGACGTAGATATCGTTCTGTCTGACTTCGTTTGGGTGGCGGCGCTGCGGTCGGCTGGCGATACATTCACCTCCGTTCCTCATTCCTATGCTGTTGGGGGAATGATCGTTGATCCGGCTGGGCCGATCACGGAAATCACTGACCTGCCGGGCAAAACAATCGGCGTCGCAGGCGGCCCAGTAGACAAAAGTTGGGTCATTCTTCAGGCCTACTACAAGGGGCTGACGGGTGAGACGCTGGCGGACAAAGTGGAAGCCCGCTTTGGTCCTCCGCCGCTGATCAACGAACTGCTCAGCGAGGGGCACATCGATGCGTCTCTAAACTTCTGGCACTTCAATGCGCGAGCCAAAGCTGCAGGCGGTAAAGAGCTTATCTCTGTCAAAGACATGATGTCTGGCATGGGCATCACAAGCGCGCCACCTCTGCTGGCTTGGGTATTCCGCGATCAAACAGCGGAAGAAAAAGGCGAGGAAGTTTCAGCATTCTTGGATGCATCATTTGCGGCTAAGGACATCTTGCTCAACGATGATGCAGTCTGGGAAACGCTGCGTGCAAAGATGCGTGCGACCGACAATGACACGCTGTTTACAACGCTCCGCAACGACTATCGAGCCGGTATCCTGCGCGAGTTCAACGACGGTACAATTGAAGCTGCTGCA
This sequence comes from Geminicoccus sp., assembly GCA_002705565.1. Classification (GTDB taxonomy): domain Bacteria; phylum Pseudomonadota; class Alphaproteobacteria; order UBA7985; family UBA7985; genus UBA7985. The sequence goes on along the minus strand of PAHJ01000099.1, from coordinate 12,393 downwards.
GCGAGCTTTGAGATCATGTCTGCGGTTGGAGGCTCCAAGTTGGTTGGGGACAGCACTGTGATGGATCCGGGTACATTCTGGTCAGGCTACCGAACCTAAACGAGGCCTGCAGATGGCAGGGTCTAGAACACCAAAACGTCAGGGCAAAATAGGACTCGAATGGTTTTCGATCCTATTATTGCTCGCGCTTTGGCAAGTTATCAGCATGTTGGTGCAGCACCGCCTGTTTCCCTCGCCGATCGTGGTTTTCATCGAAGTTTACGATCTCGCACGGGAAGGATTGCTGTTCCCAGACCTTGCCAAGACCCTTAGCCGCGCCGCTGCTGCCTTTGTCGTTGCAATGGTCGCAGGCATTGTGATCGGCAGCGTCCTTGGACGCTTTCGCTCACTCGATGGACTATTCGGGAACTGGGTTCTAATCGGCCTGAACATTCCTGCAATCGTCGTCGCGATCACCTTCTATATCTGGTTCGGACTGACTGAGTTTGCGCTTATTATCGCTGTGGTCGTCAACAAAGCTCCGTTGGTATCTGTTGCCATGCGCGAGGGGGTCCGCGACCTGGATTATGGCCTGTCTGAGTTGGCGCACGTGTATCGGGTATCGTTTTGGCAGCGGGTGCAAAAATTCATTGTTCCCCAACTGATGCCCTATGTCCTGACAGCCGCCCGAACCGGACTTTCGTTGATTTGGAAAATTGTTTTGGTGTTTGAGGTGCTAGGCAGTGATGGCGGTGTTGGTTTCCGCATTGGGCTGTTCTTCCAGCACTTCGATATGAAAGGCATCTTAGCGTACACGGTGGCCTTCATGGCCGTGGTGATCCTTTTCGAATATGGCGTCCTGCGCCGCTTAGAACATAGGGTACTGGGATGGCGACCGGCGCAAAGCTAATAGCGGACATCAAAGAGAAAAGTTTCGGTGAAGAGGCCTTGTTTGACGGCCTGCGTTTTGAGGTGCCAGCGGGACAAGTCGTTGCCCTAATCGGTCCGTCAGGGGTCGGAAAGTCCACGCTGCTGCGGATGATTGGCGGCATTGATCCCGACTACGAGGGCGATATTCTGATTGATGATTTGGTCCCTGCAGATGCCGAAGTTCCGGGCTTTGTTTTCCAAGATCCGCGGCTCCTACCTTGGGAAACCGCGCTGGGAAACTTGCTAGCCGTGAAGCCAGACCTCGCGGATGACGAGGGTCGACAACTCTTGGTTAATGTTGGTCTTGATGCGGCTGAAAATCTAAGACCGGGTGAGTTGTCTGGCGGCATGCAGCGGCGCGTAGCCCTTGCGCGCGCGTTGGCCGTTTCTTCCCGGCTCCTGTTGTTGGATGAGCCCTTTGTCTCGATTGATCGTAAACTGGCTCGGGAGCTACAAGCTTTGGTGGCGAGCGTGGTCGATCGGCTGGGGCTGACCGTTCTATTGGTGACGCATGATCCTTACGACGCCGCTGTTCTGGCGGACCGCGTGATCACCCTACGGGGAAGGCCCGTGCGCGTGGTCGATGACATGGCGCTGGACACGCCGCGCGCCGCGCGGAATGCCGATCATGTTGCAGCGATCGTAAGCGAGCTGGATATGGGGATGCGCGAATGAACCAATCCGACCCCATAATGACGTTGTCGAGTGTCTCGAAATCCTACGGCAAGATCGACGCCTTAAAGGACATCAACTTTGAAATCAAAGCAGGTGAATTCGTCGGACTTCTTGGTCCAAACGGTGCCGGAAAGTCCACCATGTTCCAGATCATTTCTGGCTTGTTCGCCCCCAATGAAGGGACCGTCACGATCTTTGGGCGGCATTATAGCGATGATTCTTCGGCGATCTTAAGCCGCCTTGGCGTGGTCTTTCAGGATCGCTCGGCTGATTTGGATTTGACCATCAAAGCCAACCTTGCCTTTCATGGACGGCTATTTGGTTTGTCGGGTCAGCGGCTGCAGGAGCGGATTTTGGAGCAAACGCAGCGGTTCGATATGGGTGAGATGATCAATCGCAGGGTTCGACAGCTGTCTGGCGGTCAGCAACGCAAAGTCGAAATTGCCAGAGCGCTCATGAATCATCCTAGTCTTTTGATAATGGATGAAGCCACAGCAGGACTGGACTCGCTTTCGCGGGCCGCCTTGGTGCAGGACATTCACAACTTGGCAAAGGTGGATGGCGTTTCGATCCTTTGGGCAACTCACCTGGTCGATGAAGTTGCACAGGCAGACCGTGTTATCCTCTTGCAGTCTGGGGGCATCGTGGCGGACACGACACCAGAGGGAATGTGCGCCATGGCCAATACGGATGATTTGACGGCGGCTTATGCCACGCTGGTTAAGTCAGGCGCGCCGAAACAGCCGCAGGCTTAACGACACTGGTCGAGCCATAGCCTGACCAATCACTTATCGAATTCGTCGGTAACCGGCTTGGAGTTGGGTGAACGCGGAAAGGGCCAGGCTGGACAGACCAAACATCAATATCCCAGAGAGGAGCGCTGCTACCAACCACCGGGACCAGCGTAGCGCCTCAAGATCTGAGCCAAACCATCCCTGTGACCCCCATAGCATCACCCGACCTCGCGCGCCCGCCTTGGCCCCAACACGCATGACCCGGCCCAAATCCTGTCCCAAGGCCTCTTCCCCCAGCCAGACTTTAACCTGACGCACTTGACCGGCTGAGAGATCGCCCAGGGTTAGGGCGGTTAGTCCTGTTGACGTATTGGTTAGCTTTAACTTCTCACCATCAACTTCAGCAAACAGCGCACCGGGGACGGTCAGGGCAACATCTTTTACAGCCGTGGATGAGGAAACCTGCCCCGTAACCGTGCGCCGAATTGCGCCAAGCTCAAGCATCGCAGAAAGTTCGGGGATTTCTTTCATCATTGCCTCAACAACGACGACATTCATCAGCCTTGGGATGACAATCTCCTTAACGGATTTGCGAGCATCCGGCTTGAGCGTCAAGCGCAGAGCAATGTCGTCGTCCAGACGCTGGGTCAACCGCTCCGCCATGAAGCTAGCGACCATGTTTGGATCAACACCAAAGCCTTCTGGAATGGGATATTCCTGAACCACCAGCCTCGCCTCCAGCGAGGGTGCTGCTAAATTTCTCGCACTGCCTGACAGGACGAGCAGACCAAGGCTGGATGCCAGAACAAGGCTCAACGAAATCAATAACTTCCACAATCCCACGGTCTCCCCCTCATGGACTGAGACAGTCTAGCGAGAGCCGATATTGGAATAACCGATGGCTGGAATTAAGAGTCCGGTGTGGACGGCACGCTGGAAGACCGCTGATCTGACCGAGAATTGGGAGGTTTGTTATGCCAGCTTATCGATATCTGCTTATGCTGTTGGTTTCCTGGATAATCGTTTTGGGCTTCGCAGGGCCGGTTGCGGCGCAACACATGCGGGACATTTCTGTACCCGTGCGAGGTCAGCCCAATTATGAGAAATCCAGGCTTCTGGGTCATTGGTTTGAGGTTGCCCGAAGCAAAAGTCGGTTTGAGTACGATTGTCATGGGGTGACCGCAGACGTTGAGTTGCGTGATGACAGTCGTCTGACCCTGAAGATTGACTGTCACAAGGGGAGCGTTTCCGGACCCGTTCTGGATATCGACAGCATTTTGGTTGAGGTTGCCCCCGCCATCTTTGAGATGCGCTTTGTGCGCTTTCGAGCCTTTGGTCACCAAACCGCAGTTGTGCTGTGGCAAGCAGAGGACGACAGCTTGGCCGTGCTGGGTTCACCGAGCGGAGAGTTTGGCTGGGTCTGGTCAAAATCGGCAATCATCGATCAGGCGAGCCTAGATCTGGGGCGGGAAAAGCTGGTTGCGGCGGGCTATCTGAAGCACGGAATCCGCCCGGTAAAACACTAGGCTTTACAAGGTGGTTGCGACCAGCCTTTGCCCAGCGGGCTCTTAATCTGGCTTCGCGGGCGTTATGGGAGCGGCGGCCGTGCCAAAGTTCAGCATGGATGGATCGAAGTTAGAAATTCGTTCACCGACACTCGTGGCACCACCGGGACGCATTTCGCCTGTTTCAGCTTCGATTTCTAAAGCTAACTCTTCTGCCGTGACATCGGGCAGAGCCTCGGTCGCATCGACTGTCCCTTGAATTTGCTCGCCTTGGGAAATCATGGCCAGAGCTTCGTTGACCTTCATCACAAGGTCTTCGGAATAAGGAAGTTGGAATGCGCGCGGCGGACCCACGGGATAGTGCTCCGTATCCAAGGTTTGTAGCCACAGGTACACGTGGCCCTTTTCTCCCTGAAGCGTGTTGGGCTCGATCATCTGGGCCCAAAGCATGCGAAAGCTAGGGGGAATGGCTCCATCTGAAGGCAGCCCCCGCAACTCACCTACACCCCAATAGGTCAACGGAATTGCCGCAACCGTGGCCGCGGTGGCTAAAAACTTCATCACCCAGTGGATGCGTGTGTAGAGCAAAAGGTACACGATGAGAGCCACCACTAGGGAGTAAGACGCCGTCAAAGCGATAATCACATTTGTCATGCTCATGGCCTCGACACCGTGCTGCCAGTGGTCGCATCAATGAAGCCGGGGCTTTCACTGCTGCCGCCTGTTGTTCCACGCCCTTTACTGCCGCTCCGCGTCAATTGGACGAGACTTATCGGCACATTGTTCACGTTGATTACCTCGTCGCCTTTCAGCGTAAACCGAACCGCCGTTCGTTCATCACCAGAGCCAGACAGGCTGAGCGTCTGGTAGAAGACTACCTTCACAGTGGGATTGAGTTTCTCCACCTTGACCGAGACCGGCAAAGGGGCGCCGCCATTGGCGATGTAGTGAACGATATTGACGACGTATTCACCGTCTTCCAGTCCGCGAAAGCTAACGATTTCCTGGTTCAGAGGGTTGGTCACTTCGTTGCCGTTAAACAGAACCACGTCCTTGAACATTCCGCGGTCATCCCTGTCCAAATGCATAAGTCCGCCTTCGCGCTGGGTGTACCAAACCACGTTCCCGGCGGGGTCCATCACGTAAGTATCCACGTCATCCGGGTTGTTATCTTCCCAGCTGACCGTGATTAACATTTCAGCCTTTGGATCCACTTTCCCTTCGTCAGCTGGCTTGTTGATCATGGCAAAGCTAATGAAAAACATGAAGGTAATGGCTTTTAGGGAATTGAAGAGCAGGGCCGAGAAGATCTCGAACTCTGGCTCTTGTTCCTCTTCAAAGAGCATTCTCGCCTCCAGGCTCTTTTTGAGCGAGTAACGGCAAGAGCGATACTTCGGTGAACGAAACGGCGGTTTGGCTAATGTCTGTCACCAGAGCATCCGCAATGTTGTATTCCAGCCTGAGCAGAATACCGCCGATAAGCCCCGCAATCGTGGTCAGAAGCGAGACCGCCATACCGGCGATCATTTTCTGCAGCGCGCCGCGAAGGGTATCGACATCAAAGTTTGATAAGTCACCCATGGAGTTCAGCATCATCACGAAGCCGACCATCGTTCCAAGCATGCCGAGCTTGTACAGCAAGTCCGCCCCATAGGTGCCGACCTTTGCTCTACGCCTGAGCGATGCGCCCAAACTCATCATGAGGAGGTGGGCATTGCCTTCGACATCGCTCTTTTGCTCCCGCGAGCGAATCAAATCGGCAAGATACCTGTCGATCAATCCTTTGCCCTTGGGAATATCTGGGACTGTAGTCGTCGTCGCCAGTAGTGCCTGAACCTCAAGCGCACGCCGGTATTCTCGGCCAAGTTCCACCAATATCCACAAGCAGTGCATCGAGAAACCCACGTACAAAACTGCAATCAGTACGGTGATGCGGGATTCGTCAGCGGCGAACAGATAGGTCAGCAGTCCATATTCATAAGACACTGCCGCGCCCAACGTGATGAGCGCCATCAACAGGACCCATTTGAGCACGGAATCGAAAGCAATATTGCGACCCGAGGCGAAGACCGCGTCAGCCAGTTTTGTCATATCTTTCTTCCCTATCTGTGCCCGCTTGGATTCTCACGCCGTCGAAAGTTCCAAGGCTCTTCGAACAGGACGCCGGCCTGCCACAGGCCCACCCCCTCGGTAATCGCGTCGACCATTTGCAGCATGTAGTCGTCTGTCTGTTCATCGAATGCCAGTGCCAGCCCTGAGGTCACCATTTTCGCATTCAGATCCTCGCCGCCACTGCTGCAAACGCCGAAACGGCGGCCAAAGGGGTCAGGTTCTCCGACATAAGTGCAGCGCACCTCGCCTCGACCCGCCAGAAATTGCAGCTGGCGTTTTGCTGTGTCGTAACAGCCCCAAAAGGTTCCGTGCAATTGACACCTCTGGGGTCGCTCCGGCGCGTCAATGCCCCACAAGATCACGCGCTGTTGCCCAAATTTCAGGATGTCGGCATCGATCACGTCAGGGAAACCGCGAATTTCAGTTTCCGCCGATTGGGCTTGAGCTGGACTGGACACCAAAGAAAGGACGAGGAGCCCTATTGAAAAGGCCAATGTCCTTAATTCGCGCAAGCCGAGGGCAGGCCGTATATCAACGAACATAGTTAAAACCTCTTAAAGTTGGGAGTAACCAAGGATGCGCACCGTATTCGCTGCATTCCTGACTCTGATGGTCGCCGTTCCTGTGTCCGCGGATCAGGTCGCGGAACTGATTTCTGGAGCAATCACGGAATGCCGAGCCTGCGATTTGAAGGACGCAAACTTCAAAAAAGCTGATTTGTCGGGCGTTGACCTGACGGGTGCAAATTTGACCAATGCGACCTTCCATCGCGCAAATCTGCGCAAGGCGAACTTGTCGGGCGTCGTGGCGCTGGGCGCAAATTTCAATCTGGCTGACTTGACCTTGGCTCAGATGGAGGAAGGCGACTTCTCGCGCGCTATGTTTTACGCCGCTGAGATGTCTGGGGTTAATCTCAGAGGGGCCAACCTGAGCGAAGCGAGGCTGCAAACGGCTCGGCTGACCTCCGCCAAAATGGCTGACACGATACTGGACCGAGCGCTGCTCCGCGATACGGTGGCGAATAACGCTGATTTTCGAAATGCTTCGATGCTGGAGACCAACCTGAACGGCGCGCACATGGGACGCAGCGTCTTTGACGGAGCATCGATCAGCTATGCCGGATTTGTTCAAGCCGAATTGAGCCGGGCACGTTTTGTCGACGCGACGATTTCGCGGACAGACTTTTACGGATCCGACATGCGACGCGCTCAAGTTTCAGGTGCCACTTTGATCGGCAACCGGTTCACAACAGCGGCAACCCGGCAGGTGGATTTTGAAAATGCCACGATGAAAGGGAATTTCATGGCCGATGGGCGGTTGCAAAACTAAGGTCATCGGCTGACCTCCTGAGCATAGGGGGTCAGTAATTCCTCAAATCGGGTCTGGCTTTCGAAGTAGCCTGTGTTGACCTGCTGAGTTTCGAGATTCAGCCCGCGCTGTCCTTTCTTGCGTAGAAAGCTGGCTTCAATCACGATTGAGCTGGTTCCATCTGGCGACTGCCCAGAACACCGTTCATGAAAGAACTGATTACCGACCGGCTGCTCGCCTTCTTGCATCGGTATTTCATCGCAGGCCAGCGACCAATTGCTGAACCGTGCTTTGAAGTTCCTGATCAAGGTAAAGGCCGTTCGACGCTCATAGTCGCTGATGCGATCATCCGTGAAAATGCGACGACCTTGGGCGACACCATGTTGGTCGATCAGCATGGATACGATCACGGGGTGGGCAAACACAGAAGTGCCACCCTGCAGAACCCTGTATTCGGACTCAAGTGCCCGGGCGATGTAATCCTGCTCGTCATCGTAACTGAACGCGACTTCGCGTAAGCCAGTTTCTTCAGGGTTGCAGTCTAGAAAATCCTGAAATGACGTCAGAACCCGACCCATCGGCCCACCGGACGTGCCGCATGCAATATCGCTCACTTTAGCGTCTGATACTTGAGTGACAGGCACGCCGAGACGGACTTCCCATATGGAATAGACGGGATCGACCCGAATCTGAGCAAAGGCGTTGGTGGCCGGAAAAACAAACCATAGAATGAGAAGGAAGGTGTTTCTGAACATTACGGCCCCATTTGAGAATTTCGCCCGCGCTGGCATTCGGGTTGTCAAAGAAATCGCCCAGGCCTTCAAAATTCGGAGTGTTGAAGCCAATGGCGTTTGGCCTCAGACCGGCGGCGACAATCGCAGTCCCGCCCCTACGGCCCTGGCGCTGGTCAGTGGCATCTGGGTGCCCTCGGTGCGGCGGCAGGCAGGCAAGGTCTTAAGAGACGAAGAAGCCGGGCAGCCGAAGCTGCCCGGCACCAATGGTGATGCTTTGATTAGAGCCCGAAGATCCAAAGCATGTTGGCCGGCTGGATGGCACTCAACTCAGGGTGCCCCATGGCTGCGATACCGATGCCACCACCGCCAATTGCGATGTATTGCTTGCCACCAGCGGTGAAGGTAATCGGTGGAGCTTGGAACGAGGTACCCACGTTCAAAGCCCACTTTTCCTCCAGTGTCGTGGCGTCATAGGCGGCAATGGTGCCGTCTGTGTGGCCTGCCCAAAGGAGGTCAGGTGTGGCCAGCACTCCGCTGTACATCGGATAGGTCGTCGCCCGATTTGCCGTCACCTCACCAGAGGAGACGTTGACTGCATTGATAGCACCAGTCTGAACACCGCTGTTCACACCAGAGCCGCCAATGAAGATCTCGCCCGGCATCACGTCAGCCGGATCAATCGCCCGAACGGCAAGGTCCGAACAACCCTCAATCCCCACGGCATACGCTGTCCCATTTTCTGGGTTGTAGGCGGTTGGGAAGAAGTTCGTGCCCCCCTGAATGTTCGGACAGGTTGTGGCGGTTGCACCGGCGCGATCAATTGCCCCGATTGCATATGTTTGCAAAGCGACGTTTGGATCATATTCCACGGGCATACCGGTCTTAGGATCAATGCCCTCAGTCCAGTTCAAGTTGCTGACATAGGTCGCTGAGTTGATGTAAGCGCCAGTGGTACGGTCAAGCGTGTAGAAGATACCGTTCCGCCCAAAGTGAGCGAGTACTTTGCGATCTTCCCCGTCGATTTCTGTATCGAGCAACAGCTGAATTCCGACTTCATCGTAATCCATGTAGTCACCTGGCGTGTACTGGAAGTGCCACTTCAGCTCGCCGGTATCGGCGTCCAGCGCAACTGTTGAGTTGGTGTAGAGGTTATCACCCGGACGATATTCCGGGTCATACATTGGAACCGGGTTACCCGTGCCCCAATAGAGTGTGTTCGAGGCCGGATCGAAGGAGCCAGCCACCCAGGCTGCACCGCCACCTGTCTTCCAGCAATCGGGGTTGCCGGTTTCTTCGCAAAGCCAAGTTTCCGACCCAGGCTGACCTGGCTCAGGAACAACATAGAAGCGCCAAAGCTCCTTGCCATTGTCTGGGTTAAGCGCGGCGATCCAGCCCCGAGTTGCCCAGTCACCAAAGGACTGACCCACGATGAGTTTGTCGCCGATAAACTGCGCGGAGTTGGTGAAGCCTTCACCGACATCCGTAGCGACCTGCCTGTCCCACACGATGTCACCGGTATCGTTGTCACATGCAATGACGCGGCCATCGTTCAGAACAGAAATGACATTGTCGCCCGCCAAGGAGAGTCCCCGGTGCGCAATCAGGACCGGACGGCTGGGGTCTTTATCGATACCCGTATCACATACCCAGACGGGCTTTGCTGAAACGCCATCCGAGACATCGAACTTGTACGGCGTGCCCCAAGGATCTGAGATATAGACAAAGCCATTATCAGCGAGCGGCGTTGCCTCCATCGATCCGACGCCAAAGCCGCCTGGCTCCGTTCCGCCGAGTGTGGCCGCCGTGATGAGGCGAAGATTACCCACGTTGGAACCATTAATCTCATTCAACGTGGAATAACGGTTGGAATCGTGTGTTTTGTGAACTGTAAGCCAGTTACCCATTTCGGCTTCTGTTCCCGCTGCCAACAAGCGCTCTGCTGTGACGGCTTCTCCATTAGCTAAACTTGCCGAACCTGCAGCTGAAACAACTGCCAGTCCAACCATCCAATACTTCAACTTCATTTTCCTTACCCCTCAAGTTAAAAATTTATGGATATGGTATGGATTACGTTGTCATTGAAAAATTAAGGATGTTCCAATAGGTCGTATTGGTCTTTTATTAGCGCTTACAGGAGTCGATATTCGTTGAAATGCCTATTTTACGAATATCAGACTTTAGTAATAACAGTAACAATTCACGGCTGGGAAAAATTTTATTTAATGGTGGCTCATGATCATTACTCAAAAAAATCGCCGCTCGAGTATCATCCACCTAGGTTTCAGCACTCGAGCGGCGTAAATTCACGTCTCTGCACGTGAGATCTGGGGAGTATCAGATCATGAAGAAGTCAGTCTACTATTGCCCTTTGGCTCTGCGGTAAAACAGGATGCGCAGACCTGCGAGAACGACGAACACAATCCCAGAATAAAGAGCTCGCCAATAGCCGGGTTGGAGATAGGCCTCCATTTTCATCTTGCGATGAGACATGGGGTCCATGAATTCAGACTTACCGGTGAAACTGACGTCCATTCCAGCCGCTCTCAGCGTGCCAATCCCGTAAGCTAGGCCAACAGTCGTTAAGTATGACAAGCCGACCAACAGGATCAGAACTGTTGCTACGGGCACTTTGATCGGGCCCAAAGGAATCTTCCAGTTCACAAATAAGCTGGCTGCAAGGGCCAACATAGACGCGCCGAAGTAGGCCCAAGTGAAGGGAGTGAAAAACGCTGGCATCGAATACAGAGCCGGATCAGCCTGAACTCTAACCTGGCGCACGACCTCCGCCCCCCAAGGGTGCAGAATAATGTCGTTTGTACCCTTGATCACAACAACGTCTGCAATCCACCATGGCTGAAACCAAGTATAGGCCATGAAAGCTGCTGCAGCGACGACCAGGATACGGAAGAGCCATGCAAGCACTTCACCAAATTTAATCTGTCCAATTTTGGATTCTGCCACGATGACCCCCCCCGCAAATAAACCCAAAAGGAAGTGATGACTTCCTTTCCAGTGGTAATGCTAGAAAGTTATATTTTTCGGGGCCATAGCTATTAGATAATCTGTAACATAGGTAATTCCTATGCGTGGTAATGAGGGCGAAGTTCATTAGATAAATTAGGAATACAGAGAAAAGCCCCATGGCAATTCTTAATTTGTCAGCAAATTATGTTTTGTTGAGAATGAACTGTATCAACTCTTATGGCACAGCGTATATTTTCGCAGGTCTGAGTAATTCAGAAATCGAGCAAACTTCAATTTGATCCATATTTGGAACGTAAATATCGCGGCAAAATGCGGCGGTTTGCTCAAAAACACTCCGATAGTAAGGGTGCGACTGCAAATGTTTCCGCATGGCGAGGACCCCAACCCGTTCGCGCCCTTCAATCTTGAACAGCCGGATATTCTTTAAGACATATTCACTCAGGTTTGGCAGCAAAGAGCGGACGATATTGGCCGTTCCCAGACCGGCGGCTACAAACTCGGCCGCCGCCGCGAAGGTCGGCGCACGCACGGTTGGCACTGCAGTCGGCAAGTTCGCTCTATACCATGCTGACGTGGCCTCACTCGATGCCATGCCCGCATCTGGTTCTACGAAATGGGACAGCAACGGGTTGATCCCCTTCGGATCAGCATTGCTCAAGGCGATCCGTAGTTCATCGTCGGTCAGGTGCGCTGGAACGGCCCAAAGGAAGTCTTCGGTCCACAACTGGCTGATACTATAAGACGATTTCTCTGTTATCAGAGACTCCTCCGCAATCACTGCCATATCAATCTGATGCGAGCGCAGCTGCTCTACCAATCGTGGAGAGTTCAAATCATAGACCACCTCGAAGCGCGAGAACGTCGATTTCGATCGTGAGATGCCGGCAACGGCGGACAAGAAGGGTCCACGAATGACTGGCGTAACACCAAACCTCAACACCAAATTTGAGGATCGGAATGCGTGATTGTGTTCATTGGTAATGACGTCTAAGCGATCAATCAGCTCAAGGGTCGAGCGGTACCAGTACTCACCTGCAGGGGTTAGCGATATCATTCCCACGCGCTCGCGGTTGATTAACCGAACCCCAAGCGTTTCCTCAAGTTTAGCAAGTTGTTGACTGATTGAGGGTTGAGACAAATTAATTCTACGGCACGCCTTCGTAATCGATCCTGAAACGACTACTGCGCGAAATATTTTAAGCTGACGTAGTGTAAAATCCATGACATTTACTCTTTTGGATTCGATATACTCAATGCGGAATATAGTAATTTACAATCCTTTACGTGAGAAAAAGCGTTATAGTATTCTCAATTAACATCATTATATTTTCCTATTCAATATTTGTCTTTTATTGGATACTTAATGTGATTTAGTGATAATTTGATTTTACACCATACTTCCATTGGTCCAGACCGAAGCCGATCGCCGCC
>PAHJ01000098.1 GCA_002705565.1 Geminicoccus sp. | reverse complement strand
GAGCCACAGCGTGAACGCAAACTACGAGACGTTCAGCCAAACGGTGCGGGGCTTCGCAGCCCCGCGCTTCTTTACCCTTGGTTTGTTCTTGAACGGTTGACGAACCCGCTTGCGGGCTGAAGCCTGAACGAACACCAAAGCAATACACGCAAACACTGAAGAACAAGACACAGAGCCATGGATCGCATTCGGCTGGGCATATTGCAGGTTAATCACGACAAGACCGAGACCATCGGAGACCACTTTCCCGATGACGCGCACCGGTTTCGCGATTTGTTGGATGAGCAGGAGCAACGCTTCCGCTATCGTGTCTACATGACCATCGCGGGCGAAGTTCCGGCAGCTCTTGACGAGCAGGACGCCTATCTGATCACAGGCTCGCCGCTATCGGTGCTGGATGAGCACGCGTTTTTACCGCCGCTTTACGCGCTGATCCGTGCGTGCCACGCGGCGCGCAAACCCATAATTGGCGCATGCTTTGGCCATCAGGCTATTGCTGCTGCTTTGGGGGGGCGGGTCGAGCGTGCGGTTTCGGGGTGGAACGTTGGTATTGATACCACCCAATTCGAGCGCGTGCGGGACTACATGCAGCCGCTCGAAGATTTGAATTTCTATGCCTTCCACGAGGACCAGGTGACCCAGCTGCCCGCCGGAGCGGAGCGCATCGGCACCTCGGCGCGCTGTGCCAATGCAGCCTTTGTGATGGGCGACCACATACTGACCACTCAGATGCACCCAGAGTTCAACCCGGCTTTCATGGAAGCGGTGCTTGATGAGTGCGAGGAACTGCTGGGACAACCGCTGTTCAAGGCGGCGAAGGCATCGCTGACGCGAGCCAACCATGGGCCGAAGTTTGCTGGCTGGATGACCCGGTTTCTGGTGCAGGCAGTGACGGCCTATCAACAACAGACGAGGGAGCAGGGATGATGGTGGATCAGCAGGCGGGCGCTTCGAATGCGGACGGCTTGGATGCGGCCGCACATGACGACGGTCACATGGACCTAAGCGATCACGACAGTTTCACCGGCGGAATCCCGCACCGGACCTTCGAGCGTCTGCGCGCTGAGGACCCGGTGCACTGGACCCCCGAACACGACGGTGGCCGGGGCTTCTGGTCGGTGACAGGGCATGCCGACATCATGACCGCGAACGGCAACAACGCTGTGTTCAGCAGCGGGCAGGGGATCCGTATCGAGGATCAGAGCCACGCGGAATATATGGCCCGGCGTACGTTTCAGGAGACCGACCCGCCTGAACACCGCCAAACCCGCCGCTTCCTCAACCCCGTCTTTTCTCGCCCGGCGATCGCTCGCTATGAAGAGCTGGTGCGTTCGCTGGCGGCTGACATCGTGGAGCAGGCCTTTGCCCGCGATGAGTTCGACGCCGTTGATGCGCTCGCCAAGCAGCTGCCCATGATGATGCTGGGCCGCATCTTGGGCGTGCCGGACGCTGATTTGCCGTTTTTGGTCGAAAAGGGAGACGCGTTGATCGGCAACTCTGACCCAGATTTCACCGATACCATCATCGACAAGGCCGATACCGACGCCTATCGCTTCATGCCCTTCCGCAGTCCGGCAGGGGCGGAGCTGTACGACTACGCGCAAGCGGTCATGGACGGTCACAAGGAGGTCGATCCAGAGGGCATTCTGGCGCGCGTGCTGGGGGCAAACAGTGAGCAGGGTGTAATGGAAGCCCGCGACTTCAAGAACTTCTTCTGCCTGCTGGTTGCTGCGGGCAATGATACCACGCGGTACTCAATTGCTATGGCGCTGTATCAGCTCACCCGCGATCCGGCGTTGCTCCAGCAGATGCAGGCGGGAGCTGTCTGGAACACAGTTTCCGATGAGTTCATCCGCCTTGCTTCGCCCACCATGTACTTTCGTCGAACTGCGACCGAAGACACTGAACTGGGCGGGAAAGCCATTGCCAAAGGCGACAAGGTGATCCTGTGGTTCGTCTCCGGCAACCGGGATCAGAGGGTTTTCGAAGACCCCCACGGGGTCAATCTGGCCCGTGACCCGAACCCGCATCTGGCCTTTGGCCAGGGCGGGGTTCATTTGTGCCTAGGGATGTGGCTGGCGCGGATGGAAGTGCGGGTGTTACTCGAGGAAATCGCAGGCCGGATCAGCGGCATCGAGGCCCTAGGTGCGCCCACTTGGACGCGGTCGAACTTCATCTGTGGGGTGAAAAGTCTGCCGGTGCGAATCCGGCGTTGAGGGATGGAAATTGAATTTGTGGTACTTTCGACCTCCGACCTCTGACCCCCTACCATTAACCAACGCTTTCGTGGGATTTGATCAACCATGACCATCAATAGAACACGTGCTCTCTTTTGTGATTTGCTGAACCTGCCGCGTGGAAAATACGTCGCGCCGCAGATGGCTCAGGGCGGTAAAGTTGGCTTTGCCAGAGCAGCCTTTGCAGTGTCCTACGACAGGGATTTGCTGCCCGTGCCGGGAACGGGTGTCTTTGAGGGCGTTCCAGATATGGACCTGATGCTTGACGACGTGCGGCGCACGGGATGGCAGGACGGGGCCGAGATCTCCTTGGGCGATTTGCATATCCACGGCGAACCCTTTGGTCTGTGCGCGCGCGGCGCGCTGCGCCGGACGGTGGCACAGTGGCAACAGCGCGGACTCACGCCCAAAATTGGGATTGAGCTGGAGGCCTATGTCTTCGAGCGCGCAGACGACGGCACCTTCCGTCCCTATGGCACGCCGGGCGCCCATGTTTACGGCACCGGGCCGCACAATGACCCCGCTGGGCTGATGGACGCTATCTGGAACCAGGCAGATGCCTGCGGGATCCCGATTGAATCGATGAATGGCGAATACGACAATGGTCAGTTCGAGTTGACGCTGTGCTTTGATGATGCCGTCAAAGCCTGTGACGATGCCTTTCTGCTGCGGGTTTTGGCGCGGGAAATTGCCGCGCAAAAGGGCCTGATCCTGACCTTCCTGCCCAAGCCGATCCCGGAGCGTGGGGGCTCGGGCGTGCACGTGAACTTCAGCTTTGCCGATGAGCAGGGACAGAACGTCATCGCCCCTGCGGGCGCTCTGTCCGAGCTGGCCACGGGCTGCGTGGCGGGCCTGCTGCACCACCACGAGTCCTTGGCTGGCGTGCTGGCCGCCAATGTCAATTCCTACGATCGCCTGACCCCGGCTTCGATGGCGGGTTATTGGCGTAACTGGGCAGATGACCACCGCATGACCACGGTGCGCACTACCGTTGCATCGCCCAAGTCTGCGCGGCTTGAGCATCGGATGGCAGATGGTTCGACTAACCCATATTTGGCGGTCCACGCGGTGCTGCAAGCAGCCTTGTTGGGGGTTGAAAACGGCTATGACTGTCCGGTGGCAGAAGATCTCGACGGTATTGAAAATGTCCGCGCCACAGGACATGTTCCCACGTCCTTGAAGAAAGCGGCGGATGCACTGGATCAGGATCGTGCCTTGCGGGATGCGTTGGGGCCGTTGCTGGTTGACGCGCTGGTGTTCATCAAGCGGGATGAGGCCAACCGTTTGGCAACTGCAAGCGTGGATGACGTTCGCGATTTCTACTTGCCGTTCCTGTGATCAAACGGAACCCGCCTTCGCCTGACGGCGCTGGCGGGTGCGCTTTAAAGGCTTTGGTTGCCCCCTGTGCGCTGGCGCGCGGGTCATCCCGTGGATGAGCGGGACATTTGTGGGGTTTTGGCGCGAGGCTGGATGAGGCAAAAGGACGGGAACCTTTCTGATCCACCGTTGCAAAGCCTTTTCCCATGATATCAGTCTACCTATCCGGCGAAATCCACACCAATTGGCGAGACGCCATCATCGAGCAGTGCCAGGGGCTGGACATAGAGTTTGCTGGTCCAGTCACTGATCACGCCCTGTCCGACGATTGCGGGCCGCTGATTACCGGGCCGGAGGCGGATAAGTTCTGGCACGATCAGCGCAGTGCCAAGCTGAACAGCATTCGTATCCGCAAAGGTATCGAAGACGCCGACGTGGTGGTCGTCTGCTTTGGGGAGAAATACAAGCAGTGGAACGCCGCGTTTGACGCCGGCTATGCCGCTGCGCTGGGCAAGTCCATCATCGTCATACACGGTCCCGACCACGCCCATGCGCTCAAGGAAGTCGATGCCGCCGCAATGGTCGTTGTGCAATCGCCCGAACAGGTCGCCAAAGCGCTGGGCTATGTTGTTACCGGAGCCCTCTAGAACGGAATCTCCATCAGATCGCGACCGACCGTGATCTTGCCGTCAAAGGTCGTGCCGACAGCCTGCTCGAAGTCTTCCACCTTTGTGTCACGGTCACCGATGTCTGGGACGTAGTGATTCAGCACAAGGTGCTGGGTCGCGGCTTGTGTAGCGATGCGGCCAACGTCTTCGCAGGTGGTGTGTGAGGCCTCGAAGTGCTCCCACAGCGTGGGCTTCACCGGCTTCATGTATTCACAAATTTTCTTGGCACCGGGGACGAACATAGCCTCGTGCACCAGAATGTTGGCGCCTTTGGCGAACTCAGCCAGAGGTGGGAAATACGTTGTGTCTGCGCCAAAGACCACGGTGCCGGCCGCCGTCTCGAACTTGAAGGCGTAGCAATGGTGCACCGGCGGGTGGATGACGCGCAAGCAGGAGACCTTGACCCGGTCGTCTTCGTAGACCGCGCCCTCGCTGATTTCCTCCCAGCTGACGATTTTACGTAAATCGGTCGCGCCCTCGTCCTCGACCCGGATGTTGATGTCAAAGGACTGACTGAGGAAAAAGTGTTCCATCAGGTTTGCCACACCCGGAGCGCCGTAGATTTGTACGTCCGACATCGGGCCGGAGGTCCAGCCGGTCTGAATGAAGCCACCCAGCTCCAGATTATGGTCTGAATGGTTATGGGTCAGGAAGATGCGGTCGATGTCAAAGGGCAGGAATCCGGCGTTGCAGACCTGTCGCGTGACTCCCAGACCCGCGTCGATCAGGTAGGGCTTGCCGTCGACAACCAATAGGTTCGAGGTTGGCCAGGACGAACCCTTGCCAATACGTGGTCCACCTTTGGTCCCCAGCAAAATCAGTCGGTTATCACTCACGAAGTTCTCTCCTCTATCGCACGCTGAACGCTGCTAGAACGGCAGGCCCACGTAGTTTTCAGCAATCATGGTTTGCCCAGCTTCTGAAGCGCGAATGTAGTCGAATTCAGCGCGCTGCATATTTTTTTCAAACCCCGAATGTTCGGGAAACTGATGCATCATGGAGGTCAGGTACCAGCTGAAGCGTTCCACTTTCCAGACCCGCGCTAGGGCTTCGATCGAATAGCCTTCGAGGGGTTCTTCGCTCCCAGACGCGTGCCACTGTGCGATGGCCCGGGACAGGCGACGAACGTCGGCGAAGGCGAGGTTGAGGCCCTTGGCGCCAGTGGGCGGCACGATATGAGCGCTGTCGCCGGCCATAAACAGGCGGCCGTGGCGCATCGGTTCTGACACGTAAGAGCGGAGCGGTGCGATAGACTTTTCGATGGGCTCGCCCGTCTTGACCTGCTTGCCCAAATCGCCGAGGCGATGGGTAAAGGCCTCCCAGAACCGCTCTGTGCTCCAGTCATCGACAGACTCACCGGGCGCCGATTGTACGTAGTAGCGGCTGCGTGTTTCCGAACGCATCGAGGCGAGCGCAAAGCCGTCCTGGTGGTTGGCATAAATCACGTTGTGCGCGACAGGTGGTTGATCAACCAGAATGCCCAACCAGCCAAAGGGGTACGTGCGCTCGAACTCGCGCAAACGGGCTGCGGGAATGGACTGTCGGCTGATGCCATGGAAGCCGTCGCAGCCAGCGATGATGTCCGCGCTGAGACTGATTGTTTCACCGTCGGGCGTGGTAAAGCCCACCTGCGGCGCGTTGCTGTCCAGTCCGGCTAGCTCTGCGTCTGCGCAGTCCCAGTAAATGCGCTGGCCGCGGGCTTCACAAGCGTCGATCAGGTCCTTGGTAATTTCGGTCTGTCCATAAACGATGACTTGGTGACCCGTAATGGCTTTTACAGGGATTTCAAATTGCTCGCCGTCGAAGGACAGGATTACCCCGTCGTGGGGGATGCACTCGGCGTGCAGGCGCTCGGCACAGCCTGCTTCTTCCATGCCTTCAACGGTACCACGTTCCAGGATCCCCGCCCGGATCCGCTCAAGCACGCGCTTTTTCGAGGTCCGCTCCACGATCACGCTACTGATGCCAGACTGATGCAGCAACTGGCTCAGCAGCAACCCCGAAGGACCCGCACCGATGATGGCGACAGTTGCATCTATGGACTTGACCATGGCGGTGGACACTCCCTGGCGATAGTTAACATGTTACGTTTACCCGTGCTTCCTTGTAAGGCATTTTCGGGGCTAAGGTAAAGCATCACGATTTGCTGGACATAAACGGGCCAGAAACAAACCGGATAAGGCAGGGGAGAAGGGCGGCAATGCGGGTGCTTGTTTATGGGGATTCAAATTCCTGGGGTTATCTTGACGATGGCCTGGTGCTTCGCTTCGCTGATCGCTGGCCGGTCGAGATGGCTCGGGCCCTGGCTGCGCAAGGGCGGCCGGTTGAATTGGTCGAAGAGTGCCTGCCGGGCCGAACGACCAACCTGACTGACCCCAAGATGGGGGACTTTGTCGATGGTGCTGCGCCGTTTGAAGCTATCCTACGCTCGCACATACCGCTCGACCTGATCTTGATTATGCTCGGCACCAACGACGTCAAAGCACACTTTGGCCGCTCGACCGATGAGATCATTGGCGGGCTTATGGCGCTGTCCGATATTGTCTCGGCGAGCGAGGTCTGGCCCGGTCCAGACCCGGTTGGCGCGCGGTTAGGCTTTATCGCACCGCCCGTGTTGGGGCCGAAGGCCGATGATCCGGGCTGGGACATCGAGGCCGGCTGGGTCGGCAGCAGGGCTAAAACCGAGGTTCTGCCAGATAAGATTGAAGCAGCCTGCCGTCTGCGGGGCCATTTGTTCTTTGACGGCAATCATGGGGCCACTTCGTCAGACCGCGACCCCATTCACTGGAACGAAGCCACCCACGTGCGCATGGGGGCGGCGGTGGCTGAATGGGTGCTTAAAGCCCTTTGAGAAAGGCGAGCAGGGCGGATGTGACCTCTTGGGGCCGTTCCTGCTGAATCCAGTGCCCGGCCCCTTCGATCAGGGTCATCCCGCGCATGTCCACCAGCAACTCATCTGCGAATTCATAGGCGTCGCGGCCAGGGACCATGCTGCGCACGAGATCTAGTGTGCCCGCAATAAAGGTCGAAGGCTGGGTGATCCGCTCTACGCCGTAGTTGGGCAGGTCGTGATAGTCGCGGTCGATGTTGCGGTACCGGTTGAAGGCGCCCCGGAAGCCGGATTGCCGGAAGATTGCCGCAAACCGATCAAGCTCCGCCTCGCTCATCCACGCGGGGAAGGGGGCGGGCAAGGTCATGTGGTCGAGCACGGGTTCATTGACCCCAATCGCAGGCCATAAATCGCCATTGCGGGCGGCGTCCCCGCATAGTGCGTAGTAGATCTTGGCCAGTGAGCTGCGGTGGTCAGCCTCAAACGCTGCCTCGGCAACGCCCTCGTCCTGAAAGTAAACCTGATAGAAGAAACGGCCTTT
>PAHJ01000097.1 GCA_002705565.1 Geminicoccus sp. | reverse complement strand
GGGATAAGGACCCATGGCTAAGGAAAAGTTTGAGCGTAATAAACCCCACGTGAACGTTGGCACCATCGGCCACGTTGACCACGGTAAAACCACACTTACGGCAGCAATCACCAAGGTGATGTCTGAAGTATATGGTTCTGCAGCAGTGGCTTTCGACGAGATCGACAAGGCGCCTGAAGAAAAGGCACGTGGTATCACGATTTCTACTGCGCACGTGGAATACGAGACTGACGCTCGCCACTATGCACACGTAGATTGCCCAGGCCACGCCGACTATGTGAAGAACATGATTACCGGCGCTGCTCAGATGGACGGCGGTATCCTCGTAGTAAACGCAGCGGACGGCCCAATGCCTCAGACCCGTGAGCACATTCTGCTTGCGCGTCAGGTTGGTGTTCCTGCTCTGGTCGTATACCTGAACAAGGTTGATCAGGTCGACGACGAAGAGCTTCTGGAACTGGTCGAGATGGAAATCCGTGAGCTGCTGTCCGAGTACGAATTCCCAGGTGACGATATTCCAATCGTTAAGGGTTCTGCTCTGGCTGCTCTGGAAGGCCGTGACGACACCATCGGTAAAGAAAGCATCGTTGAGCTGATGAAGGCGGTCGACGACTATGTTCCTGAGCCACAGCGCGCTCTGGACATGCCGTTCCTGATGCCTGTGGAGGACGTGTTCTCCATCTCCGGTCGTGGTACCGTTGTGACTGGCCGTGTTGAACGTGGCGTAGTTAAGGTTGGCGAGGAAATCGAAATCGTCGGTATCCGCGACACCCAGAAGACAACCTGTACCGGTGTGGAAATGTTCCGCAAGCTGCTGGATCAGGGCCAAGCTGGCGATAACATCGGCGCTCTGTTGCGTGGTGTTGGCCGTGAAGATGTACAGCGTGGGCAGGTTCTGTCTGCTCCTGGCTCGATCACGCCACACACCAAGTTCAAGGGTGAGGCTTACATCCTGACCAAGGATGAGGGTGGCCGTCATACGCCATTCTTCACGAACTACCGTCCACAGTTCTACTTCCGTACGACCGACGTGACTGGCGTCGTGACTCTGGATGATGGTGTGGAAATGGTTATGCCTGGTGACAACATCACCATGAACGTTGAGCTGATCGCACCGATCGCCATGGATGAAGGCCTGCGTTTCGCTATTCGCGAAGGTGGCCGGACTGTTGGCGCTGGTGTTGTTGCGACCATCGTTGAGTAAAGACGCAATGTCTTCTTGAGGTTGGGGCGATTGCGAGATCGCCCCGTTCTCAGGCTTAGGAGAGCCCCGCCATGGGGCTGTCAGACCGGAGAAAGACCGGCGGCGAATTTGTTGGAATGTGCTGCGGCAGCGCAGCGAATTTTGAGCATCGCCCATTGTTGGGCGGGCAAAGAGGACACTGATGGATAGTCAGAACATCCGGATCCGGCTTAAGGCCTTCGATCACCGCATTTTGGATAACTCCACGCGGGAGATCGTGAACACTGCCAAGCGCACCGGCGCACAGGTCCGCGGTCCAATTCCGCTGCCGACACGGATTGAGCGGTTCACCGTCCTGCGGGGTCCGCACGTGGACAAGAAGAGTCGCGAGCAGTTTGAAATTCGGACACACAAGCGTGTGCTGGATATCGTCGACCCAACACCGCAAACTGTGGACGCGCTGATGAAGCTCGACCTCGCAAGCGGTGTCGATGTTGAGATTAAGCTGCAGGCCTAAGGGCGCGGCTGATTAGTTAAGAACGCACGGAGAAAGAACCATGCGCACGGGTTTGATAGCACAGAAAATGGGCATGATGCGCCTCTTCACCGAAGACGGTACGCATCAGCCGGTCACAGTGCTTAAAATGGACGGCTGTCAGGTCGTTGCACAGAAGACCACAGAACGCGACGGCTACAGCGCTGTTCAGCTCGGTTTCGATGAAGCTAAGCCAAAGAACACAACGAAGCCTATGCGCAGTCATTTTTCCAAGGCGCGTGTATCGCCGAAGAAGAAGCTGCTGGAATTCCGTGTTCCTGAACAGAACCTAGTGGACGTTGGCGCAGAGCTAGCGGCTGACCACTTTGTTCCAGGGCAGAAGGTTGACGTTTGCGGGACCTCCATTGGTAAGGGTTTCGCCGGCGCCATGAAGCGTTGGAACTTTAGCGGACTGCGGGCATCGCACGGTGTCTCGATTTCGCACCGTTCACACGGTTCCACGGGGCAGTGTCAGGATCCTGGCCGCGTCTTCAAGGGTAAGAAGATGGCCGGACACATGGGTGCGCGCCGCGTGACGACGCTGAACCTGGACCTTGTTGGCGTGGACGTTGATCGCGGACTGTTGTTTGTGCGTGGCGCGGTGCCGGGCTCCGAAGGGGGCTATGTCACGGTTCGTGATGCCGTGAAGAAAGCGGCACCAGAAGCTGCACCGATCCCGGCGGGCTTGCGCGATCGTTCCGCACCTGCTGCAGCGGCTGAACCAGAAGCCGCAGTTGAAGAGACTGCTGCCGTTGAAGACGGCGGCGAAGAGTAAGAATGAGAGGCGCCAGTCGGCGTCTTATGTAACGGCTTATCGGGCTCCATTCCGATGGCCTCAGAGTTAGGAGAGGCAGTTCCATGAAAGTGGATATGCTGACATTGCAGGGTGAAAAAGCGGGCCAGGCGACCTTGCACGACGACATCTTTATGCTGCCGGTGCGAGCAGACTTGCTGCACCGCGCCGTCCGCTGGCAACAAGCAAAGCGCCGCGCTGGTACGCACAAAGTGCTGTCCCGGTCCGAGATAGCGCGCACGGGTGCAAAGTCTGTGCGTCAGAAGGGATCCGGTGGCGCGCGTCATGGTTCTAAGCGTGCAAACGTGTTCCGTGGTGGTGGTGTCGTTCACGGACCGACGCCCCGCGATCACAGTTTTGACCTGCCTAAAAAGGTTCGGGCACTTGCGCTGAAGACTGCGTTTTCTGCCAAGAAAGCTTCTGGCGAGCTGACGGTAATCGACAGCGCCAAGATGGATGCTCCGAAGACCAAAGCGTTGAAGGATGCATTGGCGAAGTACTCGGGCTCGACGGTTTTGGTCATGGATGTAGCCATCGACGGGAACCTGCAATTGGCGGCGAACAACATCGTTGGCGTCAATTGTCTGCCCACCGCTGGTGCAAACGTCTACGACCTTCTCGCACACGAGCAGGTTCTGATCACCAAAGACGCAGCGGAGGCACTTGAAGTGCGCTTCGGTCTGCGTGAAGCAAGCGGGGAGTAAGGGCCATGTCACGCGGCTACATGCTGTCCAAGCGCAACAAGTCAAAGCCCAATTTGGTGCTTTCCGGCGAGCGCGCTTTCGAAATCCTGCGTCGTCCGATCATTACGGAAAAGGCTTCCTTGGCCGCCGTGAACGGTCAGTACGTGTTCCAGGTTGCGATGGATGCAACCAAGGCGGAAGTCAAAGCAGCGGTAGAGCAAATGTTCTCCGTTGATGTGAAGGCCGTTAACACCTCGATTGTAAAGGGCAAGACTAAGCGGTTCCGCGGACGTCTTGGCCAGCGTTCGAACACCAAGAAAGCTTATGTCTCTCTCGCTGCTGGTCAGCAGATTGACACAGGCATCGGCGCTTAAGGGAAACGAATACCGATGGCACTGAAGAGTTATAACCCACGGACCCCGTCGCAGCGCCAGCTGGTGCGCGTGGACCGTTCCGAGCTGCACAAAGGCAAGCCGGTCAAGAACCTAACTGAAGGTTTGACCAAGTCTGGCGGCCGTAACAATACGGGTCGTATCACGTCCTGGCACCGTGGCGGTGGTCACAAGCGCCGGTACCGGATGATCGATTTCAAGCGTCGCCAAGCTGGCTTTGCGACGGTTGAGCGCCTGGAATACGATCCAAACCGGACCGCATTCATTGCGTTGATCAAATACGACGATAGCGGTGAGTTATCGTACATCTTGGCGCCGCAGCGGCTTGCTGTTGGTGACAAGGTCGAATCTGGCAAGGGCGCTGATATTAAGCCGGGCAATGCTCTGCCGCTTGGCAGCATTCCGGTTGGTACTATTGTGCACAACGTCGAACTGCAGCCTGGCCGCGGTGGGCAAATCGCCCGCTCCGCCGGTTCCTACGTTCAGATCGTTGGGCGTGACTCAGGTTACGCTCAGATGCGTCTGAACTCTGGTGAGCTGCGTTTGGTTCGTCAGGAATGCATTGCGACCATCGGGGCCGTGTCAAATCCGGATCATTCTAACCAGAACATGGGTAAGGCCGGCCGTATGCGCTGGAAAGGCCGTCGCCCGCATGTTCGTGGTGTGGTTATGAACCCGGTTGACCACCCCCATGGTGGTGGTGAAGGTCGTACCTCCGGTGGGCGTCATCCTGTGACGCCTTGGGGTAAGCCGACCAAAGGTAAGCGTACACGTACAAACAAAAAGACCGACCGCTTGATCATGCGTTCGCGTCACAACAAGAAGTAAGGGGCGCTAAAGAATGTCACGCTCTGTCTGGAAGGGCCCGTTCATCGACGGTTACTTGCTCAAGAAGGCCGATGCCGTTCGCGCATCTGGCCGTAACGATGTGATCAAGACTTGGTCTCGTCGTTCTACCATCGTGCCTCAGTTCGTCGGTTTGACGTTCGGCGTATACGACGGTCGCAAGCACGTACCCGTTGCAGTGACGGAAGAAATGGTTGGTCACAAACTGGGTGAATTCGCGCCAACGCGGACTTACTACGGTCACGGTATCGACAAAAAAGCGAAGCGGAAGTAATCGAAATGGGACAGTCACCAAACCCACGCCGCTACGAGCGAGATGAGGCGGTTGCTTCAGCAAAGCTGATGAAGACCAGCCCGCAAAAGCTGAACCTGGTTGCGAAGATGATTCGTGGCATGCCGGTCGGTCGTGCTGACTCGGCGCTGCAGTTTTCCAAGCGCCGGATTGCCAACGATGTTCGCAAGGTGCTTCTCTCTGCGATTGCGAACGCCGAGAATAATCATCAGCTCGACGTTGATGACCTCTACGTCAAGGAAGCATGGGTCGGTAAGGCGATGACCTTGAAGCGCTACCGTCCCCGTGCTCGGGGCCGGATGGGCAAAATCTTCAAGCACTTCTCGCGTCTGACCATCGTTCTGAAGCAGAAGAACTACTCGGGCGATATTTCCCCGATGGAGGCTGCGCGTCAGGCCGGTGACATGGCTGTTGTCAGCCAGGATGAGCAGGCTGAGATTGACGCCAAGGCTATCGACGAAGCCGTTGGTGCCGAAAACGAAGCAGCGGTTGAAGAAACCGCCGAAGCGAAGGAGTAACCCGATGGGTCAGAAAGTTAACCCAATTGGTCTGCGCGTCGGCGTCAACCGCACCTGGGACAGCCGCTGGTACGCTGACGGCGCTGAGTACGTAAAACTTCTGCATGAAGATTTTGCGATCCGCGAGTTTCTGGAAAAGCGTCTGAGCCAGGCGGGTATCTCGAAAATCATCATCGAACGTCCTGCCAAGCGCGCACGCGTCACGATCCATTCGGCTCGTCCGGGTGTGATCATCGGCAAGAAGGGCGCAGATATCGAAAAGCTGCGTAGTGAGCTGGCGAAGCTCACTGGCGGTGATGTTGCGCTGAACATCCATGAGATCCGCAAGCCGGAAATCGACGCCCAGCTGGTTGCGGATAACGTCGCGCAGCAGCTTGAGCGGCGTGGTTCCTTCCGTCGTGCGATGAAGCGGGCGGTTCAGAACGCTATGCGCTTGGGCGCGCTGGGGATCCGGATCAATTGCGCTGGTCGTTTGGGCGGCGCGGAAATCGCGCGGACCGAATGGTACCGCGAGGGTCGCGTTCCTTTGCACACGCTCCGCGCAGACATCGATTACGCTACGGCGGAAGGCCTGACCACTTACGGTATTATCGGTATCAAGGTCTGGATCTACCGCGGTGATATCCTTGAGCACGACCCCATGGCGAGCGAGCGCCGTGCGACGGGCGGTGTACAGGCAACGGGCGCATCCGCAGGCGGTAACAACGCCGGCGCGCGCAACTAAAGGGTTAGGCAGAAGTCATGCTACAGCCAAAACGTACCAAATTTCGCAAAGCCCATAAGGGTCGCCTAAAGGGCAAAGCCAAGGGCGGTTACACCGTTTCCTTCGGTAAGTTTGGCCTGAAGGCGCAGACATCGGAACGTGTGACCGCGCGCCAGATTGAGGCCGCGCGTCGTACCATTAACCGCCGTATGCGTCGTGCAGGTAAGCTATGGATTCGCGTGTTTCCTGATCTGCCGGTGTCCTCTAAGCCTGCTGAAGTTCGGCAAGGTAAGGGTAAGGGCTCGCCGGACTACTGGGCCATGCGTGTAGCTCCGGGTCGGATCCTGTTTGAAATCGACGGCGTTCCGCGTGATGTTGCTCAAGAAGCTTTCGAACTTGCTGCGGCCAAGCTGCCGATCAAGACGAAGTTCGTCGAGCGCATTCCAGGCCTCATGTAACTCTAACGGATAAGAAGGACGCTAAGCGATGAAAGCGACTGATATGCGTGGCATGTCCGTTGAGGGACTGCGGAAATATATTCTCGATGGTCGTCAGGAAATGATGAACCTGCGTTTCCAGCGGGCTAATTTGGTCCTCAACAATACCGCTCGCATGCGCCAGCTCAAGAAAGAGATTGCGCGGGCGAAGACCATCATTAACGAAAAGAAGCTCTCTGGGGAGGCCGCATAAATGCCTATCCGTGTCATGCGGGGGACCGTGGTCTCCAATAAAGCCGATCAGACGGCTACCGTTCTTGTTGAGCGTCGCGTCATGCATCCGATCTACAAGAAGTTTCTGAAGAAGTCGAAGAAGTACGCGGCTCACGATCCTCACAACAAGTGTGAGATCGGTCAGAAGGTTTCTATCCGTGAATGTGCACCCGTTTCAAAATCCAAGCGGTTTGAAGTGGTGTACGAGGACTAGTCACCTGAGAAGGGCGGTTCCGCCTGATTTCAGTTGTTGGCAAGAAATCATCAAAAGGGGCATGTCGGCCACGGCATGCCCCTTTTTTGTGGCCCATTGGCAGGCGGTTCTCGTGTGAAGAGAATCAGCATCTGGCGCTGAAAAGAATGTGGCGGAGTTCGCGCATCTGAATGTCTGGCAAACCGATGAAGCCGGACAGCATGTTAAAGAAGGTTATCGCGGGGCGGTTTCGCCTGATCGGCAGGGACGTTTCAGCGTGGCAGGGGTTATGCCTACGGCATACCATGACGCAGAGGGCGTTCTGCGAGCGCCGCACCTGCACGTCGCAGTTTTCGCGCCGCGGGTGTGGCAGCAGGTGTTTGAGACGGAGATGTTCTTCCCTGGCGATCGCGTTGCAAAGCGGGTTGATCCAGGGTTTGCCGTGCAGAACGAGATCGAATTTGAGCTCCAGTCCAACGGCAGCCTTCCAGGTTATTTCGACATTTTTCTGGCCTCGTTTTTAGGCCTTGGTCTTGATGCGGTAGAGGGATGTATTGGACACACCGCTGCGCGGCGTGGCTCTTTTCCCCGGGGACAGGGCTCCCGAGCCAGACCCCGGCTCCAGCCCCTATCGGGTCCGGAGCCGTCGCCAGCCCCGTCCCCGGTTGCTGCTTCTGTCGGTATTGGTTCCCTAAGCCCGTGCTGGGCAAGTTTTGCGTTTGTGATTTAGTTGTTGCTGATGATGTCCTGGAACCATTGGCGGTAAATGCCCGGTGTCAGGATCTGGAATGGGTTCACGTTGACCACGGGATCGGAAAAGGGTCCATCGACCTTGTAACCCGCGGAGAACAATCCGCCCCCGTCAGTGCCGGTCAGCACCTGCCCCAGAACCGGGATGGAACCAGCGATCTCACTGACAAGGTTGAATGGGGTGACATTGCCCTGCAGCGCAAACCGCTTGGCTTCGAAGTCGATGGAGCCTTCCGTCGTCATGCCGACTGAGGGACCTGCCATGCGAAGGTCATCAAGGTAGAGGGCGCTGTTTCCATAGGTAAAGTTGCTGGTCAGGTTGGTAAACTGGAGCCCCCCCACCGCTGCGAGTTCTAGAATCCCGGTCAGGGAGGCCAGCGAGAGCAGTTGGACCATGATGGGTGCATCAACCAGGGAGAAGTTGAGCATCTCCATGGAGCCCAGCCATCCGCCCTTGGGCAGGGGCAGCGCACTGTTGGCGCTGACGCGGACCACGCCACCGCGGATTTCGTCAGTCAAGTTGAGCGTTGAGAACAGGGATCCCGCGTCGTCAGATTGGAATGTCAGGAGGTAAAAGCCATTGGCCTGTGGGGTTAGCGCGGCGCGCAGGTTGCCCAGCTCAGCGGGGCGGCCCGGCAAGTGTGCAGGGGATTTAGCGTTCAGGGAGAACTGTATTACTGCACCGCGATCGATGGTCGCGGACAGGCTGATGTTGGTGAAGGCTTTGCCGCCGGGAACAACAAATCTCCGGATACCGGAGACATTGACCAGCCAGGGCTTGTGGTTGGGCGCGTTGGGGGATGCTTCGATGGTTCCGGGGACGATGCTGGCGTCCTGCTTGCCCTGATTCTCCAGGATAGATTCGATGATTGGGCGGCCGTCAAGCTGCCCGTCCTCGATTAGAATTTGCATGAATTCCCGCTCGTTGAGCAAAGATACCGAGGCGAGGTTATTGTCGCCAATGATCAGGTTTCGCACCTTGGCCTGCGCCAGATTTTGACCATCTGCGGTCATGTCAATCGTCCCCATCAGGTGCAGTGCAGGACCATCAACCTTGAACGAATCCACCCGCGCCAAGCCAGCGTTGCTGAAGCTCAGACGGGCGGTTGCCATGGTGGGTTGCCCGACAGGTTTATAGTAAGGCAGAGGGGACAAATCGATGATGGCGCGGCCGAGATTGGCTTCGACGTCCATGGTTTGCCGTCCATTCAGATCGCGCACGAAGCTCAGATCACCACTGACTTCGCCTTTGACATAATCTGGCAGGAAGCCGAGCAGTGTGCCGGCGTCCTCTGTGTTCCCACTGAACACGGCCTTGAGGCTGAGGTTTTCGAGCTTGTTGTTCGCAAGGCTAATGTCCAGTTCGGTATCCGCATTCATCTTACCAAGTTTGACCGCGCCACTGGTGGCGATCCGTTCGGGGGTGATGCGGACGGGCAGGGCGCTGGCGGTTACAGGTAAACCGCCGAGGTAATTGGCGACGCGCAGATCCTGGAGATTGAGTTTGAGGTCATAGGCCGGCTTGAATGCGGCGGGCTGGGTTAGGGACAGGCTCATCTCCGCAGCGGCTGTCATACGGCCATCGGTGCGATCGATCGGCAGGGTTTCGGCCAGATCTTTCAGCCCGATGTCGGCCTTTGTCAGGAACCCAAGGCTATCGCGCAGTTCGCCGTCAAACTGGCCCCTTAGGTTCATCCGAGGATCGAGGTCGTTTCGCAGGTCGATCCGAATGGCGCTGTCTTGCGCGCTGACCGGTCCGACGTTGGCGCGGTCGAGGTCAATGGTATAGAGCCCGTTGTCGATGCTGATCTGGCCGCTGGCGTTGCGCGCGTAGCCAAGTCCGTCTGTTAGCTTAAAGGCCCCGTCGGCAAACCTGATTTCGGCCTGGAGATTATGAACGACGGTTTCTGGTCCGCCGGTTTCGATGTCCAGATCCAGGCTTTGCCCTGACGTTCGACCCCGAGCGATATTCTCGCGAAACCATTTCCGGCCCGCGTCTTCATTGGCATCAGGCCAAAGTGCAAGGATATCGTCGTGGGTGAGTTGCCAGTTGTTCTCAACGCCCATTCGGATCCGATAAACCTTGGGCGCCAGCGTGTCGATGGTGAGCTTGAGCGCTGCGGGTCCAAGATTTCGGCCATTAATGACGGGGATAAACTCCAACGTATCAAATCGTAAGCCTTTGGGCGTGAATTGCCCCACCAGCCGTCCGCCACGCAGTGCGACAGGGATCTGATAGAGCGAGGGTAGGGTGGCCAAGCCTGGGCCGATCGCCGCGTCAAATTTCAGATCCAGCAAGCGCCCGTCCTCTGCGACATCAAAGGTCACAGAGCCGGACACAGAGCCGTCAAATACAAAGACGCCACGCAGAGCTTCCCGCAGGGCTGGTTCACTGTCAAAGGTCGCGGAAGGTGTTTGAATGGCAACGGTCCAGCCCCCCGCGCCGCCAGTGCGCCGCTCACCACTGGCAACCAAAGTTGGAAGCAGGGGGGAGAATGTTGGATCGAGGTTTTGCAAA
This sequence comes from Geminicoccus sp., assembly GCA_002705565.1. GTDB lineage: Bacteria > Pseudomonadota > Alphaproteobacteria > UBA7985 > UBA7985 > UBA7985. The sequence continues at coordinate 15,438 of PAHJ01000097.1, read as the reverse complement.
GTGCCTAGATCATGGCGTTCAATGCCAAAGCGCTGGAGCTGACCCTGATCTGTCACAGTGACCGCTAAGCGCAGATCCGCCGCTGCTGGGCGCTCTTCGGCGTACAAGTTGTCGGGCAAGTAGGCCGCAAAATCTGCGAGGGCCATGTCCATCAGTGTCGCTGAAATGTCGACGCCCTTGCCGTCCAGCGGAGTGATCAGCTCAACCTGACCATTAGAAAAACTGCTTCCGATTTCGAAAAGGCCATCGATGTTGAGCCGAGCCTGGGTCGGATTTGCGCTGAAGGTCATTGTGGCATCGTGCACGACGACGCGCTCGTCAACCGCCGCATCGTCGAAAACCAGAGAGCCACCGCGTAACCTGAGCTCTTCAAACCGGCTGAGAACGCCATTCCGGTCCAGGAGAATGCCGCGCAGCTGGTCGAGCGGCGCTTGATCAGGGGATGGGGATGCAACAGGGCTGCTGTGGAATTCCTCAGGGCTTGTCGCAGCTTCGGCGATACCGCCCAACCCCGGGACACTGGTAAGGCTCATCGCGTCGTTCTGGCCAGGTCGAGGTGCCACGGAAAAGACGAAGCTTCCATCTCGTTTTCGTCGGGCACCAAAGCTGAGGTCATCCACGGTGATGTGGGTCAGTCGAGGCCGTCCAATCAGCAGGTCCGGCAGCGACAGAGCTACCGTCATTTCACCGATGTTCAGAGGCTTAGCGACGGTGCCGCCGCTGGCGCTGACCCCGGTGAGCAGGAGCCGTGCGCCGCCTTCGCCAGGCTGTAACGCAATGCGCGTTTTTTCGATGTTGACCGCGCCTCCATAGATTTGTTCGGAGGCATGTCGTTCCAGCCAGGGAGTGAGAAAGTTCGCTTCAACGGGGTAGCGTGAGGCGCGTTCAAGCACAAACACGACCCCGACCGCCCAGGCTACAACCAGGAACAGTGCAAATGTCAGGAGTCGCACGAGCCAATTCATTGCACATTAAGTACCTGATTTGGCGCTGAAATAGTAGCCCCGAGTCTCGATTTTTGCCTTTTTGGCTCAGGCATTTGGGCGAGGATTTTTGAGTGCGCTGCTTGACCCTCTTTCCCTGCTGCCCCAGATCCCTGTTGATCCCCACAGGACCAACCAGAAAATAGAGGCACTTCATGAGCATAGACGTCGGCGATATGGCCCCTGACTTTGACCTTCCAACCAATGGCGGCAATACCGTCAAACTGAGTGAGATGAAGGGAAAGAAAGTTGTTCTGTTCTTCTATCCCAAGGCGATGACCTCCGGTTGCACCAAGGAAGCCTGTGGGTTCCGTGATGCTTTGGGGGACTTTGGCGGGGCAGATACTGTGGTCATAGGCATGTCCAAAGACGAGGTGAAGAAGCTCGACAAGTTCGTAGAGAAGGAAGAGCTGACCTATGCGCTGGCCTCAGATTTCGAACAGAGCACGTGCGAGGCCTATGATGTCTGGAAAGAGAAATCCATGTACGGCAAGAAATACATGGGGATCGAGCGTTCGACCTTCCTGATTGACCGGGACGGCAAGATTGCGTCGGCGTGGCGAAAGGTGAAGGTGCCTGGGCATGTTGAGGCGGTCCTTTCGGCGGCGCAGGAACTAAGCTAGACAGCTCGAATGAACATTTTTGAGTCTGCAGCGCAGTCGCTTGCTATCGCTGATCCTGTTGAAAAGTGTCGAGAAACCCGGCGCTGGGTGGCGGCGTGGCGCTCCGCCGGGTGTGCGGTTCCATCGCCGGACCAGCGTATAGACCCGCATCTTTCTGATCGACCCGGGCGTCTGGACCGTCCGGCGCTGGTGGCGCCCAATGACGTTCCAAAGCGCAAGATTACCGGTGGTGTGGAAGGGCGCCGCGCCCTCTTGCACGCCATCGCTCATATCGAGTTGAACGCCGTTAATCTGGCTCTCGATGTCGCTGCGCGATACTGGGACTTGGGCATGCCCGATGATTATCATCGCGAGTGGATCGGTGTGGCGGATGATGAGGCCAAGCATTTTTTGCTGCTTCATGAGCGGTTGACGGCGCTCGGCGGGGCCTATGGTGACCTGCCTGCTCACAACGGCCTGTGGGAGAGTGCGATTGCGACCAAGGCGGACATTCTCGCGCGGTTGGCTGTGGTGCCCATGGTGCTCGAAGCCCGAGGCCTCGACGTGACGCCCATGATGATCGACAAGTTTACCCAAGTCGGCGACCTGCAAACTGTGGATGCGCTGAAAATCATCTACCAGGATGAAATCGGTCACGTCGCGGTTGGCCGACGCTGGTTCGAGCATGTTGCGGATCTTCGTGGTCTGGACCATGAGACCACATGGCAGGATCTGGTGCGGACCTTTTTCCAGGGACAGGTTAAACGCCCGTTCAACGAGCCTGCGCGGTCTGAGGCGGGCATGGGGCCGGATTACTATGAGCCCCTGGCCGATTGGTACGAAGGTATCGACCTCAGCACGCATTCTTGACCTTTTGCTGATCGAATGACTTAAGTGGGCAGCCGAGTGCGGTTCTTTACATCGCCAAGACCTACTATGAATCGAAAGACCGAGCCCCGATGGCTGTAGAGCAGAAAGCCCCCAATCGATATCACCACGGCGACCTTCGCCGCGCGCTTCTCGCAGCGGTGGATGAGATCGTGCGTGAACTGGGGGTAGAAGGCTTGAGTCTGCGGGAGTGCGCGCGACGCGCTGGTGTATCTCACGGTGCGCCGGCGCACCACTTTCGCGACAAGCGTGGGATGTTGACTGAATATGCCACTGACGGCTTTGAAAAGTTGCTCGGGTCCATTGCCTTTGAGTTCGACAAGATAGGGCTGGATGACACCATGGGGCGGCTCAAAGCAGTCGGTAAAGGGTACGTCAATTTTGCCCTGTCCCATCAAGCGCAATTCAAGGTGATGTTTCGATCCGAATTACTGGACAATGACAATGAGCGCCTGCTCGATCGGGGGCGGCAGGTTTTTGAAGCCTTGACCAAGTCTCTGGCCGCGCATTGGGCTGCGACTAATCAGGGTTGGCGGAAAGAGAATCTGGCGCAGATTTCCCTCGCGTGGTCTGCCGTGCACGGTTTTGCCGTTTTGGCTGTGGAGGCCGACCTGCTCCGAATGGGGAGCGAGGGACTTCTGAACCCGGACCCCGATGCCGTGTTAGATCAACTTATGCTGATCGCGGAGCCACCGGGTCAATAGGCCCGCGGCGGTCTGTACCGATTGTTCGTCGGTGCAGTAGCTAAGCCGGATAAACCGCTGACCGCGCTGGGTGTCAAAATCCGCGCCCGGCGTGATCGCGATCCCGGTTTCATCCAAAATACGTGTGCAAAACTCAACTGCGTCTCCCGTCAAGTGACTGACGTCGGCGTAGAAATAGAAGGCGCCGTCGGGAGCGGAAATTTCAGTGACGCCGCCATCGATCAGCGCCTGCTGAAGGACCGCGCGGTTCCGTCGATAGCCGTCCTTGAGTGCTTCGAGTTCATCCACCGCTTGCAAAGCCCCCAAAGCGGCGATTTGACTGACTGCAGGGGTGCATATCGTCATGTTCCCTTGCAGTCGTTCCAGCGGGCGCATCATGTCTTCAGGCATCACGAGCCATCCCACGCGCCATCCTGTCATGGAAAAGTATTTGGAGAATGAATTGACGACGATGGCATCGGGGTTGATGGCGACGGCCGTTGTTTCGGGCGTTCCGTAGGTCAGACCGTGGTAAATCTCATCAGACACCAGGCGGACACCCTGTTCTCGGCACCAGTCACTGATGGCGCGAAAATCGTTGGGGGCGAGCATCGACCCCGTGGGGTTGGACGGCGAGGCGATGATCAATCCGTCTATGGGTTCAGGCAGCGCTTTTAGCGCTTCGACCGTTGGCTGATATTTCGTCTCCGGCCCTGTCATGATTTCAACGGACTTGAGGCCAAGCGCGTTGAGGATGTTGCGGTAACAAGGGTAGCCCGGCGTTGCGAGGGCGACGGTATCGCCCGCGTCAAAGGCCGTGAGGAAGGCCAGGGCAAAGGCCCCGCTCGCACCTTGAGTTACCGCAATCTGGGATGGGGGCAGGGCGTGGCCGTACCAGCGTTGGTACAAATCGCTGATGCCCTCGCGCAAGTCGTCCATCCCCAGTGCCATGGTGTACCCGAGGGTTTGTTTGTCCAGCGCCTGTTTCACCGCGTCGCGCGCGGCACGGGGTGCAGGCGTTCCCGGCTGTCCAACTTCGAGGTGGTAGACAGCCCGTCCTTCATTTTCAGCGTCTTGAGCGGCTCGCATCACGTCCATCACGCGAAAGGCATCAACTGTGCTTCGACTTGATACTTTAAGCCCCATGGCTCGGCACTCTCTTTGCTGTATATTTTTCCGTAACAAGGCTGCGACCAGTAGTAGTTATACGAGCTGCAAATCGCTACGAAGCGTTATCGCAGTCTGCACCAAAAAAGCGACGAAAATTCGCATAATACAAATGGAGAGCATACAATGATCAGACTTATCTCGGTAGCCTTGGCCCTATTTGCGGCAGTGGCAACGACGCGAGTAGCGCTGGCACAGGAAGCGGCGGCAACGAATGGTGATGGCGTGTTCTCCGAAGCGCAGCGTGAGGCCATTCGTGCCGAAGCCCTGGCGGCGATTTTGGCTTATCCGGAGATCATTGAAGAAGCGATGGCGATCCTTGAAGAGCAAAAAGCCAACAAAGCATTGGCTGCTGTTTTGCGCGATCCCAATACGCCCGTACTCGGCAACCCCGATGGTGCAATCACGCTGATCGAGTTCTTCGACTACAATTGCGGATATTGCAAACGCATGGCCGACCCCATGCGCGACCTGATCGCGGAAATCGATGACTTGCGGATCATCATGGTGGAAGTTCCGATCTTGAGTCAGGAATCCTATGAGGCCTCTCAGGCTGCTTTGGCGGTCAACATGGTGGGTGGCGATTACAGCCAGGTGCATTTTGATGCCATGACCGCTCGGGGGCGGACGAGCGTCGATACTGTGTTGGCTTCTGCCCAGACGCACGGGGTCAACCAGGATATCCTGCGCGCCGTCATGACAAGTGAAGCCATTGAGGACACAATCACCCGCAATTACGACGCCATGCGATCTTTGGATATTAGCGGCACCCCGGCTTTCATTGTTGCGGGCAGCTCTTCGCCAACAGCTTTAACCGATATTAACCTGATGCCAGGCGCGGTTCCTGTGGAAGAACTGCGTTCCACAATCGAAATGACTCGGGCTGGATCCTGATTTTTGCAGCGTTGAACTGTTTTTTTTGGGGTTTAAATCCAAAGCTTGCCTCAATTGCTGCACACACTTTTTTTTGCGTTTCTGTGACAAAAGGGATTTTCAGGTTTATTATGCGACTTGAAGATCCTTTTTTTTTTGCCGTGGATAGTCCGGGCTCTATCCACAGATTGTCGAAAACTTCCCCAGCGACTGATGGCCAGAATATGTGTAGCTCTGGTTAAGCAACAAAGAAGGTACGTCTGACCAGGTCATCTGGTGAAGACACCCAGTTGCTTTTAACCGGGGGCCTGTTGGCGTTGAGGGGTACCCGGACAAGACAACGATGAACGCCATACAGAGTTTGGGGTGGCCTTCGACGTGGTTCGTATTCTTGTCATTAATGGTCCGAATTTAAATACCTTGGGTTGGCGACAGCCCGAGGTGTACGGCCATGAAACGCTCGCTGATGTGGAAGCCATGTGTAAGGCCGAAGGTGACCGGCTGGGGGCCGAAGTCGAATGCTTCCAATCGAATAGCGAAGGGCAGATTGTGGATCGGATCCAGTCTGCGCGCGGAGTCTTCGACGGTATCGCTCTTAACGCTGGCGCCTACACCCATACGTCGATTGCAATTCTTGATGCCTTACTTGCGGTAGGCGTACCTGCGGTAGAAGTGCATCTATCGAATGTATACCAAAGGGAAAGCTTCCGTCACCACTCGTATCTTTCAAAAGCTGCGATAGGCGTGATCGCAGGGTTTGGCTCGCACAGCTACATCCTTGCGCTGCATGCGCTCAAGCATCGGCTTGATCAAACACCAAGTGCTCAGGTCAATTAAGGTTATCGAAATGGCGCAGAAATCAGACAAAATGACCAGCAACTTTGACGTTTCAGCGAACCTGCTTCGCAAGCTCGCAGATACGATGGGGAACGCGGGTCTTTCCGAGATTGAATATGTCGATGGTGATCGTAGTCTGAGGTTATCCCGTGCGGCGCAGGTGGCCGCACCGGCAATGGTTCCAGCGGCGCCTCTGGTCCCTGCTGCTGCAACTGCCGCACCCGCTCCTGCTGCTCCTGCTGCTACCCCAGCGGTCGAGCCTGTCAGCGACGTGAAGACCATTGATTCCCCCATGGTGGGAACTGTGTATCTGGCCCCGGAACCCGGCGCCGCTGATTTCATCAGCGTAGGCGACGAAATCAAAGAGGGCGATACGCTGATGATTATCGAAGCGATGAAGGTCATGAACCATCTGCCCAGCCCTTCATCCGGCGTGGTCCGTCGAGTGTTGATTTCGGACGGGCAGCCCGTCGAATTTGGTCAGCCCCTGATTGAGCTGGCTTAGGGCGGTTGAGCGACATGGTCAAAATCAACAAAATGGTCATTGCGAACCGGGGTGAAATCGCGTTGCGGCTCATCAGGGCCGCGCGTGAGATGGGCATTGCAACCGTTGCTGTTCATTCCACCGCCGACGCGGATTCCATGCATGCCCGCTTGGCAGATGAAGCGGTGTGTATCGGACCGCCGCCGTCCAAGGATTCCTATCTGGACAAGCGCGCTATTATGACAGTGGCCGAACTCACGGGGGCTGATGCGATTCACCCCGGTGTGGGTTTTCTGTCGGAAAACCAGGAATTTGCGGAAATGGTTGAGGCGCACGACCTGATCTTCGTTGGCCCGACGCCCCGGCACATTGGCCTGATGGGGGACAAGATCGCCGCTAAGAAGGCTGCGATAGATGCCGGGTTACCGGTCGTGCCCGGCTCAGAGGGTGCCATATCCGACATTGACGAAGCGCGACAGCTGGCCCAGGAAATCGGCTATCCCGTTCTGATCAAGGCGGCTTCCGGCGGTGGCGGTCGAGGGATGAAAGTGGCCCGCTCGGATGAAGAACTCGACAGCGCTCTGTCTACCGCATCCCGCGAAGCGAAAGCAGCCTTTGGTGACCCGGTTGTCTACATCGAGAAATACCTCGACAACCCCCGTCATATCGAAGTGCAAATTCTGGCTGATGCGCACGGCAACGTTATCCATCTGGGCGAGCGGGATTGTTCTGTTCAGAGACGTCATCAAAAGGTCGTCGAGGAAGCACCCTCGCCAGCCCTGACCCCTGCGCTGCGGGCTGACATCGGTCGCCGCACAGCAGAGGCGGTGAAATTCCTCGGATACCGGTCCGTTGGTACGGTCGAATACCTGTTCCAGGACGGCGAGTTCTACTTCATCGAGATGAACACGCGTTTGCAAGTCGAGCACCCGGTTACAGAGATGATCACCGGCCTGGACCTGGTCGAGCTGCAAATCCGTGTCGCCTCGGGTGAGGTGCTGGACATCAAGCAGGAAGATGTCGTTTTCGAAGGTCATTCCTTTGAGCTTCGCATCAACGCCGAAGACCCCTTCAACTTCATGCCCAGCCCCGGATTGGTCACGGCCTATCATCCGCCTGGTGGCATGGGTGTCAGGGTCGATAGTCATCTGTTCGCCGACTACCGAATGCCACCGCATTACGACAGTCTGGCAGGTAAAATCATTGTCCACGCCCGCGACCGACGTTCAGCGATCCAACGCTGTCTTAGGGCGCTCGCTGAGACGCACATCGATGGGATCAAAACGAACCTCGAACTGCACGATTTCATTCTTCGCCATGAAGAGTTTCAAGGCGGAGACATCACCATCCACTGGTTGGAACAGGCCTTGGAGGTCCGCGCCACTGGATAAAGAGTCCTGCGTCACAAAAAAAGGGGAGCTATCGTTGTTGCAAGGGGTGCAGGCGAGCTTCCTAGGACAAAGGTAAATCACTGTAAGTGTCCCGCTAAGAGGGCATGAGCACAAACATAAGAAGAGTGTCTGGAATATGTTGAGTTCAGAACACCTGCCAGAAGATGTTTTTGGGGCGCCAGTTATCCATCCGGAGCTGGCGATACAGGCCTACACCATAGGTCTGTTTCCGATGGCAGACGACCGAGACGACAAAAACGTTCATTGGGTTGACCCGATTGAACGGGGCATTTTGCCTCTAAACGAATTTTATGTTCCGAAGCGTTTGAAGCGTACGGTGCTAAACCCGCCCTATGAGGTTCGTGCCAATACGGCAGTCGAAGCAGTAATCCGCTACTGCGCTGCGTCTTCCGTGGGCCGGGAAGACACCTGGATCAATGAACCCATCATTGAAATGTACATGAACCTGTTTGAGATGGGCCACCTGCACACTGTCGAGTGCTGGCAGGGTGATCGGCTCGTTGGTGGGCTCTACGGCGTGGCAATCGAGGGTGCTTTCTTTGGCGAGTCCATGTTCAGCCTCGAACGTGATGCTTCGAAGATTGCGCTGGTTTCACTGGTGGCACGCCTGCGCATCGGTGGCTTTCAGCTCTTGGATTGCCAGTTCATGAACCGACACCTTGAGCAATTCGGCGCCACGTCGCTGCATCGCGTCGCGTTCCGCAAGTTACTCGACAAGGCCACACAGGTTACGGCAGCCTTCCCGGAAGTCGTATCCGAGCGTGAATTGCGTCAGTTTTTGCAGTCTAGCAGCCAAACATCAAAGACGGGATGTTCCATGGCGTTGAGCGCTGGGGACGAGGCGAACATCCAGCCCTGGAACACGGGCGTCGGTGCCGCGTCTTTCGGTAATTCGTAGATTTCTAGAAATGCAGAACTCTCCGGCGTTTCAGTCGGAGGGTTCTTCAGACATCGACGCGGCGTTACCTGTAAATTTCCCAACTCGATCATATCGTCGATAAAGACTTCCTCGGTCGACATGCGGGCTGTGATTTTGTCGAGCGTGCGCAATACAGCGACATCGTGAACGATGGGATCGTCTGCCTGTATGGTGGTTACGGCGTCCGTATTGATGTTTGCGCCCACGTCTCCGGCGACTTGAGTCTTGTCCTGTGAACTCAGAATTCGCACCACTCCGATAAAGGAACCAAACAAGGGCTCGCCTTCGGTTGCTGCGGGACGGACAAGGTCACCCAGAGCGTCTTCGATGTCTTCACTGCGGGACTGTGCTGAGGGTCGTGCCTGCGGGATGGGCGGTTCATCCGATTGTGCCCAAGCGGTCGGTGCCATGATCAGTGCCGCGGCGCTGATCAGAAAAAAGCAACGGACTAATGCCATGCCTTAGCTCTCCGAGCCGGAGGAGGGAGTGTTTGACCCGTCCGTGTTGCTGGAACCGTCTGCACGCTCTGACCGCGCTGCAAAGCGGGGTTCCAGGGCTGATATTTCGTCAATGAAGACTTTTTTTGCCGTGTTCATATCGACACCCATCACGGCCGCGTCTTCCAGGGCATCGAGGGCGATCTCCAGCAGTTCTTCAAGATTATCTTCAAGTGTCGCCAGCTTGTCTTTGCAAGCGAGCGCGGTTCCATCCTTGTCAATCCAACGGGCTGATGCCGCCATTCCTAAGCCACTTTCCTTGATCTGCGGGCCTCCGGTACCGGAGCCAAACTGCCGCCTTTCGGTCTGATTTCCAACGGTGTTAATCTATTCGTTGCAGCCGTGATAGCCTCGATTCGCGAATTCCTCGCTTCACAAGCACCTGATTCGACTCACGTAGGGGTTGGACCGGAGCTTGCAAGCACTTACATTCATGTCTCAACAGTATGTTCCGATAAAGGCCATGCCAATGTTCAAATCAATTCGCGACGAAGTTCAGGGGATTATCGCACGGGACCCGGCTGTGAGTGGGTGGTTCGAGGTTGTGGTTGCCTACCCGTCGTTCTGGGTCATGCGGTACTATCGTTTCTCCAACTGGCTTTGGAAGCGCGGCGCGCGGGTGCCTGCTCGTTGGCTGATGCAAATGGCGCGCTGGGGCACCGGGATCGAAATCCACCCCGGCGCAACGATTGGCGAACGGTTCTTCATCGACCATGGCATGGGCGTTGTGATCGGAGAGATGGCTGAAATCGGTGATGATGTAACGCTGTATCATGGTGTGACGCTTGGCGGTGTTTCACCCTCTGTCGACTCGGATCAGCAGCGCAACGTCAAGCGTCACCCAACGCTGGGTCATGGCGTGATCGTGGGCTCTGGCGCCCAAATCCTGGGGCCAATCGTTGTCGGCGACCATGCCCGCGTGGGTGCAAATGCCGTTGTGACGCGCAATGTTGAGGCGCGCACAACCATGGTTGGTATCCCGGCTAAGCCGGTTCAGCTTTCGCGCGCGGAACAGGGGGCCATCGAGCGCTTCGTCGCCTACGGAACGCCCTTGGATCTCATGGATCCGAACTCGCAGGATAGCGACGCCTTGCGTGATCAGGTAGCGCTATTGAAGGCTCGTTTGAATGCGCTGGAGCACGCCGTTAACAGCAATCATCAAAGCTCTCAGGCTTCGCCGCCCTTGAGTGTGGAAACTGGCAGCATGGCCGAAAAACTGCCAGGCAAGTGAGCCTCTACTTCGACCACGCCGCAACATCTACCGTAAGACCCGACGTTATTGCTGTGATGGCTGACGCAATGGGCAGTGTGGGTAATGCATCTTCCGTTCACCGCGCCGGCCGCAGCGCGCGCGCTGCGCTGGAGCGTGCGCGTGAGCAGGTGGCCATGCTGGTCGGTTCGCGCGCGCAGGAGGTTGTTTTCACCAGCGGCGGGACTGAAGCGAACAATCATGTTCTCAGCGCCCACGCGAAATCCCCCATATTGGTTTCTGCAATCGAGCACGATTCGATCCTAAGCGGTCGCAGGGGACTGGAAACAGTGCCGGTGCTGCCGTCGGGTATCCTCAACCTAGAGGCCTTGTCATCGCGATTGGCGCAGGGAGAGCCGGGCCTGCTTTCGCTGATGCTGGTGAACAACGAGACCGGCGCTATCCAACCTGTCGCAGCGGCTGCCAAGTGTGCCCGGGAACACGGCTGGACCGTTCACACGGATGCGGTACAGGCTGCGGGCAAAATTCCGCTTTCGATGGGTGCTCTGGACGTGGATTACCTGTCGCTCTCCGCCCACAAGTTCGGTGGGCCGCAGGGCGTGGGCGCTCTGGTGCTCCGACCCGGAATGGATCCAGCGCCTTTGTTACAAGGGGGTGGGCAGGAACGCCGTCGCCGAGCGGGGACCGAGAACGTTGCCGGGATCGCCGGGATGGGCCTGGCCGCGGACATAGCGCTGGATCAACCCATTCGAAATCAGGACTTTCAGGCCCAGATCGAGGCTGCCTTGCCCATAGGTTCGCGCGTGGTGGCCCAAGATAGCGACCGCGTTTCCACCATCACCTGCGCGGTCTGGCCTGGCAAAACGGCAGAGCGCATGCTGATGAAGTTCGATCTTGAGGGCGTATCATTGTCTTCGGGATCGGCTTGCTCATCCGGTAAAGTGGGCGCAAGTCATGTCCTGTCGGCGATGGACTATGACACCGAAGACGCCCTGTCGGCCTTGCGTTTTTCCACGGGATGGAACACGACGCAGGCTGAAGTGACAGCGTTGGTGAATGCCATTCGGGCCATGGCATGATCGCGGCAGTTGTCGAAGCTTTTCAGTTGGTTATCAGCGGAGATCCGGCATTGTGGGACGTGATCCTGCGCTCGCTCTGGATCTCAACCACTGCGACCATTCTTGCCATGGTGGTGGCAATCCCTCTGGCGGTTTTGCTCGGGACCGTCGCCTTTCCGGGGCGCTGGGTCGTCAACACTGTGGTGGGCAGTTTTCAGGCCATGCCGGCGGTTGTGGTCGGGTTACTTATTTACCTGCTGCTCACTCGTCAGGGTCCGCTAGGGGATTTGCGGCTGCTGTTCACGTCCTGGGCCATTTTGATCGCGCAGTTCGTGCTGGTTCTGCCCATGGCGGTGGCACTGGTTACGGGGCGGATGCGAGATCTGTGGCGGCGCTTTGGTGACCTTTACCGCCTCGACGGCGCCAGTTTCCCAACCCGTATGCGAGCGCTGTTTGTGATGGCGCCGGGGCCTATCATTGTGGTGGGGCTGACCGTGTTCGGTCGTGCAATATCTGAGGTCGGTGCTGCGATAATCGTGGGCGGCAATCTGGAGTACGCCACACGGGTTTTGACAACCGCCATCAAGCTGGAGGTCGAACAAGGCAAGCTGGCCGAAGCGCTGGCCTTTGGATTGGTGCTCTTGGTACTGGCCCTGATTGTGAATTTGTCAGCACGCCTGGTAACGGCTGCGCTGCCCGAAGGGGACATCGAACGAAAGTGATCCGACTGATCCGCACCTTTTCCGCTGCTGCCGTCCTCCTTCTGTTTGCAGGGCCTGCGCTCGCCGACACCATCCGAATTGGCGGTACCACCTCTGTTCGCGACAGTGGCCTGTTGCGGGCCCTGCAAACGGCATTTTCAGCCGATACGGGCCATCATATGCAGTTCATCGTTGGCGGGACCGGCCGCGTGCTCAAACTACTCGAAGCACAGGATGTCAGCGGTGCGCTGGTTCATGACAAGCTGAGTGAACTGGATCTGGTGGCGCGGGGCGGGGCCGCTGAACGCCTAGAGGTCATGCGCAACGATTACCTGATCCTTGGTCCCGCGTCTGCGGCCGTGCCGATGGAAGCCTTGGCGTTGCTCAACCAAATATCGCGGGACCAGCGCAGTTTCGTGTCACGCGGCGACAACAGCGGCACCCACAAAGCCGAGCTTCGCCTTTGGCAGGGTGCCGGGGTCGATGTTGACGCCAAAGCAGCGCGAAAATGGTACCGGAAGTCAGGCACGGGGCAGGGCGCAACCTTGAATATTGCTGCCAGCCTTGATGCTTTCGTACTGGCGGATGGCGCCACCTGGCTGGCCTTTGATAACAAGGCGAACCTCATGCCCAAGGGCTGCTTTGGCGCGGCCCTGAATAACGTCTACGGCGTCCTGATCGGCTACGACGGCGACGCGGTAGACGCCAGGGGCGCGCTCTTTGCGGAATGGTTAACCGGGCCAGGCCAGCGGGTGATCGCGGCGTTTAAGATCGGCGATATGGCACCTTTCGCGCCGCTCGCTGACATGCATGCAGATGGCCCGATGCCCACTGCGGAAGCGTTCTGTGAGCCTCAGCAGTCTTAGCCGAACAATCCAAGCATGGGGGCAAAGTCGCTGAGGCTAACGGATCCCTGATAGCGCAGCGGAACTGGCAGGTTGAAGCGGGAGATATTGGCATTGCCTGCCAGCTCGTAGAGCACCCCGCCCGTGCCCGACACTTGAACATCATTCAACCCCGATCCGAGCAATTCCATCAGATTGGTGCTGTAATCCAATCCCACGCTGGTTTCGTCACCGGCGCGCAGTTCAATGGGATTGCTGAGAGAAGCCGTCCCCAGATCCTTGCCTGCAAAATTAAAGTTCATCGCCAACTGATTGACCAGCAAGGACAGCGGGTTGGGATTTTGGATCGCAGCGTCAATGCCGATGGTCTGACGGTTCAACCCGACGCTTTTAAGCGCCAAATCTCTCACGCGCATGGTTGGCTGAGCGAGATTGAGCAGATCTGCGGCCGTGTCGCAGCCCACTAACGATACCGTCAAAGTCGCTCCGGCTCCGAGTTGAAAAACCCGCCGACGCGTCATTCGTTCTGTCATGGCTATTGCCACCTCCGTTGAAGCTATCCCCCTGCCTCAAGAGTGCGGTGCCGCACCTGCGCGCGGGATGCACGGCAAATGCGTTTATTTTCCGGCGCTTAAACTGTGCTTCTGGCGCTATGTTAGGGCCATGAGCACAGAACCCGCCGATATCGCCCTTGAAGAAAACGATGTTCTAACCCAGTTTGAAGCGCTGGGGCTGGACATGCGTGCGCTGAACGCCGTGGCCCGGATGGAGCTGGAGAAACCCACAGACGTCCAGCGTGAAGCCATTCCGCCGTTTATGCGCGGTCGGGACGTGGTTGCCACTGCGCCCACCGGGACGGGTAAAACTCTGGCCTTCCTGCTGCCGCTGCTTTCGCGCCTGTCCCTGCCAGCCAAGGGTTCGGGACCGGGGCCGCGTGCGATCATTCTCTCCCCCACGCGGGAGTTGGGTGAGCAGATCTGGAACGTCGCGCGGGACGTTTTCGCGGGCAAGAAGATGAAAGCTGTCCGAATGCTCGGCGGGGAGCCCTATGCGGCTCAAAACAAAGCCCTGCAAGGTCCGTTGGATTTGGTGATCGCAACCCCTGGCCGCCTGATCGACCATTTGGATGCTGACCGCATGGCCATGTTTCGGCTGGAAACGCTGATCATCGACGAGGCCGATCGCATGTTGGACGTTGGCTTCCGGCAGCAGATTCAGCGCATTGCGCGCGCCTGTGGCAGCAAGCGCCAAACCGGTCTGTACACGGCAACACTGACCAAGGCCGTTCGCGAACTGGCGTTGTCCATCACCAAAGACGCCTCGCACATCGGCTTGGCCGAACCGGATACGATCCCGGAAACCATCATACACAACCTCGTGTTCTGCGACAGTCACGAGCACAAGCTCGAAGTGCTTGATCTGATGCTGTCCAAGGGCAACGTGCGTCAGGCGCTGGTTTTTGTGACCACGCAAAAGGCGGTTGAAGAACTGATCGAACACGTTTCGGTACAGGGCCACACGGCCGCACCGGCTCACGGTGGCATGACAACCGCCGAACGCTCGACATCGGTCAACGCCTTTCGGCGGAAAAAGGTGCAGTTGCTGGTCGCGACTGACGTTGCTGCTCGTGGCATGGACATTCCCGGCTTGCGCGACGTCATCATGATGAACCTGCCCATCCACGCTGAAGACTACGTCCACCGCATTGGCCGTGTGGGTCGTGCTGGTTCGCCGGGTTGGTCCTGGGCCTTGGTGAGCAACGCCGACAAGCGCCGCTTGGCCAAGATCGAAAAGCTGCTGGGCAAAACTCTGTCTTCTCGGCCAATCCCGTCTCTCATTGCTGAAGAACACCGGGAATACTCCGACGATGATCTCGTGCGCGCCCGTTCAGGGCGGGGTGCTGGTTCAGATTTGCGCGGCACGGGTCCGCGTCGTGAGGGACGAAGCGCCGACCGTGGTGCTGATCGCGGTGCTCCCCGAGGCGGTGATCGCGGTGGTTCCCGAGGCGGTGATCGCGGTGCTCCCCGAGGCGGTGATCGCGGTGCTGCCCGAGGCGGTGATCGTGGTGCTGCCCGAGGCGGTGATCGTGGTGCTGCCCGAGGCGATGATCGCGGTGCTTCCCGAGGTGGTGACCGTGGTTCTTACCAAGGCGGTGATCGAGGTGCTCCCCGAGGCGGTGATCGCGGTGCTCCCCGAGGCGGTGATCGCGGTGCTCCCCGAGGCGATGATCGCGGTGCTCCCCGAGGCGGTGATCGAGGTGCTCCCCGAGGCGGTGATCG
>PAHJ01000096.1 GCA_002705565.1 Geminicoccus sp. | reverse complement strand
GAGCCGGCTCAACAATGAAGGAGGCGTTCCCTTGGATCGTTCTGAAAAGGAAGCCCTCGTCGCCGAACTTAAGTCGGCCTTCGAAGAAAGCGCTATCGTTCTGGTTTCTCGCCAGTCCGGTATGACCGTAACTGAAGCTCAGAACCTGCGTGCGCGGATGCGTGAAGCGGGTGCCAAGCACCGTGTTGTGAAGAACCGTCTGGTCAAGATTGCCGCTGAAGGCGGCGCTTTTGACGACATTCGTGACATGCTGACGGGCCCAACGTCGATCTCGTACTCCGATGATCCCGTTGGTCCGGCAAAGGCGCTGGCTGAGTTTGCCAAGGACATCGACAAGATCGAAATCCTTGGCGGTGCCATGGATGGGAAAGTGCTGTCTGCCGCTGAGGTTGAACAGTTGGCCAAGCTGCCATCACTCGACCAGCTGCGCGCCCAGATCATCGGTCTGCTCAATGCACCTGCATCCAAGATCGTAGGCGTTGTGGACGCACCAGCTGCCAAGCTGGCTCGCGTTTTCGCTGCTTACGGCGCGAAGGAAGACGCCTAGAACGGCGACCCTCACACTGAACTTAACTCTGTATTATCCTGAAAGATTGGAACTAAGAAAATGGCTGATCTCGACGCTCTCGTAGCCGAACTGGGCAAGCTTACCGTTCTGGAAGCTGCTGAACTTGCAACTAAGCTAGAAGACGAGTGGGGCGTATCCGCTGCTGCTCCTGCTGCTGGCATGATGATGGCTGCACCTGGTGGTGACGCCGGCGCAGCTGCTGCTGAAGAACAGACTGAATTTGACGTGATCCTCAAAGCCGCTGGCGAGAAGAAGATTAACGTGATTAAGGAAGTCCGTGCCATCACTGGTCTGGGCCTGAAGGAAGCGAAGGACCTTGTAGAAGGTGCTCCAAAGCCTGTTAAGGAAGGCGCGTCCAAGGACGAAGCTGAAGAAATCAAAAAGAAGCTGGAAGAAGTTGGCGCAGAAGTCGAACTCAAGTAAGACGCGCCACTGTTACCAGTGGAACTTTTTAGAAAAGGGGGGTGCGGCTCATTTGGGATGCCGCGCCCCCTTTTTTGTTCTCTCAATCTTGACCACCAGGACGTTCCGCACAAACAGTGCCTGAATCGGTCCGATTGTTCGGTGGTCGCCCTTGGCCCGGACCCCTCAGGAGACTTGGTGTTTTGACTGCAACCTTGTTTACGCCCTGGCGTGCTGTTTCAGCGATGTTCGTTCTTAACGGCGCATTTCTGGGCATCTGGGCGTCTCGAATACCCTCGATCCGGGATGTACAGGGGCTCGATAAAGGGCAGTTTGGGATTTTGCTGCTGGTCATGGCCATCGGGGCGCTGATCAGTTTTCCTATTGCGGGCCGTTTGGCTGACCGATTTGGCGCCGCGCGTATAACGCGGATTCTGGCGGTGCTTTACGGCGCATCGCTGGTTGGTATTGCGCTGGCGCCCGTGTCGATCCTGGCTTTGGGGGCTGCGATGTTCTTTTTCGGCGCAACCCATGGCGGCATGGATGTGACCATGAACTCGTGGGCAACCGAGGTCGAAAAGCGCGCTGGACGTCCGATCATGTCATCCTTCCACGCAACCTGGTCTTTCGGGACAGGGCTGGGTGCGCTCAGTGGGTATTTCGCCGGGGTCGCTGGCCTGGGGTCCGGCCTGCATTTTTTGCTCGCCGCTGCACTCTTCTCGATGCTTTGCCTGCCCTTTGCGACCATCCAGTGGACCTCTGAAAGAACGGTGAGCCATGGCGGCGCACCCCTATTCAACCTCCCTCGAGGCATGCTGATTCTCGTCGGGTTGGTTGGCTTTTGTACCACGATTGGTGAAGGCGGGATGGTGGACTGGAGTGCCACGTTCCTGATTGAGGTCACACAAGTCAACGAAGCCCGGGCCGCGCTTGGCTTTACCGCCTTTTCCGTTCTGATGGTCGTAACCCGCCTGTTGGGCGACCGGGTGATCGCGGCGCTGGGGCCGGTATTGGTAACCCGATTAAGCGGGGGAATTGCTGCGCTGGGCGGGCTTTTGGCCGTGGTAGCAGGAACCTACTGGATGAGCCTTCTCGGCTTCGCTCTTATGGGCATTGGCTATGCCACGATCATTCCCATGGCGTTCTCCCGCGCAGCCCGGGAAGACGGGGTATCAGCAGGACAGGCGATTGCGAGTGTGGCCACTCTTGGGTATGGGGGGCTGTTGTTGGGGCCGCCGATTATTGGCGGTTTGGCTGAGCTGACATCAATCCGGCTGGCCTTTGGACTGCTGATTGTTCTCGCAGTTCTGATGAGCCTGATTGCAGGCGCCATGCGGCCTTCAATCCCAAAGGATTAAACCACCTCAAGCACGCCAGTTTCGCGTCAAAAGAAAGGGTCACCAAATCAAGTTCGGTGACCCTCACGCAAGGAAGCCTGATCCACATCATGGGGAAGGAGCCGTGGGTTAGCGTTCCCTGTGTTCGATAAGCTCGCGGCGATTAAATTAATCGGAACGCTTGCTGCGTGATCCCTTCTTACGCTTGCCGTGACGTGCGTCACGAACCTCAACACCGGCTGCTTCCGCTGCGTCTCTTACGGTCTCACGGTCCGGCCGCTCATAGGCGTTTTCAGTGGTGAGCGTGCGAATGTTGTCCCGAACCGTTTTGCGGTCGCTGCTGGACCAGTCGCTCGCGGCACATTCGGTCGCAACTTCATCCCAGAAGCTGGCTGAGTCGGTCAGGCCAATCGATGTGAAGAACGCGGAGCGGTCTTCGAAACGGCTACAATCAACAGCGTGGGCGGACGTGACCATGCAAAGGCTGATGGCGGATGCGGTGATGGTTGAGAGAATGAGAGTTTTCAAAGCGATGGTCCTTTAGGGCTTAGGGCGTTGTTTTTTGCTGCTTCCCTTTGGCGGGTTGCAGGTTGCTGCGGGTACATGCTGTGTGTGCGTTGTGCTCACAAAACCACAGATACGTGAGCGCAACGCGCACGTCAATAAAAAAACGTGAGCTTTTTGCGCAAAAAGGCGATACAAAGCATTCCTAGGAAAAGCGTGGCGTCTGCAGACCATGCACAGGGCAACAATGACTGAAGACCAATGACCGATCAGGATACAAAGGCGGCTTATCTCTCGGCAGCGCATCGATTGATGCAGGAGATAGCGGCAGGCGGACTACGCATGGGGCTGTCACACGGCATGCTTGAAACTGCGTTGCGGGACGCAACGTTGGAGGCGGCGTTTTCGCAGTTTGAGCGATCAGGTGCCAAAGTAACGGTGTCATCACTGCACGTAGCCACCGGCATCCATCGCCGTGAAATCTCACGCTGGATCAAGGAGCGTGCACACGAACCCAATACCGTGCGGCCCACCACCGACAGCCCTTCCGCCCGCGTTGTGACGCGCTGGTCGTCTAACCGGCGCTATCGCGATCCACAGGGGCAGCCTTTGGTGCTTCCCATGGCTAAGCACAGCGATGGCCCCAGCTTTGCCCAACTTGTAGAAGAAATCGGCCCAGAAGTTCGGGCTAAATCAGTCCTTGAGGGATTAATAGCGGCCGGACTGGTCGAAAACTTGCAGGACGGCACGTATCGGCTGAAGTCAGCCGCCTTTCTTCCCGAAGCAAATTCGAGGGAAAGCATTGAATTTCTGTCTGCTAACGTCGGAGACCACTTGAGCGCGGCCATCCACAATATTTCTGCGGCGCCCGACCACCGCTACTTCGAGCGCGCCATGTTCAATCCGGAAGTATCGCCGGCGCAGGTGCAGGTATTGCGCGATGCCCTGTCCGTATCAGCTATGGCGCTTTTGGCTGACATGGGTGAGCTGTCTGAGAAGACGCCCGACGAGGCCGAGGTGCCCAACGAAGCCGCACGGCGTGTTCGTATCGGCGTTTACTTCTATCAAGATGAGGTCGACGTATGAACCGTGACCGCCTGACCCGGCGCTCAACGCTTACACTGTTGGCTGGATCCGCCCTTACCCTACCCACTCATGGTTGGGGGCAGGGCGGGAGCGGCATTGGCGGGACCGGCATTGATGCCGGTATTGGCGGAACAGGGCTGGATTCCGGCATTGGCGGTACGGGCATCTATGGCCTGATCGAAGGGTTTTCATCGATCTGGGTGAATGACGTGCGCATCGAGATTCCCAATACCGCAACGATAACGCTGAATGGTCGTCCTGCGAGCGAAAGCGAGTTGAGCTTGGGGCAGACTGTGGCTGTCGAAGCTGTTCAGGCGGCAGACGGCACGTTCACTGCCAGCCGGATCGATGCAACCTTCGCGCTGCTCGGTCCCATCAGTCAGATTGGTAAAAGCCAGGGTCTTTGGATTTTGAAGGTCTTGGGTCAGTACGTCATCCTGCCGTCTTTCACCGAAACCATGACGCTGCGCAGCGGTGATTGGGTTGTGGTCACCGGTCTGCGCGATCATCGCGGCATTATTCAAGCCGCCAATGTGCAGCAAACCACCAGCCGGGAAGCGATCGTGACCGGACCGGTGACGCGGAATGGTCGTGTTGCCGGTGTGCCTGTCGTGCTGCTCGACGGCGTACAGCTCTACGCCAACACGCGCGCGACGGTCAGAGGGTATCTGTCACAGGAAGCTGAGCCACGCTTGGTGGTGCGTGAAGCCGTCACGCGACCACGGACGATTTTTGATCCGACACGGTTGAAGGGGGCTGTGCTGTCCGGTCTACCGGGTGAGCAGGACGGAACGCTGTACGTGGACGGCGTTTCCTTCAGTTTGCCGGGCACACAGTCTCGCAAAGACCCATCCTTGGCAGGGGTTGAAGGTAGGATCCATGGGCGTTTCGCGTTTTCGGGGCGGGATGCACGCCCGCTCGGCGGACCCAGCTCGCCCAAGCGGCCCCGCGCACCTTTTGCCGGCCGCAAACGCGACGGGCCAGGGCGGGATCGTCCGGCACACAGGTCAAAGAGCCACCAAACACCTCAATCAAAGAGACCCCATCGCGCACCGTCATTTGGACGGAATTCCAAGGGGCCTAGATCGGGGTTGAACTGACCCGTGCTTGCACACAGCAGCCTTGACAATTCGCAACGTCTCCCAGCCTTGCGGAATTGGTCCGACCAGCGTATCTCTGCACGCTGACAGTGATGGTTGTCAGCGCACACTCAATACAAAATTCCGGCAGCAATAGCTCCGAACAGGCGGTCCAGGCGTTTTTCGCCTTGGATCAAAGCGGCTTCTGTACCCTCTAACGCAGGGACAGCCCCCGACCATCCACGTTGTTGTGAGTGTCTAAACGCTGGCAGAAATGACCCAGACAAGGGGGCCCTATATCGATGGGTAAGTCGTTTACCGAGCGGAAACGCGTCCGGAAGTCCTTTGGCCGTATTCGCGAAGCGGTCCAGATGCCAAACCTCATTGAGGTGCAACGCGCCTCTTATGACGGTTTTTTGCAAAAACCTGATACCGGCACGTCCGGTCTCGAGGAAGTGTTCAAGTCGGTCTTCCCGATCAAGGACTTCTCCGACCGCTCCGAGCTGCAGTTTGTGCGCTATGAGCTTGAGTCGCCGAAGTACGACGAAGACGAGTGCATGTCTCGTGGTCTGACCTATGCGGCACCGCTCAAGGTGACGCTGCGCCTGGTTGTCTGGGACGTTGACGAAGACACGGGCTCGCGCTCGGTCCGCGACATCAAAGAGCAAGACGTCTACATGGGCGATATGCCACTGATGACCGATCACGGTACATTTATCGTGAACGGCACGGAGCGAGTCATCGTCTCCCAGATGCACCGCTCGCCAGGCGTGTTCTTTGACCACGACCGCGGCAAGTCACATTCCTCCGGCAAGCTGCTGTTCTCCGCCCGCGTGATCCCGTATCGCGGCTCCTGGCTCGACTTTGAGTTTGACGCCAAGGACTTGCTGTACGTCCGCATCGACCGCCGCCGTAAGTTGCCTGCAACCACTTTGCTGATGGCGCTGGATTCCAGTTTCACCGCGCAGGAACGCACGGAAGCCGCAGCAGAGGGCAAGAGCTTGGCGCCGTTCCAGGCGACGGGGATGAGCCGAGAAGAAATCCTGAGCATGATTTACGGCCGCATCACCTTCGAGGCTGCGGGCGATGGTCAGTTCCGTACGGCTTTCGATGCGTCTCAATACTCGGGCAAGAAGCTGGTTGACGACCTAGTCAACGCCGCCGACGGCGAAGTCGTCGCTAAGGCAGGAGACAAGATCACCCCGCGCAAAGCCAAGAAGCTTGCGGAAACGGTAACGCAGCTGCTCGTCAGCCGCGAAGATCTCATTGGCCGCTATATCGCCAGAGATGCGTTCGACAAAAAATCAGGCCTGGTATGGGCGGAAGCCGGCGATGAGCTGTCTGAGGCCCTTCTTGAAGAGCTGCTCGACAAGGGCATTACAGCGATTGAAACCCTGGACATCGACCACCTGAACCGGGGCGCGTATATCCGCAACACGCTGGCAGTTGATAAGAACGCCACGCGTGAAGAAGCGCTGATCGATATCTACCGCGTCATGCGGCCGGGCGAGCCACCAACCCTCGAAACCGCTGAAGCGCTGTTTTCGGGTCTGTTCTTCGATGACGAGCGCTTCGATCTCTCTGCCGTGGGCCGCGTGAAGATGAACATGCGCCTGGCTGCAACCGCTCGTGAGGGCGAGCAGGGGCTGTTTGATACCGAGGACACTCTGCGCGTGCTGCGCAAAGAAGACATCCTTGAAATCGTTCGTAACCTGTCAGAAATGAAAGACGGTCGCGGCGATATTGATGACATCGATAACCTGGGTAACCGTCGTGTCCGCTCCGTGGGCGAGCTGATGGAAAACCAGTACCGCGTTGGCCTGCTGCGTATGGAGCGGGCGATTAAGGAGCGGATGTCGTCGGTCGATATTGATACGGTGATGCCTCAGGACGTGATCAACGCTAAGCCTGCTGCCGCTGCGGTGCGCGAGTTCTTTGGTTCGTCTCAGCTGTCGCAGTTTATGGACCAGACCAACCCGCTGTCAGAAATCACCCACAAGCGTCGTCTTTCGGCGCTTGGCCCAGGTGGTCTGACGCGCGAGCGTGCGGGCTTTGAAGTCCGTGACGTGCACCCGACGCATTACGGTCGTATCTGTCCGATTGAAACGCCGGAAGGTCCAAACATTGGTCTGATCAACTCGCTGGCGACGTACGCGCGGGTGAACCAGTACGGCTTCATTGAATCGCCTTACCGGAAGGTTGAGAAGGGTCAGGTTACCGATGAGGTGGTCTACCTCTCCGCGATGGAGGAGCAGCGCTACACCGTGGCGCAGGCAAACGCGCCGATTGATGGCAAGAACTTCCTGACTGAAGATTTGGTGACAGCGCGGTCAAACGGTGAATTCGTGGTGGCTCTGCCAACCGACGTTGACCTGATCGACGTTTCGCCAAAGCAGTTGGTATCCGTTGCCGCATCTCTTGTACCGTTCCTGCAAAACGATGATGCAAACCGTGCTCTGATGGGCTCGAACATGATGCGTCAGGCGGTTCCGCTGATCCGAGCTGAGGCGCCATTCGTGGGCACCGGCATGGAGGCAACGGTTGCGCGGGACTCTGGGGCAACCGTGATTGCGCGCCGCTCAGGTGTGATCGATCAGGTCGATGCCGGCCGTATCGTGATCCGTGAAATGGACTTCGCGACCGACACTGAAACTGGTGTTGAAATCTACCGACTGTCCAAGTTCCAGCGTTCCAACCAGTCCACCTGCATCATCCAGCGTCCGCTGGTTCAAGTGGGTGACAAGGTTGAAAAGGGCGACATCATCGCCGATGGCCCGTCCACGCACCTTGGTGAATTGGCGCTGGGCCGGAACGTGCTCGTGGCCTTTATGCCATGGCAGGGTTACAACTTCGAAGATTCGATCCTGATCAACGAGCGCATCGTGCGCGATGACGTATTCACCTCGATTCATATCGACGAATACGAAGTGATGGCGCGGGATACCAAGCTTGGACCCGAGGAAATCACCCGCGATATTCCAAACGTTGGCGAAGACGCGCTGCGCAACCTCGATGAGGCTGGCATCGTGTACGTCGGGGCTGAGGTGCAGCCGAGCGACATTCTGATCGGCAAAGTGACGCCAAAGGGCGAAAGCCCGATGACGCCGGAAGAAAAGCTGCTTCGGGCGATCTTTGGCGAAAAGGCCTCTGACGTGCGCGACAGTTCCCTTCGTCTGCCTCCGGGCGCTGTCGGTACCGTCGTTGACGTGCGCGTATTCTCACGTCGTGGCGTGGACAAGGACGAGCGTGCTCTGGCGATTGAGCGTCTGGAAATTGAAACGCTGGCAAAGGACAGGGACGACGAACGCGCGATTATCGAGCGTTCCTTCTACTCCCGTCTCAAAGACGTGCTGATGGGGCAGGTTGTTCAGGATGGTCCGGAAGGCATCCAGAAGGGTGTTGCGATTGACGAGAGCATTCTCGGTCAGTTCACCCCAGGCCAGTGGCGCCAGATCGCCGTTGAGAATGACGAAGCCATGAAGGTTCTGGAGAACCTGCGTCAGGAGTTCGGCGATAAGGTCGACGTGATCCAGCGCTGGTTCGAAGACAAGGTTGAGAAAATCCAGCGTGGTGATGAGCTGCCGCCGGGTGTTCTCAAGATGGTTAAGGTCTACGTCGCGGTGAAGCGTAAGCTGCAGCCCGGTGACAAAATGGCTGGCCGTCACGGCAACAAAGGTGTGATCTCCAAGATCAACCCGTCCGAAGACATGCCGTTCCTCGAAGACGGAACCCCCGTTGACATCGTGCTCAACCCGTTGGGCGTGCCGTCGCGAATGAACATTGGTCAAATCCTCG
This sequence comes from Geminicoccus sp., assembly GCA_002705565.1. Taxonomy (GTDB): domain Bacteria; phylum Pseudomonadota; class Alphaproteobacteria; order UBA7985; family UBA7985; genus UBA7985. Next base: position 37,576 of record PAHJ01000096.1, on the reverse strand, counting down.
AAACCCACCTGGGCTGGGCTGCACGCGGTATTGGTCGCCAGATTGGCGATGCACTGCGGGCCTACAAGATGGGGCGCGAAGGTGCCATGGCTGAGATCAACCAGCGCCTTGCGGATGTCTATGATCCGGAGGAGCTGGAAGGTTTGGCTGAGAGCGACAAGCTGGAAGTCGCCAGCAACGTCACCTCGGGCGTACCATTCGCAACGCCTGTGTTTGATGGTGCCAAGGAATCCGACATCGTGAGGATGCTGGAGCAAGCCGGCTTGGACGGTTCTGGTCAGGTACAGCTCTATGATGGTCGCTCAGGTGATCCTTTCGATCGTCCGGTGACTGTGGGCTACAAATACCTGCTCAAGCTTCATCACCTGGTGGATGACAAGATCCACGCTCGTTCCATCGGTCCTTACTCGCTTGTGACCCAGCAGCCGCTGGGTGGTAAGGCGCAGTTCGGTGGCCAGCGCTTCGGTGAGATGGAAGTTTGGGCCCTGCAAGCCTATGGCGCCGCCTACACGCTTCAGGAAATGCTGACAGTGAAGTCGGATGACGTGGCAGGCCGGACCAAGGTTTACGAGTCTATTGTTCGGGGTGACGACAACTTCGAAGCCGGTATTCCTGAGTCCTTCAACGTCTTGATCAAAGAGCTGCGCGCGCTGTGTCTGAACGTCGACCTGCGCCAAAGCACCGTGATCGAAAACGGAGGGATGGGCGAAGAGCCGACGCTTCAGTCCGTCTTTGGTGAAAGCGCCCGTGCGCCAAGCCAGCGACCACCCGAAGACATCAACCCGTTCGAATAACCGCGAACCTTGTCGCGAAGCGGGATGGGGAGTGCCTGGTGGTACTCCCCACTCACCCCGCCGCCCGCTTGCGGGCATAGCCAGCAGAATTCACCCGTCTATGGGAGCCTGACATGAACGAAATCAGCAAAATCTTTGGCCAGGAATCCGGTCTGGAAGCCTTTGACAGCCTTAAGATCAGCATCGCGAGCCCAGAGCGCATCCGCTCTTGGTCCTTTGGTGAGGTCAAGAAGCCTGAGACCATCAACTACCGAACCTTCAAGCCTGAGCGCGACGGTCTGTTTTGCGCCAAAATCTTTGGTCCGGTAAAGGACTACGAGTGCCTGTGCGGCAAGTACAAGCGGATGAAGTACAAAGGCGTCATCTGTGAGAAGTGCGGTGTGGAAGTCACGCTGTCCAAGGTTCGCCGCGAGCGCATGGGTCACATCGACCTCGCCGCGCCGGTTGCTCACATCTGGTTCCTCAAGTCACTGCCGTCTCGCATCGGCCTGATCCTCGACATGACGCTCAAGGATCTTGAGCGTGTGCTGTATTTTGAGAGCTTCGTGGTGGTCGATCCGGGCGTGAGCAGCCTGACCATGCATCAGCTTCTGTCCGAGGAGCAGTACTACCAGGCGCAGGATGATTTCGGTGAAGACAGCTTCACCGCAAAGATCGGTGCGGAGGCGCTCAAGCATCTGCTGATGGAACTCGACCTGCCATTCGAGAAGGAAACGCTGCGGCACGAGTTGCGCGAAACCAACTCCGAAGCCAAGCGTAAGAAGCTGGTGAAGCGTTTGAAGCTGATCGAAAGCTTGGTTGAGTCCGGCTCCAAGCCCGAATGGATGGTTCTGGACGTGCTGCCGGTCATCCCACCAGAGCTGCGCCCCTTGGTGCCGCTGGATGGTGGTCGCTTTGCAACGTCTGATTTGAACGACCTTTACCGTCGTGTGATCAACCGGAATAACCGACTGAAGCGCCTGATTGAGTTGCGCGCGCCGGACATCATCATCCGCAACGAGAAGCGGATGCTGCAAGAATCCGTCGATGCCCTGTTCGACAACGGCCGTCGTGGCCGCGTCATCACCGGTGCCAACAAGCGCCCGCTGAAGTCGCTGTCTGACATGCTCAAGGGTAAGCAGGGTCGCTTCCGTCAAAACCTGTTGGGTAAGCGCGTTGACTACTCCGGTCGTTCCGTGATCGTGGTTGGTCCGACGCTCAAGCTGCACCAGTGCGGTCTGCCGAAGAAAATGGCGTTGGAGCTATTCAAACCGTTCATCTACGCCAAACTGGAACTCTACGGTCTCGCCTCGACCATCAAAGCGGCGAAACGGATGGTGGAGAAGGAGCGTCCGGAAGTCTGGGATATCCTCGAAGAGGTTATCCGCGAGCATCCGGTCATGCTGAACCGCGCACCAACCCTGCACCGGCTTGGCATTCAGGCATTCGAGCCTGTGCTGGTCGAGGGTAAAGCAATCAACCTGCACCCGCTTGTTTGTACCGCGTTCAACGCTGACTTTGACGGCGATCAGATGGCCGTACACGTGCCGCTTTCGCTGGAAGCCCAGCTTGAAGCGCGTTGCCTGATGATGTCCACCAACAACATCCTCTCCCCCTCCAATGGCGAGCCGATCATCGTGCCGAGCCAGGATATCGTTCTGGGTATTTACTACCTATCGATCGAAGGTGAGGAAGACGAAGTTGGCACCGGTTCAGTGTTTGGATCCGCACAGGAAGTCCAGCACGCGCTGGCCGCTGGTGCTGTTTCCATGCACGCGCAAGTCCGCGCACGAGTGCCAGACTTGGACGAAAACGGTGAGCCTTGCATCCGCGTGCGCGAGACGACCCCGGGCCGCGTTCTGCTGGCTGACGTCCTGCCCAAGCCCATGGCGATTTCCTTCGATCTCGTGAACAAGATCCTCACGAAGAAAGAAACCTCCAAGCTGATCAACGGCATCTACCGTGCTACAGGGCAGAAGGACACCGTTCTGTTTGCTGATGCGTTGATGAGCCTCGGGTTCCAGCATGCTGCATCCGCCGGTATTTCCTTCGGTAAGGACGACCTGGTCATTCCCGACAACAAGTGGACGATCGTGGGCGAAGCCCAGGACCAGATCAAGGACTTCGAGCAGCAGTACCAGGATGGCCTGATTACCTCGGGCGAGAAGTACAACAAGGTTGTTGACGTCTGGTCGCAGTGTACTGAGCGCGTGACCGAAGCAATGATGGAGGGCATTTCCCGCAAAAAGGGTAAGGAGATGAACTCGGTCTACATGATGGCTCACTCCGGCGCCCGTGGTTCGATTACGCAGATGCGTCAGTCCGCCGCCATGCGGGGCCTGCTGTCGAAGTCCGACGGTACCATTATTGAAACCCCGATTATCTCGAATTTTAAGGAAGGCCTGACCGCCCTGGAGTACTTCAACTCCGCAAACGGCGCGCGTAAGGGTCTGACCGATACGGCACTGAAAACCGCAAACTCCGGTTACCTGACCCGTCGCCTCGTGGACGTCGCGCAGGACGCGGTGATCATCGAGGACGACTGCGGCACCACCAACGGTCTGGCCAAGCGGGCCTTCGTTGAGGGTGGCGATGTCAAGGTATCGCTGGGCGAGCAGATCCTAGGCCGTACCGCCATTGGCGATATCGTTGTTCCGGCAACCGGCGAAGTTCTAGTGCGCGATGGCGAGATGGTGGTCGAAGCCGACATTTATGCCATCGACAATTCCAAGATCGACGAAGTGGTTATCCGTTCCGTTCTGACCTGTGAAACCCGCAACGGCATCTGTGCCAAATGTTACGGCCGTGACCTTGCGCGCGGTGAAGCCGTGAACATGGGTGAAGCCGTCGGCGTGATTGCAGCGCAGTCGATTGGTGAGCCGGGAACCCAGCTGACCATGCGGACCTTCCACATTGGTGGTGCTGCACAGGGTGGTTCCGAGCAATCCACAGTCGAGGCGCCTGTTGACGCGAAAATCGTCATCAAGAACCCAAGCATTGTGATCGACCGCGATGACCGACTGGTTGTCATGGGTCGCAACACGGAGCTGTCGCTGGTTGACGAAGATGGGCGCGAGCGTGCCAACTTCCGTCTGGTTTATGGTTCTCGTATTCTGGTCAAGGAAGGTCACATGGTTCGCGCTGGTGACAAGCTTGCCGAGTGGGATCCGTACACCGTTCCAATCATTACGGAGAAGCCGGGTAAGGCCAACTTCATGGATCTGGTCGAAGGCCTGTCGATGAAGGAAGTCACCGACGAAACCACCGGTATTTCGAGCCGCGTGGTCACCGACTGGAAGCAGCAGCCTCGCGGCGAAAATCTGCGTCCGCGTGTGACTCTGCGTGACGAGGACGGTGAAGTGATCCAGCTGAGCAACGGCATGGAAGCGCGATACTTCCTGTCTGTTGATGCAATCCTGTCGGTTGAACCGGGTCAGGATGTAAAGGCCGGTGACGTGCTTGCGCGTATCCCGAAAGAAGGCTCGAAGACGCGTGATATTACCGGTGGTCTGCCACGGGTGGCGGAACTGTTCGAAGCGCGCCGTCCCAAGGATCACGCGGTCATTGCTGAAATCGATGGTCGGGTTGAGTTTGGTCGTGACTACAAGGCAAAGCGCCGCGTGGTTATTCGCCCTGAGGAAGAAGGGGCCGATCCTTCTGAATACATGATCCCGAAGGGCAAGCACCTGGCTGTTCAGGAAGGTGACTTTGTCCGCAAAGGCGATCTGCTGCTCGACGGTAACCCCGTGCCGCACGATATCCTTGAGGTGCTCGGCATCGAAGCGCTGGCGAACTACCTGATCAACGAGATTCAGGACGTTTACCGACTGCAGGGTGTGAAGATCAACGACAAGCACATCGAAGTGATGGTTCGCCAGATGCTGCAAAAGGTTGAGATCGTCGATCCGGGTGAAACCACGCTGCTGGCGGGCGAGCAAATCGACCGTGAGGAGTTTGAGGAAGAGAATGAAAAGGCGATGCGGGAGAGCCTGAAGCTGGCATCCGCTAAGCCGGTGCTGCTGGGTATCACCAAAGCCTCGCTGCAAACGCGTTCCTTCATCTCCGCCGCATCGTTCCAGGAAACCACGCGGGTTCTGACCGAAGCCGCGGTTTCGGGCAAGACAGACGGTCTGGCCGGACTGAAGGAGAACGTGATCGTGGGTCGTCTGATCCCTGCGGGGACGGGCGCGTACGTGAACCGGATGCGCCAGGTTGCCAAGGACAAGGACCGCGAAATGGAAGCACTCGATGCGGCCAAGCGGTCCAAGGGCCGCGGTCCCGATCTGTCCTTTGGCGACGGCGAGCAGCCTGCACTGCCCGGCGATTTGACCTTCGGCGATGCACCGACAGAAGAGGTTCAGCCGGAGCGTCGCCCGATGTCGATCACTGAGGAGTTGCTGCCGGGAACGGGTGATCAGCCAGACTACTGAGCCGATCAAGCGCCTGATTGAGCGGGCGGTTTCCAGTCACTGTTGCTGAAACCGCCGCTTGGGTCTTGGTTTGAAACCAAAAAAAGCCTTCCTGCATCGCAGGGAGGCTTTTTCTTTGTGGGGGGCGTGCCTGACGCTTAGCGGCCAATAAAGGTATAGGCTGCCGTAATCAGCAGGGATCCACACAGGATGTACCCACCATCGATCCAAATCAGGTTTCTGCCGCGCATGCCGTAGAGCGTGGAAAGTACAGTTGAGAGCAGCCCAAAGGTGAGCCACATGCCGACGACCGCTCTAAACGGATTCACGCCCGCAGAATCAACCAACGGCAGCAGGTGGGTTTGAAGAACAAAGGATGCCACAAGCCACATGATGAAGGTCGCGCCATAGGTGATCATCATCCCGGCACCCATGCCGCCACTGGATCCACCGCCGATATCGTCCCGCGTTAACTTCGCCGCTTTCATCCATGGGCCGGAAAGAAGCATGTACCAAAGGACACCGAGGGCATAGGCAGCGACCGCGCCGATGAGAATTGAGACTATTGGCATTATATCTTGACCTTTTTTGAGAGAAAAACCTCATAATATGTACAGCAACGTCAATATGCGATCAAATGTCGCAGTAAAAGGACGGAATGCTGGGCAGTCTCAGGTCGGCCGATCGGAAGACGTTAGGCGGCTCTTTCCTCGAACAGCAATATGGCGAGGAGCCCGCAGGCGAGAACGGCGATGGCCCGCAAGGGGTAGAACAGGACGCCGTCCCACAGATTGGCTTGAGCCATGGCATCGGTCATCAGCAGCAAAAAGAGCGTATTCAAGGCAAGCAGACAGGTTGCCGTGATTTTGACGAGTGTCAGCCTCTGACCATCAATGCTTAACGCCAGCGGCAGGATCAGCAGCCCCACGCCGATCAACAGGATTGGATACGACAGGCGATAGGCGAGATCCGTGGCCGATCCATTGATAATCTGCCCTATCGCCAACGTGGCCGGGCTGAGAGTGTCGCCGCTACTTGGGTCAAGTATCAGGCGTTCAAAGGTCGCAATCGTGCTGCCATCACTTATCCAGCCGGAGCGGAGTTCCAGCGGTTTGGTGTTTGCCAGGTTGGCGGTGCCTTCTGGCAGGGTGAGCGTTCCTTGCAGAACTTGCCCCCCCACGCTGATAAATTGGACTTTGGTCTGTGCGTCGGAGAGCAAAGGCGCTTGGGTGCGCATCCATATGGTGCCATCACGGGTCTCATAGCTATCGATGCTGCCGCCGCCCGCCGCACCACTTTCTGGTTGTGTTAGGGGCCAAAGAAGTCCCGTCATTAGGGCGCCAAGAGCCAGGCCAAAAACACTCGTAACCCGCACAAATGGCCAGGCGGACGCACCGGCTGAACGCCAGATTTTGACTTCTCCCTTCAAGCTCAAACGGGAGAATGCGAGCAGGACCGAAACCATGAAAACTGTGGGAAGGAGCGTCGACCAGAGATGCGGAAGGGGTTCAAAAAGCCTGGACAACAGGGCGGCAAACCCTGAGGGTGTGGCGAAAATGCCTTCACTTACACCCGGAATTAGCATCATTGACGTAAAAATGAGCGCCAAGAGGCTAAAATATCTTGCAAGTGAACCAAATACGCGTTTTTGTAGCAATAATTCTTCCTTAGGTAATCACGACGAATTGCTCGGTCATAACCAGTTTGAGATCGCCAAACATACCGCTCCGAAGTGTAAGGCTCTGCAAGCTTACGCCGATGAGCAGATTTTCTCCACGGAAACCGTTGAACTCAAGGGTGACAGTCTAAAGGCGTCGTGATAGACGGGAAAAGAATAGAATTCGAAATAAAACAGAAGCAATTCACGATGAGCGTCTTTTGACTGCGGTATAGGTCGTGACTAGGCCCCTGAGCTGAAGGCAAGGAAAAGCAATATGGTACAAGCCCGCCGCCGCGAAGACGGATTGGATGAGACTGATCGCCTGATCGTCGCTGAACTCCAGGAAAATGCGCGGATTTCTAACGTTGAACTCGCTAAGCGCGTCAACCTTTCACCGACGCCGTGCTACGAGCGCGTGCGCAAGCTTGAGCGAACTGGTGTCGTCCTGGGTTACCACGCTCGTGTTGACCGCGGCGTGCTCGGCTTTCGGCAGACCGCCTATGCGACGATTATGGTCAAGGGCGACGATCGTGCAGACCTCGGCGATCTGATCACACGTCTTTCTGCCAACCAGCAGGTGCTGGAAGTGGCTGAAATTGCGGGTCAGCCCAAGCTGCGGATGAAGGTTCTGGGCCAATCGGTCGGATCGATCTCCGATCTCCTGAAAACCCAATTGTCATCGCATCCGGCTGTTGGCAGCTACGAGACTGAGTTTGTCGCCAACGCCCATATCGACCGGCTGTAACGATTTGTCCCGACGCTGTGGCTTGTCGGTGGGCGTGAGGGACCTTATTTCAGGTGCCTGACACTCATGAAAAGGAGCAGGGACCATGGCTGAAAAAGAAGCGATTTTTGCGGCGGGCTGTTTTTGGAGCATCGAAGATACCTTCCGCAAAATGCCTGGTGTTAAAGACGCCATCAGCGGCTACACCGGCGGCACCACTGTCAATCCCACCTATCAGCAGATTTGTACCGGTACGACAGGGCATGCGGAGGCCGTGCGGGTCGTCTTTGATGACGAGAAAATCGACTATGGAACGCTATTGAATGCCTTCTTCGAAATGCACGACCCGACGCAAGTCAACCGGCAGGGGCCAGACGTTGGCACGCAGTACCGCTCGGGCGTCTTCTACAAGGACCAGACGCAGCGTGAGACAGCGGAGGGGGCGAAGGAGGCAATCTCTTCGCGCCGCGGAACGGTTGCAACAGAAGTCACAGAAGCCTCCGAATTCTACCCTGCAGAAGACTACCATCAGCGATACTTTGAAAAGCGCGGCTTTAGCCATTAAAGACTGGGGTAGGCGGGCCTTGTGCCCGGATTCACAGAAAGCATCATGGTCATGACCGAAGACAACGCCGTCGATCCCACACTCGATCCAACTGCCCAGCAAGAGCCCCAACGTCTGTTCCCCGATGCTCCCACGGACGAGCCGGTTTGGACGGTGGCCCACACGGTGATGGGTCAGTCCATTTCCTTTGACGTGTGGCGGTCACTGATCAAGACAGAGATGGTCGATCAATCGGATATCAAGTCCAATCATCGCAAAGCGATCCTGAGAAAAACAGAAAAGACTCTGCACCGCGCGGTCAAAATTGGCATGGGCAAGTTGAACGAGGCCCAGATGGAGCAAACCCGGTGGAACGCCTTCATCATTCTGGTGGATCGCGCCCTGGGGAACAATCATCTGAAAGTCCGTGGGGATGACTCTCTGTGTGATGCACTCATCGACGCAGCCGATGGCTTTCAAAAGGCCTAGGGAAAGGTCAGGCCGGTTCTTTTCCGACGCTGAATTCAAGACCTCTGCAACGAGGCGGTGGACTGGTGCTGCATGCCTTGGCTCCCATTCCATCAAAACCGAGCACGAGTCATGAGAACTCCAGACACGCTGGCAATCTCTGAAGACAGTTTTTTGGGTGGAGCCTTGCACGTGCTCCAACCACGGACGGGGTATCGGGCCGGGATGGATGCTGTTCTGCTGGGGGCCAGCGTTTCGGCGACAACGGGCCAGCGGGTCCTGGACGTTGGGTGCGGTGTGGGCACGGCCAGTTTGTGCCTGGCACGCCGCATTGGAGATGTCAGTGTGACAGGGCTGGAGCTGCAACCCGCTTTACATGAACTGGCAACCCAGAACGCGGTCAACAACGGCCTCGACCAGCGGGTTACGTTCGTGCGAGGCGATGTGAGCCGCAAGGGTGGGGTGCTGCCCGCGCGCAGTTTTGATCACGTTATCAGCAATCCCCCCTATATCGCAGAAACCAGTGGGCGACGATCCGGATCACAGCACGCTGACCTGTCCAAGCGGGAATCTGAGGTCACGCTCGCCGAATGGATCGAGGCGATGCTCTACTGGGTGAAGGAGCGCGGACACATCACCATCATTCACCGGGCTGATCGTTTGCATGAAATCATCGAGGCGCTGACACCGCGGATCGGGGGGCTGCGGGTCTGTCCGGTCTGGCCCAAACCGGGCCGCGAAGCCAATCGCGTTGTGGTTCAGGGACGCCGGGAAGCCAAAGCAGGATTATCGCTGCTGCCGGGTATTACCGTTCGCGATCAGGACGATCGCGTGACGCCGGAAATGGAACGCATTCAACGCTACGGTCATGGCTTGGATTTCTAAGCCTTCTGGGCGTATAACATCCCGTGGAATTTCGGAGCCATTTTAAATGAACGCTGTGCGTCGGATTGTCTCGCGGGTCGCGATTGCTTTGAGCTTGGGGGCGGCTATGCCCGCAGGGGCTCAATTGAGTGATGATGAAGCCGCCAACAGCCTCTCGGGCCAGCCGTCCCTGACGCTGGCTCCTGCGGCTGCGGCTGGAGCGGGTGGCAATGCCTTCATCATTGCTGCGGGGCCGGCTAATGGGCTGGGTTACGCCATGGCCGGGGCCATGTGCACGGTTTATAACGTGGTCGCTGATCCTGATACGCCGACCTGCCTGGTGCGGGCGACGACCGGTTCTGAGGAAAACCTCGCCCTGATGGCGGATCGCTATGTTGATTTCGCCGTGGTGCAATCTGACCGGCAATATTTCGCCTATAGTGGACAAGCGGACTATGCGGGTGAAGACGCGATTGAAGACCTGCGAGCCGTATTTTCCTTCGGCATTCTGCCCCTGCACGTTCTGCTCAGCCCGCTTTCGTCCGCTGTGACCCTACGCGACCTGGAGAGTGGAAGGGTTGGATTGGGTCCGCTTGGCAGTTCTCAGCGGACGTTGTCGCAGGCGGCTTTGTTCGCCTCCGAAGTCGCCATTTCAAAGATGGAGTACGTTGAAGAAGGCAAACTGCCCGTTCAACTTGACGGGCTTTGCAACGGACGATTGGACGCCGTCATTTTCCCGACGGTTCTACCTTCGCAGTCAGCTGAAATCGCCTTGACCGAGTGCGGGGCGCGTTTGGCGCCGCTGGCCAGTGACGGGATCGAAGTTCTGGTCGACTCAAACCCGTTCTTTGAGCCGATTGTCATTCCGGCAGAGGCGTATAACTCGAGCGAGGCGGTCGAAACAATCGGGCTGGCCGTGACGCTGGTGACCCGCGAAGACGTGCCGCATGGCCGTGTGATTGAGCTCCTACAATCAGCCTATTCAGACTTTGAATTCTTCAAATCTATGCATCCTGCATTACAATTTTTGGACCAAGAGGCGGCTTTGCGAGCGGGCTTGGTTGCGCCGCAACATCGCGGATTGCAGCAGTATCTCGAGGTTCAAGCGCAATATAGCGATGTAGACACTTTGGACTGATTGATTGTCCTGGTAATCGCATAATTATAGTCAATAAAACTTCTGGCACTTTCGTTGCAATTCCTTAGGCGTGATCCCTAAGACGAGCATATTGAGAGTGCGCCCTTGTTTAGCCTTGCGAGCAAATTCCTAGTTTCGATAATTCCAATAACCTTGCTCGGTATGACATTATCCGGGTGCGGTTCCATTGATGCCGGAGATGTCAGGCGTGTGTATATGCGCTCGATCGAGAGTGCAGAATCCCAGCCTCAATCCCGCGAAAATCTAGGCCTTCCGTCGCTGACTTTGCAGATGGGGTGGCGGGAGCAGGCGATGGCCACCAACGTCTCATTCAACCCACAGCTCTGGCCATCTCAGGTGCCGCAGGATTTCGAGCAGCAGACATGGAGCAAGGAACTGCCACTCATGGCACCGCAGGTGACAGCGATCCTGACGAGTGATTTTGGCTGGCGCGGCCTTTACAACAAGCGCGACTTTCACTCGGGCATCGATATTGCGGCAGCGGCGGGAACCGTCATTTACACCCCGGGTCCCGGACACGTGCTTTACGTTAAACATGCAGGGACAGACAGCGGAGTTGTGATCACTGATGGTGAGCGACAGCACACGTTCTGGCACACCAAACCGGCCCCAGGGCTGAAGCGCGGGGATTGGCTCGACCGGGGGTATCGCGTGGGGACAATGGTCAAATGGGGCAGCCGGACGCACCTGCACTATTCGGTGCATTTGACAGGGCCGTCTGACACCCACAAAGCACGTAATGACGGCAATGCCATTGATCCACTGACCCTGATCCGACGCTTGAAACAGGGTGTGATCGCCGCCAAGCAGGCCGAAGCCATTCAGGCTCAGCAGTCTGAACTTGCCTGGACCGGAGACTCGGGGCTGAGAGACAACCACCGCTCGCTGATGCTTGCGGCGGCGCACCAGTCTTCACCGTCGGAGCGGTCCAAACCTGCTCAAGGGCCGGAATTGACCTATCGCGTTGAAACGCTGTTGCCGGAGCGTCCGTAAAGGATCGCGTCGCGGCTTAGGTGGTTTAGAAGATCTTTCCTGGGTTCAACAGGTTACCCGGGTCCAGGGCCGCTTTGACCGCCCGCATCACGTCCAGACCGACACTGTCAGCCGTGCGCGCCAGCTCATCCTTCTTGAGCTGGCCAATTCCGTGTTCAGCGGAGATTGAGCCGTTCATCTCGCGCACCAGGTCATGGAAAGCCCGGTTTATTGGCTCCCACGCTGCGAGGAATTTTGCCTCAGCCTCAGGATCGCCGACAGCGTCGACGGGCGCACAAAGATTGAAGTGCAAGTTGCCATCGCCCAGATGTCCGAAGGGCACGGGACGTGAGCCGGGATAGAGCTCCTGAAGCAGGGTGGTGCCGCGTGTGATCAGTTCGGCAACGCGGTGGACCGGGACAGATACATCGTGCTTGATCGAAGGGCCGGATTTTATTTCGGCGGAAGGAATGGCTTCACGGATTTTCCAGAAATCCTGCGCCTGAGACATGTTCTGAGCCACAACGCCATCATAGATAACCTCTTGGGAGATCGCCTCCTGCAGGACAAAGTCGAGCGTATCGCGGACGGCGCCTGCCTCATCGAAAACCCCGACCTCAACCAACAGGGACCACGCGGGCAGGGGCTGTAACGGTGCCTTTGTGTCGGGGGTCTGCTTCAGGGTCTGGTCGAGGGCTATGGCCGGAATGATCTCGCCCGCTATGATCCCGTCCCCCAACCGGTTGCGCATCATGTTCAACGCGTCGAGGCAGTGCTCTGGTGTCTGACAGGCTAACCACGCTGTCAGGCGATCCTTGGGTCTAGGAAAGGTCTTGAGGACCGCGCGCGTGATGATCCCTAGCGTGCCTTCAGCCCCAATAAACAGGTGTTTGAGGTCGTACCCGGTGTTGTCTTTGCGCAGCCGGTTCATGCCGTTCCAGACGCGTCCATCGGCCAGCACCACTTCCAGACCCAGGACCAGGTCCCGCATGTTGCCGTATCGAATGACGTTAATGCCCCCGGCATTGGTGGACAGGTTGCCACCGATCATGCATGAGCCTTCCGCGCCTAGCGAAAGTGGAAAGATGCGGTCAACCTGCTCCGCCGCCTGCTGGGCCTGAGCCAGAATGCAACCGGCTTGCACAACCATGGTGTTGCCATCGGGATCAACATCTTCGATGGCGTTCATCCGCTCCAGCGACAGTACGATTTCGCCGCTGATGTCGATGGGCACGGAGCCGCCAACCAGGCCGGTATTGCCGCCTTGTGGCGTGATGGCGATGCCGTATTCGGTGCAGGTGGCGACAACGGCAGAGACTTCTGCGGTGCTGGCCGGGCGGACGGCAGCGATGGCGCCACTGGCAAACTTGCCTCGCCATTCCCGAGTGTAGCGGCTCAGCTTCTCAGCGTCACAGACGAGGCCGGCTTCTCCAACGATCGCTCGCAGACTGTCCAGAAATAGGGCGTGATCCACGTCAATCCTCTCGTTTGGCGGCAGCCCGCCTTAACCGATCATTAATGGCAGCGCCGAGGCCTTCGGACGCAATGTCACTAACGACGATACTGCGTGCATTAGAAGCGTCAAGCCGGTGGAGTGCCGAAAACAGATTCGCTGCTGCTTCGATAGTCGAGCCAGAAGGGCTGAGTATTTCCAGCACAGAGGCGTCTTCAAAGCCGGTCGCGTTTTGAAAGACGAGTGCAGCCTGATCGGCATTGGCGCGGCTAGCGCCCAGGAACAGGGGCTTGTTGGGGGCGTAGTGCTGGGTCATTTGACCTGGCGAGGCCTTTACCGCCGGATCCACGTCCAGGGTCAGAGGCTGCCGCAAGACAGCCTCGATGCTTGAGACAGGCAAAGCGCCGTGACGCAGTAACCTTGGGTCAGGCCCGCTAAGGTCCACAACAGCACTCTCTAAACCGGCCGTACAAGGTCCAGCGTCCAGGATCAGCGGTACGGCTTCACCCAAACCGGCGGCAACATGTTCGGCGGTGGTCGGGGACAGGTAGCCCGAAGGATTGGCGCTGGGTGCGACGATCCCGCCGGGGAACCGGCGTAGCAGAGCGCGAAACCCATCGGTCACAAGCGGCACCCGCACCGCTTGCGTCGATAAACCGGCGCTGGCAAGGGACGAAATAGGGCAGTCGGTGGTTCGCGATAGAACCAGCGTCAGTGGGCCGGGCCAGAAGGCCGCCGCCAAAGCCGTCGCACGCTCGTCCGCTTTCACAACGGCAAAAGCGCTGCTGGCATCGGCGAAGTGGGCGATCAGCGGATTGAAGCTCGGCCGGCCCTTGGCATTGTAAATGCTCGCAACTGCCTGCCCCTGGGTTGCATCTGCGCCCAGGCCGTAGACCGTCTCGGTCGCAAAGGCCACCAGCTTACCAGCGGATAGAAGGTCGGCGGCCAAAGTCAGGCTATCCGGCGTTTCGGGCAGCAGCACGGTGTTTTCATCCACTCTGGAAGTACGGTGAGTCTGTCTTACCGCTTCACCGTGCCGGGGGCCAGTTTCCCCTGCGAAGGGGACCTATTCCACGGTTACGGATTTGGCCAGGTTACGGGGCTGGTCCACATCGGTGCCCTTGAGCACGGCGGTGTGATAGGCGAGCAGCTGAATGGGGATGGAATAAAGCAGGGGGGCGACAAAGCTGTCTACTGTGGGCATCACAATAATGTCCTCGGCAACCTCGCCCAGCCGATCCGCGCCGTTCTGATCGGTAATCAGTATCAACCGTCCCCCGCGCGCAGAGACCTGTTCGACGTTCGACGCAGTCTTCTCCAGCAGTGGGCCAGACGGCGCGCAGACGACAACCGGAACGGCATCATCGATCAGCGCAATGGGACCGTGCTTCATCTCGCCAGCGGCGTAGCCCTCAGCATGGATGTAGGAGATTTCCTTGAGCTTCAATGCGCCTTCCATGGCGAGCGGGTACATGGAACCGCGGCCCAGATAGAGGACATCGCGGCTCTCCGCAACCTTCGCCGCGATCCGCCGAATGGCTCCGTCATGGTTTAGAACATCGGCCATCAATGCCGGCACCTCGACCAGTGCCTGGGAAAGTCGGGCTTCGGTATCGGCGTCAATGGTCCCGCGCTGACGACCGGCCCAAAGCGATAAGCTGGCCAGCACGGTCAACTGGGTGGTGAAGGCCTTGGTCGATGCGACGCCGATTTCCGGTCCCGCTAGGGTTTGCAGCACCACCTGTGATTCCCGCGCAATCGCGCTTTCGGCTACATTGACGATCGACAGAACCGGATTGTTCTGCCGTTTGGAGTAGCGCAGGGCTTCGAGCGTATCGATGGTTTCCCCTGACTGCGACAGGACGATGGTCGCGCCATTCTTGGGCATGGGGGCTTCGCGGTAGCGAAACTCGGATGCAATATCCAGTTCCACTGGGATCCGGGCCAACTGCTCCAGCCAGTACTTGGCCACAAAACCCGCATAGTAAGCGGTTCCGCACGCGGTGATGGTCAGCCGTTCCAGCGCTTTGAAATCCAGCTTGAGGTCTTCGAAGTGGATGCGTTTCTCGACCGGGTTGAAGTGCGCATGCAAAGTATCGCCGACCACGGACGGCTGCTCATGAATTTCCTTTTGCATGTAGTGGTGATAGTTGCCCTTGCCGATGAGCGCTCCGCTCAGCTGGCTTTTCACAACGGCGCGCTCCACGGGCTGATTGCTGGCATCGTAAACCGTCACGCCCTCACGGGTCAGCACACACCAGTCGCCGTCTTCGATGTAGCTTAGTGTGTTGGTCAGCGGCGCTAAGGCGATGGCATCAGAGCCCAGATACATTTCACCATCACCATAACCGATGGCCAGAGGAGACCCCTTGCGCGCACCAATCATCAGATTGTCGTGGCCGGCAAACAGAATCGCCAGTGCGAAGGCTCCATGCAGCCGGCCGATGACAGACTTAACGGCCTCGACTGGGTCCAGACCATCACTCAGCGCGGCTGAAATCAGGTGCACGATGGTCTCTGTATCCGTGTCTGAAGTCCACTCGATGCCACGCGGACGCAGTTCCTCGCGCAAGGCATCGAAGTTCTCGATGATGCCATTATGGACAACCGCAACCCGGTTGTCAGCGTGGGGATGGGCGTTGGCAACGTTGGGGACGCCGTGGGTTGCCCAGCGGGTGTGTCCAATGCCGCTACGACCGCCCAGTGGGTATTCTCTGACCTTGGCAGCAAGATTCTTCAGCTTGCCCTCAGCCCGCCGACGCTCGATTTTGCCCTCAACCAGGCTTGCAATCCCGGCGCTGTCATAGCCCCGGTATTCGAGGCGTTTCAAGCCGTCTACCAGTTCCTCTGCAACGCCTTCATTGCCTAGGATGCCAATGATTCCACACATGAAGTGCTGTCCTTATCGCTTGGATGACGCGTCTTTGCGCGCCTTGATGGAGCGCAGCCGTTCGCGATAGCGTTCGGCAGCGCCTGGTTTGATTTTTGTCGTGCCGCGCGTGGTGACAATGGCGTCAGCAGGGATGTCTTCAGTAATGGTCGAACCCGCACCAACCAAAGCCCCGTCGCCAATGCTGACCGGTGCGACCAGAGCGGAATTTGACCCAATGAAAGCACCGGCACCGATGACGGTTTGATGCTTGTTCACGCCGTCGTAGTTGCAGGTAATGGTGCCTGCGCCAAGGTTAGCCTTCGCGCCGACTTCTGCATCGCCGACGTAGGTCAGGTGGGGCGCTTTCGCCCCGGGAGCGAGGTGAGCTTTCTTGATCTCTACGAAGTTGCCGACCTTGACCGCATCGTCCAGAACCGTACCTTCGCGCAGTCTTGCCATAGGGCCAACAATGACCTCTTCACCGACCTGAGCGCCCTCAAAATACGAACCAGCACGCAATCGGCATTTGGTGCCAACCGTCACCCCTGGGCCAAAAAAGACGTTGGGTTCGATTACCGTATCCTGGCCGATACGTGTGTCGTGGCAGAGCGTCACGGTTTCTGGCGCAGTCATGGTCACGCCTGCGTCCATCAGGGCCGAACGCAAGCGGGTTTGAAGAACCCCTTCGACCGCCGCCAACTCAGCGCGGCTGTTGACCCCGGCCAGCAGGCTTTGATCAAACACGGAAGCCCGCGTGCGCAGGTTCGCGGCCCGGGCCAGGCTGACGATATCGGTGATGTAGAACTCACCGGCGGCATTCTTGTCATCGGTCTGTGCCAGCAGGTCGAACAGCACGGTAGATCGCGCCAGCATCAGCCCCCCATTACACAGGCGTACCGCCAGTTGCTCGGGCGTCGCGTCCTTGGCTTCGATAATCGCGGTGGGGCGGTTACCGGGGTCTAGGATCACCCGGCCGTAGCGCGCCGGATGGTCAGTTTCAAAGACGGTCATGGCCACATCAGCGTCATCTGCCATCGTATCATCGACGAAGGCACGCAGGGCTTGTGTCGTCACCAGCGGCGTGTCGGCGTAGAGTACAAGCGTGTAGCCTAGGGCGTCTCGCAGGGCGTCTTGTGCCTGCATGACGGCGTGACCGGTGCCTTTTCGCTCGTGTTGAACCGACACGGTGGCGCGTTCCATGCCGCTGAGGCCTGCAAGATGGTCCTCGCCTTCGGGTCCGATGACCACGTGCAACCGCTCAGGCGCCAGCCCCTCCACCGCTGCTAGCACCCACTCCAACAAACTCCGGCCGGCCGCCGCGTGGAAAACCTTGGGAACCGCAGATTTCATGCGGGTACCTTTGCCAGCGGCAAGAATAACGACGTTCAAGGGCAGAGAAGAAGTCATGGTAGCGCACGCTGGTTGAGGTTCATTGGCCTGAGATCTAGGTTTTATGATCTAGGTCTTAGGCGGAGGGCCAGAGAGAATAAAGGACGGAATTCATAATAGACGTCCCTGCGACGCATTTGCGGCTGACGCGTGCAAAGCTGAAGCAGAATTGAGATCAATGGGTTGGAGCAGCGAAGCACCCTCGTTACGCACCTGCCCGACAGCCCGGTCAACGGGGTGAAAGGCAAAATCGTCGCCGCTATAAGCCTGACAGAGCCCGTGCAGCAGTTCAGGCTCAGCGCGTGTTGATAGCCAGGCGTCCCATTCATCTTCGCTGTCTAGGATCACCGGCATCCGCGGGTGCAGCTGACGCATGGCGTCGCTGGCCGCTGTGGTCAGCATGGAACAGGATCCCAGCGCAGATCCGTCGGCGGCCTGCCAAACCTCAAACAGGCCCGCCATCACCATCATGCGCCCGTCGCTGAAATGCACGCGATAGGGCTGCTTGAAGGGCTTATTGGCGGAAGTCGTGTCGGTTTTCCATTCGTAGAAGCCACAGGTCGGAATCAGGCAGCGTCGATGACGGAATGCGCCGCGAAACGACGGTTTTTCGGCGACGGTTTCGCTGCGCGCATTGATCATTCGTGGGGCCAAAGACGTATCCTTGGCCCAGGACGGAACCAGACCCCAATGGGCAAAATCCACGATCCTTTGCCCCCGTTCAGGCCCTTCAACTTCATGTCGGATGATGGGGACCATTTGGGTGGGAGCAATGTTGTAGCGGGGCAAGACGTCGGCGGCTGCGTCCCGGATTTCCTCTGGGATGCTGGCGTCAAACAGATCGGCGATGGCGCCCAGCGGTCTGGTGATGTGATAGCGGCCGCACACGTCAATGTACCTCTTTTTCTGGTTATCTCATGCACCGAATCAGCGCTGGAACTTCCCGTCGGTTCCACCCAATCTTAGCACCTGATATTAGGAGAGGGAGAGTCATGGCGTACGACTACGATTTATTTGTTGTCGGTGGGGGATCGGGTGGTGTTCGCGCAGCGCGATTTACGGCGCCGTTAGGTTTCCGAGTTGGCTTGGCGGAAGAATACCGGATGGGCGGCACGTGCGTCATTCGGGGCTGTGTTCCCAAGAAGCTGCTTTCTTATGCCGCACATGGCTTCGAGGATATCTCTGATCTGGCCGGTTACGGCTACGACGTGACCGTCAATGGCTTCAGTTGGGAAAGCCTGATCGCCGCCAAGGACAAGGACATTGCCCGCCTTGAGAATGCGTATCAGAACACTCTGAACTCGGCCGGTGTAGAATGGTTTAAGGCGCGCGCGCGACTGGTTGATGCCCACACCGTTGCTCTGCGTGATCCTGAAACCGGTGAAGAACGCACGGTGACAGCGGACAAGATCCTGCTGGCCACTGGCGGAACACCGACGCTGCCGGACATGCCGGGCAAAAACCTCGCCATCACTTCAAACGAAGCCTTCCATTTGTCTGACCTGCCCGAGCGCGTGGTTGTCTACGGCGGTGGTTATATCGCCGTGGAGTTTGCATCGATTTTCGCTGGTTTGGGTGCCCAGACCCATTTGGTGTACCGCGGTGAAAAGCCCTTGCGCGGTTTTGACGGCGATCTGTGCCAGTTCTTCTATGAGCAACTCGATCACCACAAAAACCTGACTCTGCACATGGGGGAGAGCATTACCTCGCTGGAGCGCACCGCCCCTGACGGCGTGCTGAACGTCGCTCTGAGCTCAGGTGGGAGCTTGCAGGTCGACCAGGCCATGTTTGCGACGGGTCGCGCGCCCAACACGCCGGCTGAAATCTGTCTGGATGGTCAAATCGAGTTAACCGAAAAGGGTGCTGTGAAGATCGATGAGTTTGGCCAGACTGCCGTGCCCAATGTATACGCCATTGGCGATGTCACCGACCGGGTCCAGTTAACGCCAGTGGCCTTGCACGAGGCCATGGCCTTCGTGAAAACAGTATTCCAAGACACGCCCACCAGCATGGACCACAGCAACATCGCGACCGCGGTATTTGCCAATCCGGAGATTGCTGTTTGCGGTTTGACTGAGGAACAGGCGCGGGAGCAGGGTGCCAACGTAGACATCTACCGCTCCTCCTTCCGCCCCATGAAAAACACACTTTCCGGCAACCCCGGACGGAGCTTCATGAAGCTGGTCGTTGATCGAGATTCGGACCGCATTCTGGGCATGCACCTCGCAGGGCGTGATTCGGCGGAGATCATGCAAGGCTTCGCGGTGGCGCTCAAAATGGGTGCGCGGAAGGCGGACTTCGACGCGACTGTCGGTATTCATCCCAGCAGCGCCGAAGAACTGGTCACCATGAGAACGCCCGTTTAGAGCGCGTAGGACGTTTTTTTCGCTCGAAAAGCCTACTATGGACCTCATTCCTGGCCTTAGCCCCTAGCGCACAGAATTTCAGGCTTTATAACGCCTTCCTATCCATGCTTGGAGGACGTTGCCGTGGATTTTGATGCCGTAGAGGTGCGGAAAGCCGCTGAAAATGGATTCGAGCAGCGCGGAACGGTGCTGCCAGAGTGGATCGATTACAACGGCCACATGAACGTTGCCTATTATCTTGTGGCCTTTGATTCTGGTTTGGATTTCTTTGTCGATACCCTCAAGTACGACGCAGAAGCGCGCAAGCGGACCCAGATGACGACCATGACGCTTGAAGGTCATATTCAGTATATGGGCGAGCTGATGGAAGGGCAGTCTTACCGACTGCAAAACCAGCTCTACGATTACGACAGCAAGCGCATGCACATCGTTCAGACCATGTACGGCATCAACGAAGACGGCAGCGAGTTCCTCTCGGCGACCATGGAATGGATGTCGCTTTCCGTTTCCCTCAAAACCCGTCGCTCTGCCCCTTTCCGTGATGAAGTGCTGGAAGCCTTTGCCGTTGTTTGGGACGTCCACAAGGACTGGGAACGACCCAGCTTTGTCAGCCGGTCTATCGGCCTGCCTCCAGGAAAGTCACTCGTCCGCTAATTACCGCGAAATCCACTCGTGAAGGCTCCAAAGTACTATGCCCGAACTCTCCACCCGAACCGCAGGGTCTCCACAGTTGGCGTTTCGCCAGCGAGGGCTGCTGGTTGCAGCGTTGCTGGCGCTGGTGGTTGGAACGCTGGTCGGGCTGGCCGCCGTGGTGTTTCTCGAGGCTATTTCCTGGGTCCAGTGGCTGGCTCTTGGAACCCGCGAAGAACTATTGATCTCAGGTCTGGTTGAGCAACCTTGGTGGCGTCGGTTTGCCGGTCCGGTGGTTGGTGGCGTGATCGTCGGTGGTTTGATGATGATCTTGTATCCAACCCTGCCGCGGCCGCCGGGTGTCGCCAACGTCATCGCCGCTTCTGCGCTCAGACGCGGCCGCATGAGCTTTCGCGACGGCATCAAGGCAGCCTCACTCAATGCCATTTCCCTCGGTTTTGGTGCCTCGGTTGGCCGCGAAGGCCCGATGGTGCACTGGGGCGCAACCATTGGCGCGTGGGGCGCTCGCATGCTGGGCCTCGACCCGCGCATTCGCCGTACCCTGCTGGCCTGCGGGGTTTCAGCAGCGGTCGCAGCGTCGTTTAACGCCCCATTGGCCGGCGTGTTCTTTGCGCTTGAAGTGGTCGTGGGGCACTACGCTTTCTCGCTATTTGCGCCCTGCGTTCTGGCTGCGCTCGCGGCGACTTTGGTTGGGCGTGCCATCCGGGGTGACGACCCCGCCTTCATCATGCCGGAAATCGTTATGGCCGGCGCCGCTGATTTTCCTTTGTTCGGCTTGCTGGGCGGGGCCAGCGGACTGGTTGCAGTACTCTTCATCGTGCTGACATTCCGCATTGTCCGGGTCGCAGACCGCCTGAGCATGCCCTGGTGGTCGCGTCCGGCGGTAGCGGGCCTGATTGTCGGGCTCATCGCCATCCAGCTGCCGCAGGTTCTGGGCATTGGCTATGAAGCAACCCAACTCACGTTGGCAGGGCAATATGGACTGGTTCTGCTGGTTGCCGTGCTGGCTGGTAAAATCGTCTGCGCGGCGGCGTGTCAGGGGTTGGGCTTCGGTGGCGGGGTATTCTCGCCTTCGCTGCTGATTGGGGCCGCTCTAGGTGCCAGTTTTGGGCAGGTCGTTGCGCTAGCCCCTTGGACCACATCAGACCCGGCGGCCTACGCCATTGTCGGTATGGGAGCCACCGCTGCGGCCGTTCTTGGCGCGCCGATTTCGACGGTGCTGATGGTTTTCGAGCTGACCGGATCTTATCCTATGGCGGTGGGATCGATGGTTGCCGTGGTGATCGCTGTAGGCCTGTCCAGGGCGCTGACAGGTCATTCGTTCTTCACCCGGCAGTTACAAATGCTGGGTCTGGACATTCGTGATGGCAAGGATGTCTCCCTGCTGCAAAACACCCGGGTTTCCGAGATTCTTGATACCGACGTTGATACCGTCGCCCCGTCCACGCCCGCGCCAGAGGCTCTCGAACGCCTGATTGCCAGCCGCTGGGGCCGGGTGTTTGTGGTGTCCGATACGGGTCAGTTACAAGGCTTCATCACGCTGGAAACCTCACGCTCGGCGTTGAAGGATCCCGAAAACACCGCTGGGGACGTTGCGATGGACGCGCTCAGTGTCACCGCGAGCTGCGATTTGACCACGGCGATGAAGCGTTTTGTTGAGAAAGGGGAGGCACACGTGCCGGTGGTTATGGACGACGGTTCGAACACGCTCGTTGGCCTGATCCACGACTTCGACGTATCCTATGCGTATCACCGCGCCATGCTGGTTGCGGAGGGACAGGACGACCTGCCTGCCAGCGCGGAATGGAGTCGCGAGAAGCCGAACTAGGCCGACGAGACGTGCCGTCCATTCCGGATTCTAGTCTTCGAGCAAATAACCGCCCTGACGGTTTTCCAGAACAACGCGCCCGACAATTTTCATAATGCTCTCGCCCGGGAACATCAGTTTTCGTGTGCGCCGTGACAGCACAAAGCCATCGGTGGTCGCGTGTATTGGGGTGCGGGCTTGGCCCGGGTCGAGTTCCGTTGGGTCGATAATATCCGCGACGTGCTGGCCTTTGATGACCTGATCGCCCACCGCTACCCGGTAGGTGAGGATCCCCGGAACGGACGTTCGCAGCATATCCGTTGCCTCCAGCGGGAGGCCCGGAACCTGGATATCTGGCAGCGGCGTGGGGGCCATGTTGATGAACCCGCGCGAACACAGCACGCTGAAGAGATGTTGCGCATCCTCGGCCGCAACATCGTCCTCCACGTCCCCTCGGCCTGCGTATTCGAAGGTCGCCGCTGGGCAGGCCAGCGGGATGGGATGGTCGGGGAAGCGCGCCTGGAGACGGGTCCAGACCGTGGACAGGCACTCGTCATAGGAGCCCCCTCCACTGTCAGCAGCTGTCAAGGCCACCATAGACCGGCTGGCGCGTGCGATATCTTCCCAGTCAGGCCATTGCTCAGGGATAATAAACAGATGACGGCCGCTTTCGTCATCGCAATGGATGTCAAAGACGATGTCAGCGTCGTGGGAGAGCAACAGGATTTCCTTGCGAAACTGCTCCAGCACCGTCGCAGGCTCCCGCGCGGCGACGGCGGCACCGACAATCCGGCGGATATGGGCGACGTTGGCGGTTGCATCATCACTCAGAACTGTCTCGATTTCCGCCACCACGGCCGGGGTCAGCAGCTCCCATCCGCGGTTATGGTTCTGGCCCGACGCGAGGTCAAAGCGACCTATGTGGGTGTCGTTGAATACCACCTGCGCCCCGCCGAGAGGATTGGCCTGTGGCAGGACCACGATCTCGCCCTGGATCAGTCCGGCCTCCGCCGCCGCCTGCAGCTTCGGCAGCATGTGGTGCAGGATCAGCATGCCGGGGGTTTCGTCTGCGTGCAGGGCGGCGTGCATGTAGGCCTTGGGGGCTCCCGGTTTGGAAGCACCAAAGCGAAACACGCGTAAGTTATAAGATGTCCCTTGGAAATCACCCTTAAGGATACGGTTCTCAACACTGACGTTCTTCACAGGCTGGTTTTCCCCATCAGATGTCCTCCAGAACCCCATTTGAGCGCGTAATCTCGATGGCGAGCGGAGTGACAATGTTCTACATTCGTC
Organism: Geminicoccus sp.; assembly: GCA_002705565.1. Lineage (GTDB taxonomy): Bacteria > Pseudomonadota > Alphaproteobacteria > UBA7985 > UBA7985 > UBA7985. Next base: position 14,172 of record PAHJ01000096.1, on the reverse strand, counting down.
CCATGACACAGGATTTGTTTACCGTAGACGCAGAAGGGGCTCGCGCGCCAGAGCAGAACTCGCGTTTGGCGCCGGCCTACATGCAGGGCCTGAACCCGCCTCAGCGCGAAGCCGTCGAGACCCTCGAAGGTCCGGTGCTGGTTCTTGCGGGTGCCGGCACAGGTAAGACCCGAGCGCTGACCACCCGGATTGCGCACTTGCTGATGACCGGCACCGCTCACCCGCAGGAGGTGTTGGCCGTAACCTTCACCAACAAAGCCGCTGGTGAAATGCGGGAGCGGGTCGAAGCGCTGATCGGACAGCCAACCACGGGGTGGTGGCTGGGCACGTTTCACAGTCTGGCCGCCCGGATCTTGCGCATCCATGCCAGCGCGCTGGGTGCCGACAGCTTCAATCAAAACTTCACGATCCTTGATGATGATGACCAACTGCGGTTGCTCAAGACGTTACTGATTGACAACAATCTCGACCCCAAAGCGCACAGCCCTCGCGCCGTATCCAACGCCATCAGCCGTTGGAAAGATCGCGGTTGGGTGCCGGAGAAGGTGCCGTTGGACGATATTCCCAGTGGCTTGTGTGATGGCCAGCTTGGGCGGATCTATGACGCCTATCAGAGCCGCTTGCTGGAACTCAATGCCTGTGATTTTGGCGATTTGCTGCTGCACAATCTGACAATCTTCCGCATCAACTCCGCCATTCTGGAAACTTACCAACACCGGTTCCGGTTTATTCTGGTGGACGAGTATCAGGATACCAACGTCGCACAGTACCTGTGGCTGCGCCTGTTGGCCGCGAAGTATCAGAACATCGCTTGTGTGGGAGACGATGATCAGTCGATCTACGGCTGGCGCGGGGCCGAGGTGGGGAACATCCTGCGGTTCGAAACCGACTACGAAAGCGCTAAAACCATCCGGCTGGAGCAGAATTACCGCTCCACCGGCAACATCCTCGCAGCCGCCAGCGCGTTGATCGCCAACAACAGCGAACGGCTGGGCAAGACGCTTTTTACCGACGACGCACCCGGCTCGACCCTGCACGTGCGCGGCCTGCCCGATGGGAACGAGGAAGCCCGCTTCATCACTGATGAAGTCGAAAGCCTGCATCGGCAGGGTCGGAATTATCGGGATTTTGCCATCCTGGTGCGGTCGTCGTCGATGATGCGCGCCATCGAGGAGCGGATGATCGATGTCGGTCTGCCCTACAAGGTTTTTGGCGGTCCTCGGTTCTATGAGCGCAAAGAAATCCGCGATGCCATCGCCTATCTTCGCCTGATCCGCCAGCCGGACGATGATCTGGCCTTTGAGCGTATCATCAATGTGCCCAAGCGTGGGATCGGTCAGACCACAGTAGCCAAGGTCCTGGGCTTTGCCCGAATGAGTCGGATCAGCGCCATGCGCGCCATCGACGTGATGATCGACACCGACGAGCTCCCCGCGGCGGCGCGCAAGAAACTGGTGGCTTTCCAGCAGATGATCGGGCAGTGGCGCGAGCTGATGAACACCATGCCGCACACTGAACTGGCTGCGCAGGTGCTCGAAGACAGCGGCTATCGCGACATGTGGCGGAATGAGAAAACGCCGGATGCACGAGGGCGATTGGAGAACCTTGACGAGCTGGTTGGCTCCATGGGCAATTTTGAGAACCTAGCCGGATTCCTCGAACACATCTCACTGGTGCTGGATACCAACGCAGCCTCCGGCGGGGACGAGCTGTCGCTGATGACGTTGCACGCGGCCAAGGGGATGGAGTTTCCTGTGGTGTTCCTCCCAGGCTGGGAAGACGGCGCGTTTCCAAATATGCGGGCCATGACCGAAAGCGGCGATAAGGGGCTCGAAGAGGAGCGCCGTCTCGCCTACGTTGGCATCACGCGCGCGCGCCAGGAGCTTTACATCCTGTACGTCGGCAGTCGGTTCTTGCACGGTCAGTGGAACTACTCGCGGCCTTCGCGGTTTGTCGAAGAGCTGCCAGAAGACCTGCTCGACATCGACGACATTTCCGGTGCGAGCATGTTTGCCGGATCCCTCAGCGCGGAGGGACGTTCTGGTGGCCTGGGGTCGCTCTATGGCGTCGGGGCTAGTGGCGCGCGCGATATTGGCGCGCTGCCGCCGCTGGAGTGGGCGGACAAGCGGCAATTCAGAGGGCAGGACAGCCCAGGTATGAACCGGCTCAAGACCAATCTTGATACCGTCAAACGAGGTAACCCGCCCATCATCGATGGCACCTTCGACCCCGTTGGCTTCGCCAGCCGTGATGCTAGCCACGGCTTTGTCTCGGGGCAGCGCGTGTTCCATCGGAAGTTTGGCTACGGCATCATTTCGGCCGTTGAGGGAGAGAAACTCGTCATTGGCTTCGACGCAGCGGGTGAAAAACGTGTTATCGCATCGTTCGTTGTAGACGCCGCTGAAGCTAGTTAGGACCCTCCTCCATGCCCGAAACCTACCTTGTGTCCGTTTCTGTCCCACGGGCGCATGCTGAAACCTATGAGGCGCTGCTCAGTGGTTTGCCGGGTGCTGTTGTTGGCCGGCGTGCACCGTTAATCGACACGGGGGTTGATCTTCGCGACAGCGATGATCTGGACGTGCTCGCCTACCTCGATCTGCGACCTGATGCCGAGGATGTTCAGCCCTTAGTCACGCTGGGCGATCAGATCACGGGTATGGACGGCACGCCGTTTCAGATTCAGACTCTGCCCGATATCGACTGGGTCGCGGAGAGCCAGTCGCTGCTGACCGCCATCCACGCAGGCCGCTTTTTCCTGCGCGGCAGCCACGATCATACCTCCGCGCCGGCGGGCAGTTTTGAATTGGTGATCGACGCTCAGAACGCCTTTGGCACGGGGCATCACGAAACCACGCATGGGTGTCTGGAAATGGTCTCTGAGATCATCCGCACAAAGGGGCGCCGTCGTCTTAACATTCTCGATATGGGAACAGGGTCGGGGGTGCTGGGTTTGGCGTGGTGCAAGGCGACCAAGCAGCCTCTGCTGGGTTCAGATATCGACCCGCAGGCTGTGCGCGTCGCCGACGTCAATGCGCACCTGAACCGGGTAGGTAACTACACGCGGTTTGTCCTTGCGGCCGGTATTGCCCATCGTGAAGTGCGCGCCCGCGCGCGCTATGACGTGGTTTTGGCGAACATTCTTTCGGGCCACTTGATCAACCTCGCGCCAAGCATTGCCGCCGTCACGAAGCCGGAAGGTCTGGTGGTTCTGGCCGGGTTGCTGCGCGATCAGGAACAGCGTGTTTCGCGGACGTTTCAGGCCCATGGCTTCATCGGAGTGAAGGTTATTCGCCGGGGGCCCTGGTCCATCCTGTTGTTGCGAAATCAGCGATCGTCTGCGCCGCGACAGTTGAATCGGCGGTGTCAGGACTGGTCAAAGTCCATCGATTTCAACTGATAGACGCTCAGGTATTGAGGAAGGCGACCCACTGGTCCTCGTCCATCGTATCGAGGTCTAATTCAGCGGCCTTCTTGGCCTTTGACCCAGCATCCAATCCGATGACCACCAGGTCGGTTTTCTTAGAAACGGACCCTGCGACCTTGGCTCCCAGCGCTTCGGCGCGAGCCTTGGCTTCGGCGCGTGACATTTGCGTCAGTGAACCGGTAAACACCACGGTTTTACCAGCAAGAACGGAGTTTGCATCAAGGGTCGGCGCTTGCACGGCTTCCACGGTAACTTGTGCGAGCAGAGCGTCTACGGCCGCCCGGTTGTCAGGGTTGGCGAAAAAACGGCGGGCCTCGCTGACCACGGACGGGCCGATCCCGTCAATCGCCAGCATATCAGCGTTAGCGGCCTCATCGTACGCGGCCAAGCGGTCAAACTGGGCGAACAGATTGTCGGCGGTTTCATAGACACGCGCCAGAACCCGCGCCGTATCGAGGCCGATCTGCCGAATGCCCAACCCGAAAATCAACCGGTCGAGCGGAACGGTGCGCCGGGCTTCGATAGCGGCACTTAGATTGGCTGCCGAGGCGGGGCCCCAGCCTTCCAATTGCGCAATTTCATCTTCCCGATCGCCTAGAATGAAGATGTCGGCAGGGGTCTGTAACCAGCCAAAGCCATAGAATTGCTCCACGTTCTTCGCCCCAAAGCCATCAACATCGAGGGCATTGCGGGAAATGAAGTGCTTGAGCCGTTCCACAGCCTGCGCTGAGCACACCAGATCGCCAGTACACCGCCGAACCACTTCACCCTCCGGCCGGGATGTGGGGGAGCCGCAGACGGGGCAGGCGTCGGGAAACTCGAATTTAGTGCTGTCTGCTGGGCGGCGTTCGAGCAGGACTTCCACCACTTGCGGGATCACGTCACCGGCGCGCTGGATCACCACCGTATCGCCTGCACGAATGTCCTTGCGGTCGAGCTCATCTTCGTTGTGCAGTGTCGCGCGTGACACCACCACACCCCCAACCGTCACCGGTTTGAGATTGGCTACAGGCGTCAGCGCGCCAGTGCGGCCCACTTGCAGCGTGATTTCGTCAAGCAGCGTGACGGCACGTTGGGCGGGAAATTTGTGAGCAATGGCCCATCGGGGGGAGCGGCTGACCTGTCCCATGCGACCCTGGTAATCAAACCGGTTTACCTTGTAGACGACGCCATCAATATCATAGGCCAGATCGGCCCGGTGGGTCTCAATGTCGTGGTAAAACGACAGCACGTCCTCAGGTGAGGAACACAAGCGGTTCAGCGGATTGGTGATAAAGCCCCAGCGCTTGAGATTGTCCAGCAAGGCCCAGTGCGAGTCGCCCACATTTCCTGAAAATTGACCCAACGCGTAGGCGAAAAAGCGCAAGGGCCGAGACGCGGTAACGCTGGGATCAAGTTGGCGCAGGCTGCCCGCAGCGGCGTTGCGTGGGTTGGCAAACACCTTCTTGCCCTCTGCCTCCAGTGCAGCATTCATCGCGGCGAAGTCATCCGTAGCCATGTAGACCTCACCCCGAACTTCGAGGATGTCTGGCACGTCTTCGCCGGTGAGCTGTTGCGGCACATCACCGATGACAGAAAGGTTGGCCGTGATGTTCTCACCCACCGCTCCGTCACCGCGCGTTGCGCCAAGGGTGAACTGCCCCTTTTCATAGGTAATGGCCGCCGACAGACCGTCGATTTTTGGCTCGCACGTCAGGTCCACAGGGGCATCCTGGGACAGGTTCAGAAAACGCCGGACCCTGGCGAAGAATTCGACAACGTCGTCATCCTCGAACGCGTTGGAAAGCGATAGCATGGGGCGGGCGTGGGTGACCTTGGTGAAACCACCCGAGGGCGCGGCTCCCACGGTCTGGGTAGGGCTATCATCGGTGACCAGATCAGGAAACGCAGCTTCGATCGCTACCACTTCGCTCCGGAGCGCATCGTATTCGCCATCGGTCAGGATCGGGTCGTCATTCTGGTAATAGGCGTCTTCGGCCTCCACCATCTTAGCCCGCAGCCCAGCCAGCCTTGTCTCCGCCATAAGCCGGTCCTTGGGCACTTTGATAGCAGGGGTAGAACTCACGCTGGGCTTCCCTTCAGCAAAGCCGCCGCAGCGGCTTCGGCCTCTGGCGTCACACGATCACCGGCGAGCATGCGCGCCACTTCCAGACGGCGTTGGTCCGCGTCGAGTGGTGTAACAGTCGTCTTCATCTGACCGTTTTTGGCGTCAGACTTCGCCACGCGTAGGTGTTCAGCCCCCTTGGCCGCAACCTGGGGGCTGTGCGTGATCACCAACACCTGGACGTTTTCCGCCAGCGCTTGCAGCCGTTTGCCGACTGCCTCCGCCGTCGCGCCGCCCACGCCAGCGTCGACTTCATCGAACACCAGAGTTGGCAGCGGGTTGTCGTTGGCCAAGGAAACCTTCAGCGCCAGTAAAAAGCGCGAAAGTTCGCCCCCAGATGCGGTTTTTTGGATGGCCGTGAAGGATGCGCCCGGGTTTGTTGCGGCCGTAAACTCGACCATATCGATGCCTTGTGGCGTGCGGTTTTCGGGATCGGATCTGACAGCGGTTTCAAACTGAGCGCGTTCGAGCTTTAAAACCGGCAGTTCGGCCATTACCGTTCGATCAAGCTTCTTTGCAGCCTTGATGCGCGAAGCGGAGAGCGATGCAGCGGCACGGTCATAGGCCGTGGCGCCGGCGCTGACGGCGGCTTCGAGGTTGGCCATGTGTGCGCTGCTGTCGTCCAGCGCCTCCAACCCCCGCTGAAAGCGTTCTAGCAGCATCATAAGATCATCTGGGTCGCCGTTGTGCTTACGCGCTAGGTCGCGATAGCGGAACAAGCGGTCTTCGACCCGTTCCAGCTCATCTGGATCTGCGTCCAGCTCAGCCTGCACTGCGCCGAGCAGAGAGAGTGCCTCGTTGACTTCCAGCGAGGCGCGATCAACGGCATCCATAGCTGGTTTCAAGGCCTCACCGCCCCGTTCTGCTGCCCGCTCAAGCGTGCGGAAGGCGAGACCAATGCGTTCATCCGCGCTGTCGTCACCAATCAGCGTTGAGGCGGCCTGGCCGATGGCTTCCTGAATGCCTGCGACGTTGCCGAGCAGGCCACGACGGGTTTCCAGCTTTGAGACTTCTCCGACTTCTGGGCTGAGTTCTTCAAGTTCTTCGGTGGCGTGGCGGAGGTAGGTTTCTTCGCGCTGAGCCTTTTCGAGGTCCTCACGCGCGCTGCTCAGATCCTGCTTTGCCGTGTGCCAGGTGTCATGGCAGCGCTGAACCGCCTTCAGCAGACTTTCGCTATGGGCAAAGGTGTCCAGCACGGTGCGATGATGGCTAGGAGAGAGCAGGCCGTGCAGGTCGAATTGTCCCTGGATCTCCACCATGGTTTCACCCAACCGTCGCAGGGTCCCGGCAGAGGTCGGTTCATCGTTTACAAAAGCCCGACTGCGGCCATCCGCCTGGATGACCCGGCGTAGAACCAGCTCATTGTCCTCGATCGACAGACCGGACTCGCGCAGTTCATGGAACACCGGATGACGGTCCGGTACGTCGAAAACAGCGGTAATGGAGGCCTGTCTTGCGTCGGTTCGAACCATATCGGGACTGGCGCGCAAGCCGATGCACACACCCAGAGCATCCAGCAGGATCGACTTGCCCGCGCCGGTTTCGCCGGTAAGCGTGGTCAAACCCTGCCCCAATTCCAAGGTCAGGTGTTCGATCAGTACAAAGTCACGAATGGATAGCGTGGTAAGCACGGGCGGCGCCTCTTTGTGGTCCACACCGGGAAGAACGCGGTGAGGGTGCTAGCCGAAGGGGTTCAGGTTACCCCAAAAACTCCCACCACTTCCTTCGATATGGTCGGGCAAGGGGCCTTCAACAATCTCATAAGCTTTATAATACCACTGGCTGTCTGGGAAGTTGTGGCCAAGCAGCACAGCCGTATTTTTTGCCTCAGAGTTCAGCCCGAGCGTTCGATAAACCTCGATAATCCGGTATAGTGCTTCTTCGACGTAGGTCGAATCTTGGTAGTCACTGACGATGTTCTGGTAGCGATTGAGCGCCGCCATATATTCGCGCCGGTGATGGTAGAATTTGCCTGTTACCAGCTCTTTGGCGGCCCGCTGGTTCTTGATGGCGTTGAGTTTTACGCCGGCGTCGAGTGCGTAGTCTGTACCGGAAAACTGCGTAATCACGGCGAGCAGGTGGTTCTCTGCGTTTGCCGTGTCACCTTCGTCCTTGTCCACGTCTGAAACCGAGCGGTAGGACGAAACCCCGCGAAGATAATAGGCGTAGGCGATGTCAGGGTGTCCACCATGGTCGCGGATAAAGCGGCTGAGGATTGCGGTCGCCAGCTCGTATTCCTGACCCTCAAAATAGTAGCGGCCAGCCAGCACCAAGGCGCGCGGGGCCTCCGGAGAGGTCGGGAACTGGCGATCGATTTCATCAAGCAAGCGTGCAGCTTCGGCCATCCGCCCGTCATTCGCTGAACGCTGTGCCTCCAAGGACAGTTCTTCGATGGTGTCGGCGTCAATCTGCAAGCGTTCGATGCGCTCTTCCCGGTCTTCGCACGCGGTCAAAAGCACGGCGGCCACACAGGCTGTTAGCACGGGTAAAAACGCTCGCACGGTCCAGAAACCATCCTCTTTGGGGGGCTGCATGGGGTCGCAGCCCTGATACGCATAATTTTGCAGCCGTTTTACCGCTGCGAAGCCCGAAAGGCCACTACTTTGGTACTGGCTTCTTCATCCTGCCAGTGCCAGGCCGTATTGTCGGCAAATAAGCAGCGTAGCAAAGCAGCATGCAGCGAATGACCGGCCTTGGTACCGTGGTAGTGCGCCAGGATCGAAACGCCGCTCAAATACATGTCGCCAATCGCATCGAGGATCTTGTGGCGGACTGGCTCGTTGTCAAACCGCAGACCCTCTGGGTTACGTACCCCATGGGTGTCAAAGACCACGGCATTGGCCAGCGATCCACCACGGATCAGACCCTTAGACTGAAGTTCCGGCAGGTGCTGTGCCAGGACGAAACTGCGAGAAGAGGCCAATTCGCGCTCAAACTCTTCCAGGTCGGGTGTCCCAGTATAGGACTGCGTGCCGATGCTGGGTGCATCAAAGTCAATATGGGCTGAAAACGTGCCGAGCTCTTCCCCGGGCTCTAGCGGGGTCAGAAGAGCATGGCTATCTTCGTGGCTAACGCTGATCGTCTGCGTTAATCGGATCACGGGAGCCGCCATAGTTTGTTCGACAATCGTGGCCTGTTGCAGTGCGCTGACCCACGGTTGGCTGGAACCGTCCAGAATCGGGACTTCGGGGCCATCGAGTGTAATGAGAGCATTGGTCACCCCAAAGACACGAAACGCAGCCATCAGGTGTTCGAGCGTTGAAACACTAGTTCCACCCTCATTGGCGATCCGCGAGCAGAGCGGGGCTATCACGATATTTTCGTGACTGACCTGAACGTCAGAAACTTCAGGCAACGCGTCCAGTCGCCGGAATACAAGCCCATGTCCGACGGGTGCGGGTGAGATCGTGCAGGATACCGGAACCCCTGCATGCAATGTTTGGCCTGCCATTCGCACAGGGCGTGCGAGGGTCTTCTGATACGTCACAGACTCGTCCGTTCCAATGATTCCAAAATCGTTTGCGCCACCCCAAACAAAAAGGAAAGGGCGGAAGTGCTGTAGCACCCCGCCCTATGGAGAATGTTGGTGGTAAGTCGGTGGAAATATGATTTAGCGGGTGTGTCGCCCTCTAATTCATCTGTCGGCGCAGAAACGCCGGGATGTTCATCTCGGACTCATCGAGATCCATTTCAGGACCATCCATGGGGGTCGTTGAGATGCTGGTGAGCGCTGGGCGCTGTGCTCCAGTGTTCAGGCCACGACTGGCCGCGCTGGATCCGTCACGGCGGGATTGCTGCTCCGCAGAAGGTGGCGTGGAGCCAAGGCGATCAAAGCCACTTTCGTGCATGCTTTGACGCTGTTCGGCTTCATGGACATCATCCGCGCTAGGACGGTGCGAGAAGCCGCCGCGAGCCAAATCGAGCAAGCGGCCCAAAGGACCGTTTGGCCGCTGGTGGCCTTCCGTATCATCAAACAAGTCGTGATGATCGTCTGATGTATCAAAGGATGCTGGACCCTTGGGTTCAACCAGAGGCTCAAACAAGGTGCGCGGCTCCGGCTCACGACGGGGCATAGGAGCTGGCTGCTCGTAGCTCTGCGGTGCCGGCGCCGGAATCACCGGTGCCGGATCCGCCAACTGTGGCTGATATTGCGGCTGGTGCTGCGGCGCGTCAAAGGCAGACGCAGGACGTTGAGCGACTTCGTGCTGAGCCCGTAAGAGCTTGTTTTCACGCGCCTCGATAGCCGCTGGCGAAGACTGTGCCTCCCGGTAGCCGGGAATCGCTTGCGGAGCAGGCTCTTCGCGCTGGGAAGACGCCGTAGCTGCTGTCTGAGACGGCGTAAGCTCGCGCATATCGATCATTTCATTGCGCGCCGGCGGGGTCAGCAGAGACTCCGGCAGAGGCGCAATCGGGTTGCGCGGTTTCTGCACCGCAGCTGCTGCTGCGATGGTGCCCTCAGGCGTGGCGGTTTCGCTTGATGTCGAGGAGGAGGTCCGCTTGGGTGGATTAGCCACCGAGCGCGCAAACTCCATGGTCCCCGGCGTTCCCTGGATGGTGTGGACCACACCTCCGGCACCGGTCACGCTGAAGGATGTTTGCGTGTTAACCGGCGTTGTTGTGGATTTGATGAGGCTTGGCGTGGTCAATGGCTTTGGCGCCATCGGCTTGATCGGTGCTGGGCTGGCCGCCTTGGGTTCAGGACGGGCAAAAGCACCGCTGGTTACGCCGGTTTTTGCCAAAGCTTCTTCGTCAATGCCCGTCGCAACGACAGAAACCCGCAACGTGCCCTCAAGATTTGGATCAATCGATGTGCCGGTAATGATGTTGCTGTCATGCATGACCTCGCGGGTGATCCGCTTGGCGGCCTCATCGACCTCATACATGGTCAAATCAGGACCACCTGAGATGTTCAGCAGGACACCCTTGGCCGAGCTCAGATTAATATCGTCCAGCAGGGGGTTAGAGATCGCCAGTTCGGCGGCTTCAACGGCCCGGTTTTCACCGTCCGCTTCGCCTGTCCCCATCATGGATTTACCCATCACGGTCATCAATGCACGGACATCGGCAAAGTCGAGGTTGATGTTGCCCGGGCGAACGATCAGGTCAGAAATGGCCCGAACACCGTCATAGAGGACTTCATCTGCCATCTTCAGAGCATCGGCATAAGACGTGCGCTCATTGGCGACCCGGAATAAGTTTTCGTTAGGAATGACAATCAGAGTGTCGACCGCGGAGGCGAAAAGGTCGATGCCTTCTTCTGCCTGGCGCATGCGCACAACCCCTTCAAACCCAAAGGGTTTGGTTGCGACGCCCACGGTCAAAACACCGCGTTCTTTCAGCGCTTTAGCGATAAGCGGCGCGGCGCCTGTGCCTGTGCCACCGCCCATGCCAGCGGTGATGAAGACCATGTTGACTTCACCAATTTCGTCCAGGACGTCTTGCAGCGATTCTTCTGCTGCGGCGCGACCGACCATGGGATTTGCCCCGGCACCTAGGCCTTGCGTCGCCATGGTGCCCAGCCGGACACGGCGATCGCTCAAGGACATTTCCAGCGCTTGGGCATCTGTATTTGTAACGGCAAATTCTACGCCTTGTAGATCTGCCTGTATCATATTGTTCACCGCATTCCCGCCGGCGCCACCAACACCGAGGACCAGAATGCGCGGCTTAAATACCGATTTCTGATCCGGAACGCTCAATTGTAGAGCACACATAAAATTCTCCATTAGTACCTTATGCGACTTTGTCGCCTATACTTTTTGGTCTCATTATTTGTGAGGACAGTCGTTCTACGCCGCCCTCTTTGAAAAAAGTCCACCCACCAACGGTATGGACTGAAGCAAGGATTTTTGGGTCAGCGGTGCTGCGCCCATAGAACTGTACGTCGCCTTGGAGCCCGCAGTGGCGCTGAAATGCGCCAGGCCCATTGCGGCGGACAGCTCAAACCCAACGCGTGATGCAGGTAATCCTGCCATAGCGCGAGGGCGTCCTATTCTAATTTGGCGATCCAGCGCCAATGTTGCGTAGTCGCGCAACCCGGTCAGGTTGGCGCCTCCGCCGGTAAAAATCACCCGGCGGCCAGCAAATTTTCTGAGATTTGTGTGCTCGACGCGGTTCTTCAGCATGCTCAGCATCTCATCGAGACGCGGTTGCATGATGCCGACCACGAAGGACTTGGTGATACGGTCACTGCCGACCAGGCCGCCGTTCAACGCGCTTTGTGGCAAGCGGATCTCGCGGTCACTGTCGGAGGGATTGCTCAAGGCGGAACCGTAAAGTGTCTTAATTCGCTCCGCCGCGGCTATGTTGCAATTCAAGGCGGCAGCGAGATCTCTGGTGAGGTGATCTGAACCGATGGGCAGGGTCTCCAGATGAACGGGACCGCCACCGTTGAACACCACCAGCGTGGAAATCGATGCTCCGATCTCGACCAGGCAAGCGCCCAATTGCATCTCTTCTTCGGTAATGACCGCATAGTGACTGGCCAGACCGCCCACCATCACGCCACGAATGGTCAGATGGCATTTGTCGATCGCGTCAAAAATGTTGTCGAGACTGGACCGTGAAACCGACACTGCAAGCAGACGGGAGCCTAGCCGATCGGCGGTCATTCCGCGCGGATCGCTGATGCCGTGGTTGCGGTCAACGCGGTAATCGACGGGCAGCGTGTGTAAGCGATGCATGGGGCGCACGCTTTCCTGCTCGAAAGGCAGTTGCTGCGTCGCGTAGTTGATCAGCGCATTGACGTGCGTATCGTTCACCGCATGGCCGCTGACGTCGATCTCCAGATCGACCAGCTGGCTGCGGGGTTTACCGCCTGAGTAGCAAACAAAGATATCTTCGATGGTCAGCCCGGCGGCTTCTTCGGCGTCCGTTACCGTCGCCAGAATTGCATCCTTGGCCGCGTCCATGTCCACAACCTCACCACCCCGCATCCCTCTGGACGCGCGGTGACCAATCCCAAGAACTTTGGGGTTTCGGTGGTTGGTCGCGTTTATGACGAGGCATGTAATCTTCGACGATCCAACGTCTAAGACCCCGTATAAGCCGCGATGTGAACGGAACGTTCGCATAGGCTCAAATATATTCCATCAAATACGCACCCGTTGCCGAGCGCTTAAATTAATATCACCACCACCCGAAAAAACGCGGCTAGCAGTTCAGAATTATGTCTCAAAAATATGAGACATCCCCTTAGAGCTTATAATGTAAACGAATCTACATCAGGAGTTAAGCTATTTTCGCTACCATCTTGAAAAAACGTGGAAACGTGTGTTTCTGTCGCGAACAAATCACGACCATTATCATCAGATTCGTTTCGCTTTCGCACGATCATGCGGTCGGCAACACGGAGATCGATGTTAACGATATCCCGACTTAACAGGCCAAATCGTCCTTCAGCGTCGGATAATCGGCGCAGGGCGAGGTCGGTGGCAGTGCTGGGCAATTGTACTTTGATACCTAGCGTCAGAAACAGGTCCCACCGGCGATCGCCGCGTCGCTCAGCTGCGACGACATATTGGCGGATAGATGGAACGATGCTCAGTACAGACACCAATTCGGCGGCCGATACGGCTGCGCCTTCGCCCGATACGACTGGCAAGTCGAGAAAGTCAGAGGGTGACTGGTCGATGATGACTTTGCCTTCGGTGTCGATAACCTGATGCAAGTCATTGCTCTGCCAGATAGCCATGGGAACCCGCTCGACCACGGTGACGGCGATGGTTTTGGGCAGAATCCGCTCAACTTCGGCGCGGTTCACCCAGGGTAGGCCCTCGATCCTGAGTTTGGCGTCGTTGGGGTCGATGCCGAGGATGGGATCGCCATAGTAGGCACCCACGGCAGCGACAATGTCAGACTCGCGTGTGTAGCGGCGACCGGAAATCGAGAATTCTTCGATCCGCAGTCCAACCGCGGCACCGGCGATTTGTGCAGCCTGCGCGCCACGGATTCCGGCGATGTCCAGGCGGCCACTGTACCAGCTCCAGGCTGCCGCAGCCGTCACTGAAACAGCCAGCAGCAGCGGCGCGGCCACACGCAAAAAGCCCGTGATCCGTCGATGACGGGACTCACGGTTCAACCGTCGGCGACGCTGGTCCAGAGCAGACCTTCTGTCGCGTTTGCTGTCACTTGCGAATTCAACGTCGTTATCGAAGCTGGGGCCGTGACCCGCAACCTTATGCGTCTCTTTCGAGGCTTCGACGTGTCCGTCTTTCCGCCAAAATCCAATCAGGCGTCGCATTCCGCGTTTTCAACCATCCATGCCACAAGGGCCTTAAAATCCATTCCCGTCGCTAAAGCTTGCTCGGGCAAAAGACTGAGTGGTGTCAGTCCTGGCTGTGTATTTACCTCAAGAATCGCGATTCGACCAGAGTCGGGATCAAATCTATAGTCAGCCCTGCTCGCGCCGCGACAACCCAGAGCCAAGTGCGCGCGCTCTGACCATTCTAGCAGCTGCTGGTGTACGTCGGCCGGCAGATCGCTGGGATTGACCACGTGCTCAGTTTCGGCCTCAGCGTTGTATTTCGCTTCATAGTCATAAAAGGCCGTTTTTGGTTTCAACTCAGTCACTGCCAAAGCGCGTGGCTTTTCGCCCTTGGTTTGAAGCACGGAAACGGTGAGTTCGCGTCCGGCAACAAAGTCT